>DAIQPZ010000038.1:0-19434 GCA_036787065.1 Anaerolineaceae bacterium
TACTCGATATATGGTTATGGCAAAGAGAGCGGTTCTCCAGGAATTACCGGGGAAGCCCCACATTTTGGGGTGTGAGCGTGCCTACGCACGCTCACACCCCAAAATGTGGGGCTTCACCACGGCAATATCCAATGACCCAAGATAGCGGTGAGCAATTGATGTTGAATAACCATGGTTGACAGCGGGTGTTGTAAACCTGAAATGAGTGGGAAAATCAAACGCCTTTTTTTTATCATCACATTTTTCGTCCTGATCGCCGGCATGGCATTGTCCGGTTGTGCTTCACCCGCTGTGACGCAGAGTCTGATTAAGATTAACTTCACAGCGGATGGGAAGACACAAACGTTCTCTATGCCGGCCGGCGCCTCCGTCCAACAGGTGCTGACTCAGGCCGGGATCACCCTGGGCAACCTGGACCGCACCACTCCACCGGCTTATACTATTTTAACCGACGGCGCGACCGTAAAGTTGATCCGGGTCAAAGAAAATTTTGATGTCACCGATGTCATCATTCCCTTTGAACACCAGGTGGTTAAAAATGAATCCTTGACCAGCGGGCAGACCCTATTGATCCAGCCAGGTGTCAATGGAACGCAAGAGATCACTTACCGGACCGTGCTTGAAGATGGGGTTGAGGTCTCAAAAACTGAATTCAAATCGGTGATCGTAAAAGAGGCCGTTCCCGAAATCAGTATGGTCGGTATCCAGGCGCCCTTTTCCCCGGTACCCATCACCGGCAAGTTGGCTTACCTGATCGCGGGGAATGCCTGGGTGATGCAGGATACGACGGGCAACCGCCGGCCCATCGTTACTTCCGCTGATTTGGATGGAGACATATTCACCTTATCCGCGGATGGAGCCTGGCTGTTGTACTCCAGAAAAGCAGGGAAAGACGGTAAAGACAACATCAATACCTTATGGGTAATCAATGTGGATGATGCCACCGCAAAACCGATCGATCTGAGGGTGAAGAACATTAAGAACTATGCCGGTTGGGTGCCGGGACAGGGGTTGACCGTGGCTTATTCGACCGTTGAGCCCCGTCCAACCGCACCCGGCTGGCAGGCCAATAATGACCTTCAATTATTAACCTTCAAAGCGAATGGATCGGTTGCGGCCCCCAAAGAGGTGATTGCGACAAATTCTGGCGGGTTGTATGGGTGGTGGGGCGCTACGTTTGCCTGGTCACCCGATGGATCAAAACTGGCTTATGCCCGCCCGGATGGGGTCGGCCTGATTAACTTAACTAACGGGGCATTCCTCCCCAAAATGCCCCTTACGCCCTTGCAAACACACAGCGATTGGGCCTGGGTGCCGGGACTTACCTGGGGCAATGAAGGTAAAACGCTGTATACAGTCATTCATCCCGAAGGTTCTAATGCGGGCTCGGCTGAAAATTCACCGGTATTCAATTTGTTAGCCTTACCCCTCACCGGGGGTCCGGCCTTACCCTTGATCCAACGCAGTGGTATGTTTGCTTATCCGGTGGCAGCCCCGGGTGACCCCCCCGCCGGATATCCCATCGCCTTACTTCAGGCAATCTTTCCCGATCAAAGCGATACGAGCCATTACCGGCTCGTGATCATGGATCAAGACGGATCGAATAAGAAAACAGTCTTTCCCGCCGACGGTGCTTCTGGCATTGAACCGCAAACCGTTGTATGGTCTCCTGCCAAATCTTCTACACGTTTTATCGCTGTGAAATATCAGGGTAATATCTGGATGATCGATGAAACGGGTGGGGATATCCACCAAATTACTGGCGATGGGTTAACCACACGGATCGACTGGAAATAATAACTAAATTTATAGGAGAAATCATGAACATTTTAATTACTGGCGCAGCCGGTTTCCTGGGTTCACACCTGACTGACAGGTTAGTCAGTCTCGGGCACCAGGTCATTGGCATGGATAACTTTATCACCGGGAATCCGGAAAATTTAGCCCACCTCGCAGGCAACCAAAATTTCTCATTTATCCGGCATGATGTCTCAGATTTTATTTTCGTTCCGGGGAGAGTGGACTTTATTCTGCATTTTGCATCACCTGCCAGCCCCAACCCGGCGTCACCCCTGGGCTATCCTAACCTGCCAATCCAGACGATGAAGGCCGGGGCGCTTGGCACACACAACACCCTTGGCGTAGCCATTGCCCAAACCGCCCGTTTCTTGCTGGCTTCTACCAGTGAAATCTATGGTGACCCATTAGAGCATCCCCAAAAAGAGACCTATTGGGGACATGCCGACCCGATCGGATCGCGCTCTGTTTATGACGAGGCCAAACGGTTTGCCGAGGCGCTCACCATGGCTTACCACCGCTACCATGGAGTCAACACGCGCATTGTGCGCATATTTAACACCTACGGTCCCAGAATGAGCCTGGATGATGGTCGGGTCGTGCCCAATTTCATCCAACAGGCTTTACGGGGTGAGCCGTTGACCATTTTTGGTGATGGAAGTCAGACCCGCAGTTTCTGTTTTGTGGATGATCTGATCGAAGGCATCACACGCTTGATGATGTCGGAAGAACACATGCCGGTTAACATCGGCAACCCGGCTGAAACCAGCATACTGGAGTTTGCAGTGACGATCAACCGGCTGACCGGTAATAAAGCCGGAGTCATCTTAAAACCGGATAAACGCCTGGGTGATGACCCTCAGCGCCGCCAGCCCGATATCACCCGTGCCCGTGAGCTATTAAGTTGGGAACCCAAAATATCCCTTGAAGAAGGATTGTCATTAACGATCCCATACTTTAAACAGAAGATGGAACTTTTATGATTATTTCGAATGCCATAGAAAGAGGACGATTCTTACGATTCGCTTTTGTTGGGGTGATCGGTTTTATTGTCGATTTTGGCTCTTTTAATATCATGACCAAATTTCTTGGGATTCACTCCGTCATTGCCAGTATGATTTCATTCTCCCTGGCTCTGATCAGTAATTTCGTTTGGAACCGTTATTGGACCTATCCGGATTCGCGCAGCAAAAAGCTCGCCAACCAGGTAGCACAATTTGGTTTTATCAATTTAATTGGTTTGGGTATCCGGACGCCCCTGTTTGCCTGGCTTGGGCCGAAGACGGTGCAGGTTTTCAGCCGGTTGTCTCTCCCGGCCAATATCCCCGCTTTTATGACCTCGACCTTCCTGGGCAACAATATCGCCCTGGCCTTTGTCGTCGGCGTCGTGATGCTGTGGAACTTTTTTGCTAATCGTTTCTATACCTATTCGGATGTAGCCGCAAGATAAGGAATAAGTTCATGGATAGTTTGAATGATCGCCAACCGACCCGGTTAGCTTCTGATTTATCTAACGATGCTATCAGCCAGACCGAAGAGAACGCTGGAGGGGATCTGGTCACCAATGGGATCCGCTCTCTGCGCGAATTGGTCGACATGGTATGTGGCCGTAATATCCAGGAGTCGGGTGATTACGGTGAAGCAGGTCTGGCGGAGAACCTTCCATTTCCTTTCCTGGCCCTGGTGGGACAGCAAGAAATGAAACTGGCCCTGCTTTTGAGCCTGATCAATCCCATGCTAGGGGGCGTCTTGCTCATCGGACCCAGGGGCACCGGCAAAACCACCGCCGTTCGCAGCCTTTTAGATTTGCTACCCGGCGTTGAACGCAGCTTATGTTTTTACGGCTGCCTGCCTGAAGATGTGGAAGCGGGCGGCCTGGACGCCATATGCCCGGAGTGCACTAAAAAATATGCGGCTGGCTTGCCCTTAACCGGGCCAGACCGGGTCCGCCTGGTTGAGCTGCCCTTGAATGCGGCGTTGGATGACGTGGTCGGTGGCCTGGATGAACGCGCCTTAATCCACGACCGCCTGCGCTTGAAAAGAGGACTGCTCGCTCAAGCCGATCAGAATATTCTCTACGTGGATGAAATCAATTTACTCAATCACGAGATCGTGGATGCTTTTCTGGATGCGGCTGCCTCAGGCAGTTATACCGTGCGCCGCGGCCCAATGTCTGCCACGTTTCACGCCCGTTTTAACCTGATGGGGTCGATGAACCCGGAAGAAGGGTTCCTGCGTCCTCAGATTATGGACCGGTTCGGACTGCGGCTCCTTGTGCACGGGCTGGACGAACCGTCGGAACGCCTGGAGGCCTACCGCCGCGTCCGTACTTATCGCAACAACCCACGTGGAATGATCGCTCAATACGCTGACGCCACCCAGATCGCCCGGGAAGAAATTCAGACAGCGCGCGGACTGCTAACCCGGGTCGAGTTATCCGAAGAGGTTGCCCGCCAGGGAATCGCCATGGTCCAATCGTTGAAGATCGACTCACTTCGCGCTGAAATCACCATGCTTGAAGCCGCCAGGGCTTGCGCAGCCGCGGATGCCCGCACCCAGGTGACTTTTCAAGACCTCCAGATGGTCGCCCCGATGTCACTGCGCCTGCGCCGCTCCAAATTTATCTCGGAATATTTTCACAACCAGGAAGCTGAAGAAGAAGAACTGAGAACAACCTTTAAGTCTTTTACTGAATACGACATAACGACTTCAGCGAGGGCCAAATGATAAAGAAAACTGCCAGCCACCGGGAAAGGCTTGAAAATTGTCTTGCCGGGCAAACACTTGACCAGACGCCGGTCGCTTTTTGGCGCCACTTTCCTGTAGACGACCAAACTCCCTCAGGACTGGCCGCATCAACGCTTGCCTTCCAGCAAGATTTTGATTTTGACCTGGTAAAAGTCACTCCATCTTCTTCATTTTGTTTGAAGGATTGGGGCACCCAGGACCGCTGGGCCGGCAATCCGGAAGGGACCCGCGATTATCTCACTCCGATCATTCAAAGACCTGAAGATTGGGCGGCGCTCCAACCCTTAAATCCAGAAAAAGGATGGTTGGCAGGCCAGATTGCCTGCTTATCCCAGATCACCAAGGCATTGGGGTCGGGCACGCCCGTTCTGCAAACGGTATTCAGTCCTCTGGCCCAGGCCAAGAACCTGGTCGGGCGCAATGAATTGCAGGTACATTTGCGGACTCATCCCGAAGCTTTGCACACGGGTTTGAAAACGATCACGGAAACCACCCTGCGCTTCATCGCTGAGGCGATAAAAACCGGGATTGCCGGGGTTTTCTACGCACAGCAGCACGCCCAATACGGGCTGCTTTCCGAAACAGAATTCGACCATTTTGGCCGGGCGTATGATTTGCAGGTATTGGACGCCGTGCGCGGATCGTGGTGCAACATGCTTCACCTACACGGTGAAAACGTGATGTTCGACCGGGTCGCGGATTACCCGGTTGCCATCATCAACTGGCACGACCGCCAGACAGCACCTTCGCTCAGCCAGGCCATGACGCGCTTCCGAGGTGTTTTTTGCGGCGGGCTGCGCCAGTGGGAAACCATGGTGTTAGGCACACCCCAACAAGTCGAACAAGAATCACGTGAAGCGATTCAATCTACCGGTGGTAAACGCTTCATCCTGGGTACCGGCTGCGTTCTTCCGGTCACCGCGCCCAGGGGGAACATCCTGGCGGCGATCCAAACGACGCGTGGTACGAAAGGTTAATTTTGAGCAGCCCAAGGATCATTGCAGGCAAGGCCCGCGGGTTCCGGATCCAGGATGTCCCCGGCGACATTACCCGGCCCATCACCGACCGGGTGAAAGAGGCCCTGTTTAACATCCTCGCTAACGATGTGGTGGATGCGACCTTCCTGGATTTATTTGCCGGGACTGGCAGCGTGGGCATCGAGGCGCTCAGCCGGGGCGCGGCCTTTACCCGTTTCAACGATAAAAACCGACCGGCTGTCCAGACAGTAAAATCCAACCTGGAACACACCGGGTTTAACCCCCTTGCTGAGGTGCTGCACAGCGATGCGTTCACGCTTATCCGGCAGGCGCCCGACCGTCCGTTCGATTACATCTTCATCGCCCCACCCCAATATAAAGACCTCTGGCGGCAGATGATGACTGCCCTGGACGCCAACCCGGGATGGCTGGCGCCAGATGGCTGGATCATCGTCCAGATTGACCCGATCGAATACCAGGCGTTAACCCTGAGCCATTTCAACGAGTTCGAACAAAGGCGTTACGGGAGCACGCTTCTGGTCTTTTACCAGCACAAACAGGCGCCAGGTGACGGCAATACGCCGAATGTGTAAGAGCGCACCAGGGAAAAGTAGATGCCTGTTAATTTTGGTTTAATTATGACCACCGGATGGGTCCGGCAAGAGCAGGGCGTAGGGTATATCGAAAACCTGAACCACTCCCACCGGTCATGGTGGGCGCGTTCAAGCCCAAAATGCTGCGCCTGGCAGCCAGGTTTGCCGATATGTGGAATGTTTCGTCAACCGGGGTTGAACCTTACCGGCGTATGTCTGCCATAATCGATCAAGCCTGTCGGGAATTGGGCCGCGATCCTTCCACTTTGGGGCGATCCTGGGGCGGCGGCTGCGCCTGCGCGCCCAGCCAGGCGGAGGCCGAAGCGCTGGCCGGCGACCGGTTTTCCGGTAAGGACCCTGAGGATTTTGGCTTTGTCGGCACGCCAACCCAGGTAGTCGATCAAATGCGCCGGTTTATTGACCTGGGGGTGGATACGTTCATGCTCGATTGCGTTGATTTTCCCAAGATGGATATGCTCGAGCTGCTGATCGACAAAGTGCTGCCAGCGGTTAACAGCTAAATATCGAAAGGGCGGGTCGTCTCGCACGCGTAGGGGCGACCCATCCTGGTCCACATTAGCATCGATCTTCAAGGGCGGGTCGTCTCGCACGCGTAAAGGCGACCCGTCCTGGTCTACATTAGCATCGATCTTCAAGAGCGGGTCGTCTCGCATGCGTAAGGGCGACCCATCCTGGTCTACATTTGCATCGATCTTCAAGAGCGGGTCGCCCCTACACCTACCATAAATTCATTTATGCCCAATTAAGCACTACCCCCAGTGAATCCGTAAGGTATCTTTCTCGTCATAATCGTACCGCACCGAAATGGGGGGCTGCCCGGGGGTAAGCGCCATGATTTTGGGAAGCAGGATGGGCAGATCTTCAACCAGGGGAACCTGCGCCAGGCCGGACTTCGGGATCCATTCGAGGGTTCCCTCGTGGGATGGCACCGGAGATCCTGTCTGGCTTTCTCCCCTGAACACGTAAATCGCGATGCCCACATCCTCGCCCGCGTCTACCATGATGACCGCGCACAACCAGAGAGCATCCACGGTCAAACCCGTCTCTTCAAGAAGCTCGCGCCGGGCGGCATTGAGCACATCTTCCCCTCTTTCAATATGCCCGCCGACGCCGTTGTATTGGTTGGCCCATAAGCGTTTGGTGGGAGCGCCTTTTAATAATAAAACAGCGTCCCCCCTGGTGATGAACAATAAAGTCCTGGGGATGACCGTAAAACGGTCCTTGAGCACACCCTGATCGGCCCTTGGCATACACACCCTTCCTCGAATAAAAAGATGGGAGAGGAGTTTTTCGGCTCCCATCCCATCACGAATCAACTAATATCTATTGCCTTCAAAGTTAATCGGCCAGGTCGCTCACATCTTCCGCGGTGGCAGCTTCACCCAGGTAATATTTCAGGTCGGGTTTTACTTCCACGGTTTGGATACACTTATCGACGTACTTTTTCGTGCCTTCCAAGCCTAACAGGTGGAACAATTTCTTGAATTGGGCTTCCCAGGCTTTATTGACTTTCTCTTTATACTCAGGCTCCATATGCCAGGATTTGGCTTTGAAAGGACCCACGGCGCTCTTGCGAGTCTTGTAGTAGAACTGTTCGTCCGTCATCTCGGGTTTGCGTTCCGAGGCGAATTTCTCGTCCAGGAAGGCATAGATCTCTTTGCGGAAATCATCTGAGATCAAATCATAGAACATGTTCATGAAATTGGTCGCCAGGTGAACTTCGCAGGCTTCCGCCTCGACAAACTTACCAAATGCATCCTCTGGCAAGGTAGACGCGCCGTGCTGCACAGCGCCACCCAGTCCGTAATCATTGCGGGCAATCCGGCTTAGTTTGAGCATGGTATCGAAATCGACGCTGACCTGGGCGATTGTGCCATCTGGCAGAACAACCCCACCGTGGGATGTTCCGGTCTGGATGCTGATCTTGCTCAACCCATTGATCCCGGTGATCTGGTTGTTGAGCTCACCCTGGAAACCATTTAAGTAAGCGCGCAGTTCTTCTTCGGTTGAATTGTGCCCGCCCACTTCACCGATCTCGCCGCCGATAGAAATTTCAACGCCGTGCGGCTGGACCGCGCGGATGTAGGTGGTAAACATCGCCGAAAGCTGGTTGTTGAGGATCTGCTGTGCCGCAACCGTCGCCTGGTTCAGGTCAACCATGGTGGACGTATCCACATCGATGTTAAAAAAACCCGCCGCGATGGCTTCACGGATCAGGGCGCGCAGCGCTTCAATCTCGCTCTGGGGGTCAGAGCCGTAACGTTTTGACGAAACCTGGAAATGATCGCCCTGGATGAATACTGGGCCTTTATAACCTTCAGCGATAGCGGCTGCCAGGATAGAGGTCGCATATTCTGCAGGTCGCTGCTCGGTGTAGCCGATCTCTGAACGGGCGATTTCAAAAATAAAAGCCCCGGCATCCATGCTTTTGGCGGCGCGGAACATTGCCCGCGCAGCATCGAAAGACATAACCCGCAGATTGAAGGCCGGCGTGGTAAAGGTAAAGGGAATTTCGCCTCGCCCACGTGCCAGGTAAAGCGAATTAATTGAAGCCGGATAAATGCCCAACTCAAACGCCGCGCAGCGGGTCAGGTAGCGCGCCAGACCCTGTTCCTGGCCAGTTTTCAATGCGGAAATCTCTGCCAGTTTATAAACCACCTCCCGGAAACGGGCAGGATTTTTGATCTTCACCGAGCCTTGAACAACCAACAGGCTGTCATCTAGCTGGCTCAGGATTTCATGTAAGGGTGTAGTCATGCGGAACTCCTATTTGCTTAATTGAATTTCAAATGTAACTGCTCAGGCATATGAGAGAAAGCCCCGAATTTGAGGTAATTGCGGGTGCGGAGCACCCGCAATTACCTCAAATTCGGACCACTTTCTTCTCATGCCTGAGTAGTTACTTTCAAATAACGAATGAGCTGATAACCATTAGCTCAAGAACATCGGCACGCCCATAAAATCTTTAATCTTGGGGCGATAATTATCGACATCATAATAGCTGGGGACGTCTACCCGTTTCTTGCCGGTTAAGATCATCTCAATCGGGACGGTAGTATATTTTCCACCGTGCAGGGCCACCATTTTACCGGTCTCACGCCGCCGGATCAATTGCCCCGCCAGGTTGCCAAACGACATGGCGACCATTCGATCGAGTGAATCGGGGGCGCCAGAGCGCATCAGGTACGCCACCTGCTGGTACATAATGTCCTGCCCGGTTAACTGCTTGATCATGTCAGCGGTGATCTGGCCTACCCCACCTAACTTGCGGTGACCAAAGGCATCCTCCTCACCCGTCTCGATGACATCGCCACCTGAAATAATACCGCCTTCAGATATGGTCATAATCGCATAATTCGATGGATTATTGCGCTTATCTTCCATCAAAAAATCAGCCAGGCGGTGAATATCGAAGGGGACTTCTGTGATAACGGCGCGATCGACATAAGAGAGATAGGCGCTGATCAAGCTGGTTTCACCGGAATTGCGTCCGAATAATTCAACAATACCAATGCGTTCATGTGAACCCACTGAGGTACGCATATTGGTGATGAATTCGACGCTGCGGGTGACTGCCGTTGAAAATCCAATGCAGTAATCGGTGCCAAAAACGTCGTTATCCATCGTTTTTGGAATGGCGATCACCGGAATGCCTTCTCTATGCAGCCGGACGCCGTAGCTCAGTGTGTCGTCACCCCCTATTGGAACCATTACATCGATCCCCAGGTGATCAATTACTTTGAGTATGTAATCGGTGTAATCCATGGTACCTTCGGCATCGATGGCTTTCCCGTACGCTGAGGTCTTCAAGAATGAAGGCACACTTTTGGCACGGACATTCTGTGGATTGGTGCGCGATGTGTGCAGAAAGGTACCGCCCGTGCGATCGATTGTTCTCACATCATCTCTTAAGAGATATCGAGTGTAATAATCGTGGGTTGAAGGTTCGTCCAGGTTGTAATTGAGTAGACCAGCCCAACCACGCCTGATGCCGATCACCTTATAATCCGCTTCCAATGCGCTTAAGACTACTGCTTTCATAGCAGGATTCAAACCGGGAACATCACCCCCGCCAGTAAGGATACCAAGCGTTTTCGACATACCTTAAATCTCCTAATCATTTTTTTTTGTAATTGCTCAGGCTCTTGCGAAAAACCCCGAATTTGAGGTATAGGCGCTTACCAGGTAAGCGCCTATACCTCAAATTCGGGAACTTTCACCCTTCACCCAGTCTTACGAGAAGATTAAACGACCATCGGGTTAACTGGCAAATACAGCCGGCACATCCATTTCTACCCGACTCCCTTGCCCAAGCACAGAATCTATGGCAAGGTGACCACCTAACATATCCACGCGTTCTTTGATCACTTTTAACCCAATCCCACCGTTATCCCCGATTTTCTCAGGATCAAAACCCTTCCCATTATCATCCACGGAGATGCGGACGGAATGATCATCCAGGTTAACCTGAACCTTAAGTTGAGTCGCCTGGCTGTGACGCGCGGCATTTCCCATTAATTCTTGAAGTGAGCGGAATAACATCACTTCAAGGTAGGGTTCAAGCCGCCGCTCGGTTCCAGAAATACTGAGGGTAACCTCGATACTGGTTTGCTCCTTAAAGGTATCCATATAGCGTTTCACCGTCGGTACCAGGCCCAAATCATCCAGCATCATGGGGCGCAGCTCGAAGATAAAGTTGCGCACCTTCTGGAAGGTATTGGTCGCTGCCATTTTCAGGTTGATTAATTCGTCCTTAGCCCGGACCTGGTCAATATCAAATAGCCGCATAGCAATTTCGGTCTGCAAAATGAAATTGGATAGGGCTTGAGCCGGGCCATCGTGCATTTTTCGCGATAAGCGCTGTCGTTCAGCTTCCTGAGCGTTGATCAGCATTTCAAGGGCCGCGCTGGAACTGCCGCTCCCAATTTTCTTGTTAGGTTTTGACCCGGGAAACATCTTTTGGGTCTGGGTTAATAAAGAAATATAGCGCTCCAAATGAGATTGATCGCCTTGCAATTTTTCAAGCTGATGGCGCATGCCAAACAGGCGCTGCTGAGCATCCAATGCAGATTCATAAGCCGTGCGAATATCAGCCCGTGGCAATCCTTCCAACTGCGCCTGGACCTGCTGCAAATGAACCACAATCGACGTATTGCGCTGGGTGAGTTTATTTAACTCAATTTGATTCTGTTCCAGCATCAAAGTAATTTCTTTTAAAGCGCGTTGCGACTGTTCAAGCTCAGAGGCAACTTCTTCTTGAAATGCATCGTACTGCTCCACCTCAATTGTCGCTTCATTATCGACCATGTTTTACACTCCCGGGTTTTATTCATCGAAACGAATGGGATGGTCTTCTTTGGTAACCCTTAAAATCCCCAAGATTATATCACCCCACCGAAAATCAGTATAGCACAATGTGCCTTTCAAGCCTAATTCATTTTGTTTCTGCTCAGACCCACGTAAAGAAGCTCCGCCTTTGAGGTGTTTGTAGTTGTTTCTCAACCGCAAACACCTCAAAGGCGGGAACTCTCTCTTCGTGGCCGGGTAGTTACAATTAATCTAAATCCCGCATCAATTCCAGGGGCAAACGGGATGGGCGGATCACCCAATAGCGGATCCATAGCAAAGCCAGCAGGCTGAGAATTGGCGGAAGGGTAGACAGAATCAACGGTTCAACCAATAAGCCCCGACCTGACGAAAACACGAATGCCCACGACCCGGCTAAAACCAGGGCCAGCGTCGGCCAGATCAAAACTTCCCCAATTTTTCCAAACCGTTCCTGCCAGACTTGTGCCATTTGAAAAACAACCCCTAAACACATCAAGCTCAACGATGTATCACTTCTTGGCACGATCAAAGCAGACAGTGTCAGCGTGAGCAGCCAGGCCCAATAGAAATACCGGGGGCTTTTCTTTAAGGTAACCAGCCATTCAATGATCAAAAACAGCCCAAACGAGATATGCAGAGCGATAAACAACGGCTTTTTAATGCCTGGCAAGGCAAACGACATTTTTGATAGGACCGAGTCGTACCAATCCGGATGACCGGCAGAATTGACCAACGCACCAGCCCACTGGAGAGGCCAGGCAGGGGCTAAAATCAGGGTGATGGTTAATAAAAAGGCGATCCCGGCTAAAAAGCTGATGTAGAAACGGGTTCGACGGACTGAGATGGACCAGATAAACATAAAAACAACCACGAAGAGGCTCAATTCGGGTTTTGCCAGTGAAAGAGCCAATAAAAACCCGGCTCCTTCTTCATTACCATGGGTTAGCAGCCAGGCTGAACCGACCAGGGTGAAAATGATAAAGACGGACAGTTGCCCAAGATAGATCGCGTGTGCCCCGTTATACAAGACCAGCGCCCAAAGCACTACCAGACCAAAGGCCCAAACCTTCAGCTTCCATCCTGAAAGCGAAATGAATCCACATATGATCACAACCAGGCAAATATCGATGAGAGCCAACCATATGGCCCTGGCCAGGTGGATATCCACAAGGCTGAATGGAGCGAAAATGATCAGGGCATAAAACGGTTCGGTGAACGGCGCGGGTTTGGGCGCCGCCTGTGACTGGTCCGAGTCGATTAAGCTAACCCTTGCTATCTCTTGAGCGACCCGATAATCATAAGGGCTAATGCCTTTCATCAGGTACATATTGGCAGATACCCAACCTGTGGTGAAATCATCCTGTCCGGCGATGGGTTTAATGGAACGATAATTAACCCAAATCAAGCCCAGGCCAGCCAGGAATAATAGAACAACCACCCAAACCGGGTTAAATCCATTTCGACGACTAGACACGAACGCCTCTGAGTCCTTTTCAATAAATTAGGGGAGTTTTCCCGAATTTGAGGGTATTGCGCTTACAAAGCAAGCGCAATACCCTCAAATTCGGTTTTTTTTATACAAGCTTGAGCAGAACCAATTAATCATAACAGATAAACTGGATCTCCTGTCGAACCCATATCCCTTGTGCCGCGAATTTTACCTTTTATTGCGGATGAGGTCAATTCTGTTGATGCCTGGCGCTGTAAGCCGGACGCAGGGTCAATGCAGCATGCTATAATGATGGCGTGTCCGCCATGCCTTCCAACCTACCCCAAGTAACCGTCGATCCCATCCATTGCCAGGGAGATCTCCATCCTGAAGCCGTGCATGGGATCCATTTGTTTAACCACCAGGATTTTTTTGAGGCGCATGAGGCCCTTGAAGCGGCCTGGAAAGATGAAAAAGGGCCGATCCGCCATTTATATCGCGGTATCCTTCAGGTGGCGGTCGGATATTATCATTTAAAACGAGGCAACATTAGCGGAGCGCGCAAGATGTTCCAACGCTGCCTCGAATGGCTCGCGCCTTTTCCCGATCAGTGCCGAGGAATCGATGTGGCCAGGTTGATTCAAGATTACCAGGCGGTAGAAACCCGGCTCGACCGGCTGGCATCCGAAAGCCCGACCACCCTGGCAAGTCTGGTTTTTCCACCCGTTGTAATGCATGAACCAGGATTAGAAAAGCCCCATGGACCCAACTCTCCCACTGGAAAATAAAGTCGCCCTAGTCACCGGGTCAGGCCGCGGTATTGGCAAGGCGATTGCGCTTCAGCTCGCCCGCGAGGGCGCCCACATCATGGTTAATTATGTGCATAATCAGGCGCCTGCCTTGGAAACGATGGAAGAAATCCGAGCCATGGGCAGAGAAGCCTACATTTTTCGAGCCAACGTCGGGAAAATCGAAGGGATCGATGCCTTATTCGATGAAATAACCACCCGTTTTGGACACTTAAACATCCTGGTTAACAATGCGGCCATCGGTTTTAATCGTCCGGCCCTGCAGCAAACACCCAATGGATGGGACGGAACGATGAATGTGAATGCGCGTTCCATCCTTTTTGCGGCCCAGCGCGCTGTGCCGCTGATGGAAAAGCAAGGTGGCGGCGCCATCATCAACATTTCCAGCCCCGGATCAACCCGGGTGATGCCTGATTACATCACCGTTGGAGCCAGTAAAGCAGCGCTTGAGGCTCTGACGCGTTACCTGGGGGTCGAACTGGCGCCCAAGAAAATTATCGTGAACGCCGTTGCCCCGGGTGTAGTCGAGACGGATGCGCTCAAGCATTTCGCCGTATTTCAAAACCATGACCTGCTGTCTGATCTTGCAAGCCGGACGCCGGCCGGGCGATTGGCCAGCCCGCAAGATGTGGCTGAGGTGGTAGCCTTCTTGTGTTCACCCGCCGCGGCGATGATCTGTGGTCAGACCCTTATTGTCGACGGCGGATACACACTTCTGGCTTAATCGCCGATTAAGATCGTCCTGGCTGGCGCGCCGTCTGTGCCGACGAGTTTTAATGGCAGACAGCAGAGCTGGTACACACCCGGCTTGACTTTCGAGAAATCCATGCCTTCGATCACCACCATTTTCGCGCCCAACAAAGCTTCGTGGGTTGGGCGGCTGCGTTTATAAGGCGCCACCGAGAGGTAATCGATCCCGACCAGTTTCACTCCCCGGTCGACCAGGGCTTTGGCGGCATCCGCTTCAACCCCACAAAAACCCGTTTGGAACGTCTTTTCACCCCGAGACCAGTAAGACGAATTGCGTGTCTTGAACAGCACCCGCGTGGTATTCGCGGGGATATGCGCCTGTTTGATCGTGTCCGCATTAATCTGTTCGACCGTGTCGGGCAGCTCGATCAACAGAGCCGGGCCGACCAACACATCCAGGGGCATTTGGTCTACGCCATATTGGCCAGGGATAAAATGCAAAGGCGCGTCGACATGCGTGCCGATGTGCACGCCGCAACTCAAATGCGACGCATTGGCATTGGCGCCTTCTTCTATCTTTTTCACTCGTTCGAGGCTCACGGCGGGGTCGCCAGGCCATACTGGCATATCGTTTGTGATTCCTACTGTTACATCATAAATCGTCATATTAACCTCATTAAATAACGGGAGTCAGCTTAAGGCCCATTGTACCATCCACTCGCGGTAAAAATGGTGGTTAAAAACGTAGCCCGTTCGGCCGGCGTCATCGGTCTTGGCCGGGCAAAATCTTCCAGGCGGGCGGTCAACAACTCTGAGCTGATGTAGCGACCGTTATAAAATATGTGCCGGTCGATAAACTCATCGCGGGTGGTGGAAATCAGGTTCTCGCCTACCTGCACATGCATCTGGTCAAAGAACAGGTTGCCCAAACCATAATGGATAAACCCATCGTCATAAAATTCCATGCTCTTAGGCGTATGTGCCTGGCTCCCATTCACAATAATGGCCCCGGCGTCCACCATCTTTCGGTAATCAACCTTTTCCTGATAACCAGGGGTATCGGTATAGTTTTCTGAATATTGAAAAGTCACCACCGGTAGGAAGCCAGCCGATCGCAGGGTTAATATTTGGGAAAGCATCCACTGGTAATCCCCACATGGGGCTGCGCCGGGCTGCGTGTCGGTAGCCCACGCGCCAACCGGACCCACCAGGTTGCACCCAATCAATGCCAGGTGGTTACCGTTGTGATCGATCAAGAGCGGTTTCTGGGCTTCTTCAAGGTTACCACCTCCCCCAAAAGTGAACCATCCGCGCTGGTGGTAAAGATCCAGGGTAGCTTGCGCCGCCGCCTTGCCCCAATCCAGGTTGTGGTTACCGGTCAGCTCGATGATGTTGGCGCCAACAAAATCTAAAAGGCCAATATACGCATCCCGGCTGCAAAATAATAGGCTGGTAGACGACGCATTGGGATAGGGACAGTCAGAAGAAAAAGACACTTCATTGCTGATATGGGTGAAGTCGCCGCTGCGCAGCCAATCGACAATATCTTGACCGGGGTAATTAACCCCGTTCTTTTCCATGCGAGCAGCCGTCGCCCTCACCAGACCCGTCACCCCGGTCATGAGCAGGATAGTCATCTTTTTAGGGTCGCGATTGGTCGACGGGATCAGACCAGCCAGATCGACAGCTTTGACCTCTTTCAACAGTTCCGCTGCCTGGCTTTCCCCGGTCAAAGCCATGTGGACGGCCAATGAATACAACGAAGGGTCAAAATCTTTATGTAAAGGGGATTGCCCATCTACCGTCAGGACTTTCCATTTGGGTTCGAGCGATTCGAACGGCTGCAAGCCCCAGGATGGGCGGCTGTTCCAGGCCTCATCTAGAAGTCTGCCGGCCGGCAGGATACGCACCGCGTTGGCGCCTGGAGGCCCCCATATGGCTTCAAAAACTGCCTCAGTATTTTGATCCACCAGCAGAGGTTTATCTTTGAAAACGGCCTGCGCTTTGCCTTTCCAGGCCTGGGCTAACTCATCCGAAGTAACCCCATCCACCAGGCTGGGAAACGGCGCCACGAGGGCATATATCCAATCAATGTTTTTAATCGTCTCCTTCTTCAAACCAGGTGAATTACCGAAATCCAGGCTAAAAAGGGCATCGTTCGCCTGGTTGGCGGAATGGAGACCATCCGGCAAGGTAACTTGTGAAATCAGACCGGCTGGGGCGGTTGGATTAAGCCAGATCGTGAAATCAGGCAGTGGGGTCGGGCTGGGTGTAACTTCAGAAGTGGGAGACGGGGATGGGCTGTCAGGCAGGTTTTGATCGGTTGGGGCAGCGGAAAATTGGGTAGGCTCAGGAATTCGAGTGGGCGCCAAACCGGCGGATACGGGGTAATTGCAGCCGGTCGCCAGCAGACAAAAACATAAGGCAAGACACCCTCCTTTGAAACGCTTCGCTGTATTTTTCATCGAGGACCTATGCCTTTTTGAAGAATGATCACGCTGAGAATTCCACTGGCCTTTTGGATTATACTTGATTCATGCGGTGAGCCTTTTCAGCTCATCCTATGTTCCAATGTAAGAGAATTGATCGCTGATATATCATATCTGCCGGCTTTTCGATAGTTCTTGATAGGAGAATATTTTATAATCTATTTACCTGACAGTTTCAAAAAATCGGATCCCGAATAACATGGCTATTCGTGATTAAACTGTCAGGTTGCTAGTTTTATAACTTGAATTACTGTAACTGCTCAGCCAGGGTAAGAAAGTTGCCGAATTTTGAGTGTTTGCGGGTGCGGAACACCCGCAAACACTCAAAAATGGGGTTGTTTCATACAAGTCTAAGCAGTTGCGAATTATTCTTGTCATACCACTGGAAATAAGATAGCGATCGACCCCTTGTGGTTCAACAAGACAAATTAAGATCAATCGTTATGAAAGGTAAAACAGGAAATGCGGGAAATCGCGGTTATCGGCATCGGCCAAACAAAAGTTGATGAACATTGGGATAAATCTCTGGTCGAGCTGGCTGGAGAAGCCGCACTAACCGCCCTGGCAGACGCCAGGCGCGAATCGGTGGATGGGATCTTTTTTGGTAATATGCTGTCGGGGTCAGCCAACCACCAGCAGCACCTGGGTGCCTGGCTTGCCGATTGGATCGGGCTGCGCTATTCAGATGCCATCCATATCGAGTCTGCCTGCAGCTCGGGCGGGGCTGCCTTTCGGGCAGGGGTGATGGCGGTGGCGTCCGGCGAAATGGAAAGTGCGTTGGTGGTGGGAGCAGAGAAAATGACCGACTCACCCAACGCAGAGATCACGGCCAACCTGGCAACCGCGGCCGATGCGGACTGGGAACTGGAACAGGGCCTGTCCTTTGTGGCGATCAATGCCCTGGTCATGCAACGCTACATTTACGAATACGGGTGGAAACATAGTGATTTTTCCCAATTTTCGATCAACGCACATGCCAACGCTGTGCATAATCCATACGCGCGCTTTCAAGAACCCCTCACCGAAAATGGCTATCAAAAATCGCCCATGATCTCTGACCCAATCAACCTGATGGATGCCTCACCCATGGGAGATGGAGCAGCCGCCATTGTCATTGTGCCAGCGGACACCCTCGCCGCACGTGGTCAGGTATTGATCACCGTGGCAGGTTCCGCTTCAGCCACCGATTCAATCGCCGTTCACAGCCGCCGCGATCCCCTCTGGCTAAGTGCGGCCGAAAAATCGGCTCACCAGGCGTACGATCAAGCTGGAGTAGGTCCAAATGAGATTAATTTCTTCGAACTGCATGACGCTTTTACCATTATGGCCGCGCTATCTTTGGAAGCATGTGGGTTTATCGAACGTGGCAAGGGTCCTCGCCTGGCCCTGGATGGAGAGATCAGGCCATCCGGCCGTATTCCGATTGCCACTCTGGGGGGTTTAAAGGCGCGGGGTCACCCGGTTGGCGCCACCGGCGTTTACCAGTTGGTTGAAGTCGTGCAGCAGCTTCGCGGGCAGGCAGGCGAGACTCAAATCCAAGACGCCCGGATTGGCATGGCCCAAAATATTGGTGGAAGTGGTTCCAATATCGTCACAACCATTTTAAAACGCAAATAGTTTGCCAATAACACGATGACCACTCTTTCGTTCGATGCTATCCAGGCATACCGCACCCAGACTTTCAACACCCATTCTGACCTAAAAATTTCAACTGCCGAACAGGCCGTCGATTATGTCAACGCGCGGGGCATTGTCGCTTTCTGGCCGATTAAAGGCATCCTGCTGCCCAGCTTATGGAATGCCGTAGCTGGCGACCGTCCGGTGCCGGATGAGCACGATGACCCGGGTCATGTCACCTGGGGCTGGAAGGACGAGATGCTGGGCAAGAAAAAATGGTATTATGCCAGGGTCATCCGGCGGCGTAATACGTTTATTTCACTCGAAACAGCCCCTTATTTCTACGCCCTCACAGCTAATTATGGCTCGCCCGAAGAGGATTACCTGGAACAATACCGCCACGGCCAGTTGACCCTGGAGGCCAAACTGGTCTACGAAGCCCTGCTTAAGAGCGGACCACTCGACACCATCTCATTACGCAAGACGGCTCACCTGACCAGCCGTGAGAGCAATTCGCGGTTTAACCGCGCGATAGACGACCTGATGATCGATTTCAAGATATTACCCGTGGGGGTTTGTGATGCCGGCGCCTGGCATTATGCCTACGTGCACGATCTGGTTCATCGTCATTTTCCAGAAATCCCCGAACAGGCCCGTTTTATCCAGGAACGTGAAGCCAGATGCCATCTGATCGAGGTCTACCTCAACTCGGTCGGCGCGGTTACCATCAAGGAACTGTTGAAGGTATTTGGTTGGGACCGGGATCAAACCCAACTGGCGCTTAATAAATTGGAAGAGAAAGAAATTATAAAAGACCATCTGGAATTTTCAGATCAACCCGGTGAATGGATCGCTTTATCCAGTCTTTTGTAAACCGAGTTTACAATAAACCTGGTTTGTAACCTCTCAATAAAGAGGGGTGCGGGGTGTTTGTGG
>DAIQPZ010000039.1:0-19348 GCA_036787065.1 Anaerolineaceae bacterium
ACCCGCAATTACCTCAAATTCGGACCACTTTCTTCTCATGCCTGAGTAGTTACATAAAGTGAATTATAAAATAAAAACCCGTTCTTGTTAAAACGGGTTTGAAAATAATCAAGATTGGAGAATCGAATGGAAGTGAGCGGGAATTTCCTATAAGAATCAGTAAAAGCCGGGGACGCCGACCCCGGCTTTTACTTAAGGAGGAGAAGAAGAGAAGTCGCCCTTTGTTATTAATATACCAGATGCTCTCCAGGCCAACTTGACGTTTAACCTACGATTACCCTACGTCTGCCTGACAAACATGATAATTTACCCGTTTTTTAGGGGATATTTGATCTCAATATCTTCGATTTTCCCTGGTTTTACCAGTTATCGTTGTAAAATAGCCATCACAAGGTAAACATGCATTAGAAGTAAGGTTAGATGGGATTGAAACAGAAAGGCAAACATGGCTTTATTTAAAAGTGGTTATGTGGCGGTGGTTGGCCGTCCTAATGTCGGAAAATCCACCCTGTTGAATGCTTTCTTGGGCCAGAAGGTGGCAGCAGTCTCACCCCGTCCGCAGACAACCCGGCGGCGCCAGTTGGGAATATTAACACAGGAAAATGCTCAGCTCATTTTTATTGATACCCCGGGCATGCACCAGCCCAAACATAAATTGGGCGAATTTATGGTGGCGGAAGCAGCCGCGGCTTTACAGGATGCCGATGTGATCGTTTTCCTTGTGGATGTCAGTTCCTATCCAGGAGCAGAAGATCATCTGTTGGCTGACCAGATCATGGCTTTAAGCTCACGCATTCCACCCGTGATCCTGGCTTTAAATAAAGCTGATCTGGTAGCTTCAGCGGATATGCCAGCCAGGCAGGCAGCTTATCTGGCGCTGGCGCCTCAGGCTTTACCTCTAGTCTTATCGGGATTAACCGGGTTCCAGCGGGATCTGCTTTTGGAGACTATCATTCATTATCTGCCCGATGGGGTCTCTTTTTACGATGCGGATCAAGTCACCGATTTTTATGAGCGGGATATCGCCGCCGATTTTCTCCGCGAGGCGGCGTTGATCCACTTGCGTGACGAGGTGCCGCATTGTATTGCGGTACGCATCGATGAGTATAAAGAGCGCAAAGAAACGGGCGCTTTCATCGCTGCCACGTTGTTTGTTGAACGTGATTCACAGAAAGGGATTGTCATCGGGCAGGGGGGAGAAATGCTCAAGGCAATTGGTGCCTCGGCCCGGCAAGAAATCGAGAAGATGAGCGGGCGAAAAGTTTATCTGGAGCTTCGCGTTAAAGTCCAGAAGAACTGGCGTAATAATGAGGATGCTCTCCGCCTGTTAGGACTGACCAGAGATCAGGAAGGGTGAGTTTATTGCTTGTAGCCGATCTGCCTTAGAAAACTCTTGCGCCAGTTTATATCTTCATCGACTTCGATACCCTGTGGTTTGAGCCCCTCGATAATGCCTAAAATTCCCCGGCTGTTTCCTGTATCAGCGACCACCACTTCGGTCGTATTGGCTGTGGCGCAGAAGATGTTGCATACTTCGGGGATGGCTTTTATGGCATTGAGTACGTTGATCGGATAGAAGCCGTCTGCAAGGAAGATGATAAAACAGTGCCCGGCTGAGATTGCCATGGCATTTTTCTTTGCCATTGCGATCATAGCCGCATCGGTCCCGGACCATCGCACCAGGCACATGCCTGAAGCCTCGCAAAATGCCAGGCCAAATTTTATGCCAGGCACGCATGTAACCAGTGCCTCGTGGATATCTTCAACTGTTTTAATGAAATGGGACTGGCCAAGAATAAAATTAATCGCTTCTGGCTTCTCGATTTTTACCGTAATGAGTTCCATGACTTTCTCCCAGGTTGAAATAATCCGATTGTAGCTACTCAGACCCCTGTAAAAAAAGACTTGAATTTGAGGGTTTTGCGCTTACCCATTAAGCGCCTACACCTTAAATTCGGCAACTTTCATTGCATGGTTGAACAGATACTGATGATTTTAGCATGCTTCGCTGCGCTTTGCATGAAAATTTAAAACGATGGTGAGTTTTTAATCGGTAGGTTTAAGCGGCCGGCGCATCGCGTCCAGACCGGCCTGAATAATTTCTTCGGCCACCTGGACACGCCAGGCCCAGTGTTCGGCATTCTGGTCGTACAACCTGGCCGCCTGGGATTGAGCATCTGAACCGGCGGCCTGATCGGCATAGCGATCCGCCGATTCCCAGTCCAACCCCTCTACCAGGCAGCCCTTCACCTGGAAGCCGGCCCGATGACATAAAATGGGCCATTCTGCATCAGTGCCTAGCGCCCGGATGGGGGCGCTGTTATCCAGAATAAACTGGGCGGCTGTGTGACTGAACCCCTTGGAACCAGCGGATAGATCCAGATCGATGCCCAGCAGCCTGGATATGACCAGGTTGGATATCCGTTCGGTCCAGATGAGAGCCTCGGGATGGGTAGCGTAAGCCGTGGGTGTGCGCCCGATTACCAGACAGTCATTTTGGACTATGGCCTCCGCCGTACGTCGCCATTCATCGGGGCGAGTCTCGACCCAGCGCAGCAAGCGATCCAGATCCGCGTATTGGACCGGGGCATCGCCGCTTTGCACTGCCCTTTTCATGGCCTCATACCGGCCGGTGGGCCAGTCTTTGACGATGACAAAACAGGCCTGGGGGCCAAGCTGCTGTGCGAGGCGATCGATTTCAGCCGGGTCACTGCCGGGGTGCAGGCAAAATATCATTGGCCCGTATACCTTTTTAAGGATTGGCCATAAGCGAACTAGACGTTGATTTTCGCCACGGGGGTGCCAGGTACTTGCGAGGGTAAGCACCATCGAGAGGTTACTCTTTGCTCAAACTGGTTTCTATGGGCTGGTAGAGCTGGCGGTGTACCGCGCTCAACGCTCGCACTTGTTCGGCTGCATGGTATGAAGAACGAACCAGGGGCCCACTTTCAACCCATTTGAAGCCGATTCCTAGCCCGAAAGTCTTTAATTCGGCAAATTCTTCCGGGGTGGCATAACGTTCAATGGGCAGGTGCTGGCGGCTTGGTTGTAGGTATTGGCCAATTGTAAGAATATCCACGTCCCAACGTCGCAGGTCGTGCATCACTTCTTTCACCTCATCCAGCCTTTCACCCAACCCCAGCATGATCCCCGATTTGGTCAATACATCTGGGTCAAGCGCTTTGGCATGGCTGAGGATAGCCTGTGACCAGTCGTAATGGTCTTGCGGCTGCACCTGCTTAAATAAGCGAGGCACAGTTTCGACGTTATGGTTGAGGATTTCCGGGCGTGCATCCATCACAATACGCAGGGCTTCGAGGCTGCCTTTGAAATCTGGGATGAGCACTTCGATGGAGCAACCGGGTTGGAGCTGGCGAATGCGCCGGATGACCATAGCAAAAATCGGCGCGCCACCGTCCCGGCGTTCGTCGCGGTTGACGCTTGTGATGACGGCATGTTTTAGCGCCATGGCTTTAACCGCCTGGGCGACGCGTTCAGGTTCCACCCAATCAATTGAGCCGGGTTGGCCGTGTTTGATATCGCAAAAGCCGCAGCTTCGCGTGCAAACATCGCCTAAAATGAGGAAGGTAGCCGTACCACTCCCCCAACATTCACCCAGATTAGGGCAGCCCGCTTCTTCACACACGGTGTGGAGGCTCTTTTTGCGCATCAGGCCTTGCAGCCATTCGTACTTTTCACCGGAGGGTGCTCGCACGCGGATCCAACTAGGCCTGCGCAAGAGCGTAGTGTTCATCACGGATGGGTCAACCCTATCTCTGGTTGTATTCGGCGCCATTTTTGCTGTCTCCTGCCGCCATTATACCCGATCTACAGGGTCGAAAAAAAGTGACAGGCTGGATCGTCTAAGGATTTGGCCTGTCGCTTTAATTGGGAGAGCATAAGGCGCCGGATTTGAGGTGTTTGCGGGACCATCGTATCCGCAAAAATCTCAAATTTGGGGCTTTTTCACAGCAGCCTCAGCAGTTACAAAATAGGAGTTATGGTTGAGGGCCGCTCATATTCTGGGTGACGGGATAAGCTCCTGGCGCCTTGGGAACGACGATCCAGAGAATCGCGTATACCAGCAATCCGTGCCCACCCAGGAGGGCCAACAACACCGCCACCAGGCGCACCAGACTCACGTCCAGGCCAAAAAATTCGGCCAGACCGGCGCAGACGCCGGCGATCATTTTATCATTTTCACATCGAAACAATTTATGGTTTTGCATCGGTTATCTCCTCATGGAAGTATACGCAAATGCCCATAAGAAGTTGCCAAATAATGGTGAGATAAGTTACCGGGTGTCTAATCCAAATAATTTAGCCAGGGGTATTCCAGTTCAATCGCCATGTCGAGCATCTGTTCGGCGCTGTGCAGGTTCGTGACCACTGGATCGGCCATCAAGGCTTGCAGGGCCGTGAGGCGCTTGTGGGTCAGGATGGCTTCTGAAACAAGATCCTGGACGATGGCTTCATGGTTGAGCAATGCCGCAAACCCTTTGGGCACGGCGCCCATCTTGACTCCATGCACACCGTTCCGATCGACGATCGCGGGTACTTCGACCACCAGGTCCTCCGGCAAGTTGGTAATCAGGCCAGCGTTGGGCAGATTGACCGCGGGATCATCGTGGGTGACCCCGCTCAGGATCGTGGCCATAATCGCCACCACACTGGGCATGGTATCCGGCGGCAGGCTGTTCTCATCGACTTCGGAGTTTATAAAACACCATTTTTTATACATGTTGTAGAACTCGAGGATACCCTTGTGATCGACGGAATTGTGCGCCCAATGGATGTATTCGCCGAAATGGCTGTCGGTGGTAATGGGGAATAGGCCGTACAGGCGCAGAATGTCCATAAATAATCCACGTTCACCACTGTCTTTGAAATAAGCAGGCGCCCTCGCGCGGATATCGGGATATGCGTCGCGGCCTGTATCTTTGTAGTGTGCCTCGAGCACCACGCTGAAATGATTTAAACCAGCGGCTTTCACCTCCAGATTGACATACGGCGTTTCCAATAGATCCGGCAAGATGGCTTCAAGCGAATCGATCTCATGGCACAAACCGACCAGTTTCAGATCGGGGAATTTACGTTTGATGGTCAGGCAGATGCGGCTCATGGGATTGCTCAGGTTAAGCACCGTGGCATCCGGACAGATGCGTTGGATATCGGCGCAAATATCCAGGATAGGTGGGACGATGCGCAGGGCGTGGAACAGTCCGCCCGGACCACCATTCTCACCGTAGACCTGGCGGAACCCGTACTGCTGTGGGAGCTGCCAGTCGATTTCCCATAAGGTGAAGCGGTTACCTACTTCGATCGAAATAATGCAGAAATTGGCGCCTTGCAGCGCTGATTCGCGGTCAACGTTCGCGGAGAGGGTGACGTTGAGATGATTGGCGTCGATATAGCGTTGGGCGATGGTATGGGTTTTCTCCAGCGATGCGGGGTTGATGTCGTGGAGAACAATGTGGCTGCCTTCCATAACTTTGTTGTGAAAAATGCCATTTAAAGTTCCAAGGCCAAAATTCGTACTACCTGCGCCGATTAAAACAATGGTGTTTGTCATAGGTCTCTTTTCGATTACAGGCTTGGGTTAGAACTCAAATTATAGCATTCCGGATACCTTACTGCCTGGCATCTGGCAGGACAGAATGGTGTCGTCATAAGCCATGGTTATCGATTGGCCGGGTTGAAGAATCAGATAGTCCTGATCCCAATCGCCATTGAGCAGCCGGCGGATTAAATCCAGGTTTCCAGGCAGCTTTTCAAAGGTCCATCCCCGCCGGGCTGCGTCGGCGCGTGCTTTGGTTTCGATGTTGCTCGCGTCTGCCAGGCCAAGGTCAATAAAGGCCGCCCGTTTGTAATGGGCTTGCCAGGCGCCCATCACTTCCATTAAGTAATCTGCATTGTCCTCACCATATTTCTCGACGTAGCTGGCGCGTAAAGCTTCAGCGTCCGCGGCGGTATTGGCGCCAATAGCCATGCTGGTTCCCGAGCCATCATCGCGTTCCAGATAATCTTGGACGTACCAGTATGTTCCGGGCGTTTCGGTAAACTGCTGGTTATAACGCGCCCGGCTGCCCAGGAAAAGGGTGATACAGTCGTGAGCGCGGGGTATCACCAGAGGAATTTCTCTGGCGGTTAAACCGTCCGTTGATTTCCCACACAGCCCATAAGCCAGGGCGACAGCCTGGTATCCTTGGGCGGCGCTGGAATCGATGGCTTTCTGCAATATAGCGCGTAAATTAGTGGGCTGCTGGTGCTGCCCGTAACGCACGAGCTCGATATCGATCGTATGTGGGGATTGCGCTGCCGTCTGATACAGCATGCGCGCGAGAACTTCACAGCCAATCACCTTAAGTTTCACAGTTTATACCTTTCAGGGTAAGGATTTTCAACTCAGGCGCTTTGGGTTCTAACGCACAAACTCCCAATGAGCCTCAACTTACGCTCAATTATAAAACTTAATTAGTAACTAATCAGCCATACAAAGAAGGGTGCCGAATTCGAGGTGTTTGTGGGTACGAAGTACCCACAAACACCTCGAATTCGGGGCTTTTTCATAAGGGCCTGAGCAGTTACCTTAATAAGAGGATTACGGTGCCATCGATGCACAAACCGCGGATGCTACCAAAAAGCGCACTTTCCAGACTGTTCAATGGATGGGGGAGATTGACGGAATTATGACTGGTAGACACGACCGTGCTCCGGAAAAGAGCCCAGGAATTAATACACAGGGTTGCTCGCCCCAACTTGAGGACGGTGTATGACAAGCGCGAATTAGAAATCCCGTTGAATGGGATGGCCAGCTATGTGCTGCAAGCGGGGATGCTGATTGCTAAGGACTGGTGGAAAGAACTGAGCAGCTTTTGAAGACTACGCGATCCAGCGGAGCGGGAGGAGGGTTATGAAGGCTGCGCTTGAAGGAATTTTACAACCGCCTGGTGTCCCTTATCAGCAGCCATATCCAGAGCGGTCTTGCCATCCCGAGTTTTAGCTTTCGGGTCGGCCCTATAATGCAGCAGCAAGCGGATCATGTCGAGTTGGCCATTGCCGGCTGCTTCATGCAGGGGGGTGATATCCTCTTGTTGGGGTGAATTTACTTCCGCCCCGGCGGCTAACAACGCTTCGCTGATGGCCAGCTGGCGGTTGGCAACGGAAGAATGCAGGGGCTGCACGCCCAACCCATTTCGCGAACGCTGGTTAACCTCCGCCCCGCGGGTGAGCAGCGTTTTCACGAGCATTTCATGCCCAAAAAAAGCGGCTAAGCCCAAAGCGGTAAAACCATCGGGTGCATATGCATTGACCTGGTCCGGTGTGTTTTGCAGGATGTACAGGACTCGAGTTGTTTTACCAGCCGCGGCTGCCTCAAATAAATCGAGTTCCAGGCCGGCCTCCATAAGACTCTCGACCAAATCGGCGTGACCGGTATAAACGGCCCAAAGAGCCGCTGACTCCCCGCCTGGCGCCCTGGATCGAGCTAGGTTGGAGTCCTGCTCCAGAAGCATTTTTACCTGGCGGGCGTCGCCTTTATTAATGGCTTCGAAGAACACTGCGCTTTGATCCATCTTTACCCTTTAATATGAATTAATCATAACGGGGAGTGATCAACACTGCCTGGTTTACTCATTCCCTTGTGATCGAATGATTAATGGGAACTGCTCAAATTCGGGGCTTATTCACGTGTGTCTGAGCAGTAACGATTAATGATAAAAGACCATCCTCAACCGGTGACATATTTTTCCAGGCTTTTAATGGTCTGGCGCTGCTGGTAGATGATATCTTTTACAACGTCTCCGATTGAAATGACCCCCAGAATTTGATCATCCAGCACCACGGGTACATGACGAATACGCCGGTTGGTCATTAATTCCATGCATTCTTCAATCGTTTGGTCTGGGTGAATGGTGAAAAGCACACTGGTCATAATATCCTTCACCAGGGTATCTTTGGACGCCTTCCCTTGCAGAATGACTTTGCGGGCATAATCTCGTTCAGAAATGATGCCGACCAGCTTGTCATCTACCATAACCAGCAAGGCGCCCACATCCTTGTCTGCCATCAATCTGAGTGCCTCAAACACGGTTGCCTGTGGGGTAATCGACCAGACATCCCCTCCTTTGATTTGCAACAGCCGGCGAACAGTTGTTATGCTCATTGATACCTCCTACGATGACTTGGGTTGGTCGTTCCCGAAAATAATAAAATGGTCTCGATAAGTAGCATTGATCCGGTTCATCCATATTGAGGATAAATCCATATCAGTTCTATCCGAAAGTAAACTTTTATCCTCTAAATAGGATTCTATAACTTTTCAGGGCGAATTGCAACAACCTAAAAGGTGATTGCTGTTAACTGCTCAGGCCTGAGTGAATAAGACCCGAATTCGAGGTGTTTGTGGGTGGTTCGCACCCGCAAACACCTCGAATTCGGCGCCTTTCACCGAGGGGCGAGTAGATACGGTTGCTGTCATAACCGGCGGCGCAGCTCATCCACCATCACGCCGTAGACTGGCCTGGATAGCTTTTTCAATTTTAAGCTGCCCTGGCCAGATCGATCGCCAATGGTTAATGACGTTATGATGGGCTTCATCCTGGTTCGGGTAATACCCCTTCTGGACGAGCAGTCGGTCGAGCTGAAAATGCCCGCATAATATGGGTTTTCACCGAAGACTTCGGCCAGGGATACCGCGTACCCGGTCTTGGTGAGGCGCCGGTTGCATTCTTCGGTTCGGTTATGCAGATCGGCCAGGGCCGCTTATTCGACGGCTTGAAAATCGGGCTGATCGATCGACATAAAAAAACCCAGGCGATCAACATCGCTCTCATCAAGGAGGGTTGGGCAGCCTTGCCAGCGTGTGGTAAACTCAATGGTTGGAATGAGTTCGATCCCATTTTGGCGGGCGATCGACACAGCAACACACGACCCCCGCGTGTCGTCGTGATCGGTGATCGCGATGGTTCTCAAACCAAGGCGAGCTGCCTGTTCGACCACTTCGTCTGGCGTGGCGCACCCATCCGAATAACAGGATTGGATAGGTAGATCGCAAAGTTGGGTTGGATTCATGTTCTCTTTCCGCATCGCATTGAGGTCTATTTTTACCTTATCCACTCATTTTATTACAGGAGTTCTGAGCGAAAAAGGCCAATCACATGAGAGGGCATGGTCAGTTTTTATCTGGGCAACTTTCTTTACATGGCTGAACAATACGTTATTTTTAGCGCATGTGATGACGAAGGAACTATTTTATGAGAACCCTCAAACCAATCCCGGGCTGTCTGGCTATAGCCTTTCTTCTGGTAAGCTGCCAGGCGCCAACCGCCGCATTAACCCCCACCATGGCCCCCCAATCCAATCCGCAGACGCCAACGGCGATCCTTCAAGCGACCCCTACAACTGAAAAATCTATTACCGCCGCAAAAGCTGCGCCAACCCCGACCCAGGTAGTGGCTACGGCGACGCCGACCGTCTATTACACACCCACTATCACACCTACTTCAACCCCGGATACTCGGCCCCTGCCCAACACCTGGCGACAATGGCCCATCGTGCCGACCTTGAGTGCGAAGGCGATGGAAGTTTATAAAAAAGGGGTCGCGACGGGGCTGGATCCCCACTCATTTTCCCGCATTGGCGACTGCCAGAGTGAACCCGAAGTCTTCATGGGGATTTATGATACGCCTGACCGTTACTACCTGGATCGCCAGCACCAGTATCTCCAGGCTACAATCGAGCAGTTTTCGGGTGCGTTCAGCCGGGTTGATATGACAGCCCGCCGTGGATTTGGGATCGCTTCCATTTTTTCACCTCTGATGGCCGATCCAAAGGCCTGTAATGCCAATGAAACTCCGTTGGCCTGTGAGTTCCGCATCCATAAACCTATTATGGTCGTTATCAGCATGGGGACAAACTGGTGTGTCGGCTGTACCCGTTCATTTGACGAGTATTTACGCAAGATCGTGGATTATTCAATCCAGAATGGGGTCATCCCCATTTTAAGCACCAAGGCGGATAACATTGAAGGTGACAACAGCTTAAACGCCGATGTGGCAAAAGTGGCTTATGATTACGACATGCCCTTGTGGAATTTCTGGGCGGCGGTGCAATACCTGCCGAACCATGGATTGATGGAAGATAATATTTATTTGACGGTCGAAGGTTGGAATGAACGCAGTTTCACCGGACTCATGACCTTGGACGCTATCTGGACAAAAGTTAAAACCAATACCCCTTGACGAAGTGTGGTGGTTGGTCTGATTTTGGGTCTTTGGGAATTGCCGTGATAAAATACAACGAGTATATAAATAACTCCTTTTAGGAAAGGAATACCCCACATGGAAGAAGTCTTAGAGAATATCTTTAACGGCATTTTGGATGGCGATCGCGAACAAGTTAAACGCAATGTCCATGATGCATTATCTGCCAAAATCACACCCGCTGTTATCCTTACGGATAGCATGATTGCTGCTATGAGCGAGGTGGGACAACGTTTTGAAGCAGGGGAATATTATGTGCCCGAGATGCTCATCGCGGCCCGCGCAATGAAAGAAGGCCTGGCAATCTTGAAGCCTTATTTAAAGGAGGCAGATATTAAATCGCCCGGGCGTGTGGCTGCCGGAACCGTGCGCGGTGACCTGCACGACATTGGCAAGAACCTGGTGTGTATGATGCTGGAAGGGGCCGGGTTTGAAATCGTTGATCTGGGCACGGATGTCACCCCCGAGAAATTTGTGGATGCCGTCCAGAACCGAGGCGCCAACCTGATCGTCATGTCGGCTTTGTTGACCACCACCATGCCCAATATGCAGACGACCATTGATGCGCTCAAGACGGCTGGACTGCGCGAAAAAGTCAAAGTTATGATCGGTGGAGCGCCGGTGACCGAAAACTATGCGCGCCAGATCGGAGCGGATGGTTACGCTGCGGATGCCAGCCGGGCGGTGGCTCTGGCCAAATCATTGGTGGAATAAGCGGATTTTAGCGGTTCAAACGCATGGAAAAATTTAATGTGGATTTACAGCCGGTCGGCAGACGGGTCTCTGTGCCAGTCGGCGAGTCGCTTCTCTCGGCTGCTCAAGCAGCCGGGATTGCATTAATTGCCATTTGCGGCGGGGAGGGTCTATGCCAGGAGTGTCGCGTACGCCTGGTCAGCGGGAAGCTGACCCCCTTAACCCTGGTTGAGGAAGCCAGTTTAGAACCGGCTGATCTTGAAAATGGCTTTCGCCTGGCCTGCCAGGCTTCTCCCCTGAGTGACGTAAAAATCGAGATTCCCCCAGAGTCCCTGACGGCTTCACAACGCTTACAGGTCGAGGGCCAGGAAGAAGCAGTTGAGCTTGACCCCCAGGTTATCCCGGTCGAGGTCGCGCTGCCACCACCATCCCTGGCCGATCTGCGCGATGACTTAAGCCGCCTGCGCGAAGGGCTGGCGCTATTGGATCATTTCACCCTGTCAATCGGGTTGCCGGTACTCGTCCAATTCTCCGAGCTGATGCGCATTCAGAGCTGGCAGGGCCGCCTGGCGATGGGTCGCGATGGGCAGGTGGTAAGTGTGCTGCCTTCTTCTCTGCCGTTATACGGTTTTGCCGTGGATGTGGGTACCACCAAACTGGCGGCTTACCTGGTCAACCTCGAAGATGGGACGATTGCCTGCAGACGAGGCGCAATGAACCCCCAGATTAGTTATGGCGAAGATGTCGTGGCGCGCATCGCCTACGCTAACCAGGGTGAAAGCCACCGGCGTACTTTGCAAACTCGCCTGGTTGAAACATTAAACGGACTGCTGGCAGATTTATGCGCGGTGGCCCGGGTGACCCAGGGGCAGGTGGTGGATGCGGTGATCGTCGGGAATACAGCCATGCACCATCTATTTGCTGGGTTGTCCGTGCGTCAGTTGGGCCAGGCGCCCTATGTTCCGGCCTTGACCGAAGCGGTGGTCTTGCCTGCCAGTCAGGTTGGGCTGGCGCTGGCGCCTGGAGCAAACGTTTACCTGCCACCCAACATTGCCGGTTATGTCGGCGCGGATCACGTATCCATGCTTCTGGCCACGCATGCCTGGGAAATGCCCGGCGTGACCCTGGCGCTGGATATTGGCACCAACACGGAAATATGTTTATCCACCGGCAAGCGCTTGCTGTGCTGCTCCTGTGCTTCAGGCCCGGCATTTGAGGGCGCTCACATCCAGGCCGGGATGCGCGCGGCGGCGGGAGCCATCGAGCGCGTCCAAACCATTCAGGGCAGCCTGCTCCTTTCGACGATTGATGGCCAACCACCGGTTGGGTTGTGCGGATCCGGGATCCTGGATGTGGTGGCAGAATTGTTAGCCAACGGAGTCATCGACGTCCGAGGGGTGTTCCGTAAAAATGCTGAGGGGGTTGTACCAACCGAGCGCGGCGGCGCATTCCTGCTGGTGCCAGCGCTAAAATCTGGCCACCACAGCGATATCCTGGTCACACGCAAGGATATCAATGAGATCCAGTTGGCCAAGGCGGCTATCCGCGCTGGGATCGAGATTTTGCTGATTGAGGCCGGTCTTAAAGCGCAGGATATCGAGCATTTTATAGTGGCCGGAGCGTTTGGCACATACCTCTACCTGCCCAGCGCCGTGCGCATTGGCATGTTCCCTGACCTGCCTCACGAACGTTTTCACCAGGTGGGCAATGCAGCCGGCATCGGCGCGTGCCAGATGCTGGTATCGCGGACCAGGCGTGCCATGGCAGATGAAATCCTCAAGCGGATGGAATACATCGAGCTGACCACACACCCGGTGTTCTCAGATACCTTTGTCGAAGCAATGGCGCTTAAGAGAAATTAAAAAAGTGGGTTACTGGTAACCGCCCAGGTTGGCCGCTACACCGCGCGTTTTATGAATTTTCTCTTCGTAACCGCTGGCGCGGTAAGCTGCCAATGGCTCTGTGGGAACACCCATCTCTTCACGTACTTTGGCCAGCAGCGGGCGCACATCCGTGCGGTAAGCATCGCTGAGCAAGATGTGTGCGTCTATGACTGCGCCGGTCATTTGAGCCTGGGCCAGCTTCTTGCGTTGCACCAGCAAGGCCCTGGCAAAGGCTTCCTGGCAGTTCATCACTGAGTAAATCATTGGGGTAATCTTGCCTTCGACGGCATGGGATTGATCGATCATAAAGGCCACGTTTTGAAGCGTGGTGTGAGCGGGCTCGTCATCGCTCTGGGCGGCATCGACCAGCTCATTGTAGATCAAGAACAGCTCGAAAGGATTGACGCTGCCCACAATCAGGTCATCGTCAGCGTATTTGCGGTTGTTGAAATGGAAACCGCCCAGGCGGCCCTCGTCCAACAGAAAAGCCACGATTTGCTCGATGTTGGTACCAGGAGCATGGTGACCCAGGTCAACAAGGACCTGTGCTTGCGGGCCGAGATGCTGGCACATGGTGAGTGATGTGCCCCAATCGGGTAAGTCGGTGGTGTAAAACGCGGGTTCAAAAAGTTTGTATTCCACCAGCATCCGGCTGTCGTGGGGAAGATAGGCGTAAATCAGCTTTAAACCATCCAACAGTCGGTGTTTGCGCGCGCGCAGGTTATCCTGCCCGGCGTAATTTGTGCCGTCAGCCAGCCACATGCTGAGCACATGGCTGCCTACCTTTTGCATGATGTCGCAGCATTCCATTGAGATTTCCTGGGCGATTGAGCGGACCGTGGCGTCCGGGTTAGCCAACGAGCCCAAGCGATATTCATCATCCTGGAACAGGTTTGGGTTAACCGCGCCGATGGTTAACCCTTTGGATTCGGCATACTGGCGCATACCTGGAAAATCTCCGTCCGTCGGGGTATCCCAGGGGATATGGATGGCTACTGAAGGGGAAATACCGGTCAGCTTGTGGACCATGGCGGCGTCATCCAGCTTTTCCTGGGTGGTTCGGGCCGCGCCGGGCCAACCGAAGGTCTTAAAGCGTGTACCGCTGTTGGCATAGCCCCAACTGGGAGTCTCAATAATCTGCTGTTTGAGGGCGATTTTTACCGCTTCGACATCGATTCCCTGTTGGGTTAGACGTTCGACCAGGATCTTATACTCATCCATCATCATTTTTCCTCCACTATTAATGCTTGAGTCCTTGTAAAAAGAGTTCCCGAATTCGAGGTGTTTGCGGGTGCGAAGCACCCGCAAACACCTCGAATTCGGGTCTTTTTCACACAAGCTTGAGAGTTACGTGACTTATATCGTTTCTGGCTATTACCCTTTGAATTATGCCGGGGCAAACCAGCGCAAAATGGCTGAATCGAAACCGAAGGGGACCAGGATTGTATCCTCGGTCCAATGAGTTTTATCGCGAAAGTCACCCGGGCCGGTGCCAGCGCTATCGCCGCCGGCACGGTGATGCGGACCGAGCAGGTTGCGCAGGGTACCTACTAACTCAATCTCCAATGAGTTTTCACCTGGGATCAGGCTTGAGCCAAGGTCGATGCGGTGGGGATGCCAGGCGCAAGTGCCGACGGGTTGACCGTTGACACGAACGCTGGCCAAGGCGGCGCGCAGATGGCGCAGCTCGAGCTCTGCGCGGCCTGAGAAAGAAGGCAGGACGATGGACTGTTTTAGCGTAGCGCGGCCGGCGAAGAATGGCAGGCCCGAATCGGTGAGATCGACTGCCAGGCCATCCGACCGGGTTTGGACCTGCACCCATTCTGGCAGGGAAAGGAGGCGGAATTCGGAAGAATAACGGTCGAAAATCTGGCCGTTGACCCGGTTTTCCATTCCAATGCGGTGACCGTAGACACTAAATGCGCCGATCAGATAAGCGGCTTCAAGCTCAGTATCGCTGTGGTAAATGCCCTTGAGGACGATCTCGTTTTTACCGGTGTGCAGGCTTCCGCCCAGGGGGATTTTCTTGAAAGCCGTATCCAACCACCAATGACTGCTCCGGTTTGTCAGCACCTGGCCGTTGACCAGGATTTCAAACTGATCGGGGTTTTCGAGCGCCAGGTAGACCGGATCGGGTGGGTTGAAATCCAGGTTGGCGGTGAAGCGCAGGGAAAATGGCGTTCCCTGCCCGTTGCGCACCACCCGGTCGCGCGCGTCCAGGATGTCCATGTGGGCACTCCAGGGTTCCATGCCGATCGAAAGGCGGGGTGTATTCAAGATTAAGACGTTTGGCCCGTCAAGAGTGAGTTGCCAATCGCGGTCAAGACGGATGCCAGCTCCGACCTGGCGCAGTACTGGCTGCACTTCTTCGGCAGCCTGGTCGCTATGGAGTACCAGCAGATGTGAGCCCGCGGGCGGCAAATCTAATACGGTTTGGGTAATTTCGCCATCCACGTGACTGGGGCAAAGCCGTACGATGCCAGTGGCAGCGTCCCAGGCTTCCAGACGGCCATTCCCACGCACTTCCAGGGTGGCCATGGTGCCGTGGTCCAGGTCGGTGTTGGCGACAAAATAGATATCCATGGCATCCAGGCGGCGGTGGTGTACCCAAATAGCCGGCTGCCCGGCCAGGCGCACATCGAATGGCAGTAGCTCATCCAGCACACGCGGTAGGTCCGCCAGGTTGATCTGGCGTGTGGTGGGGGGTAAAACGGGCCGGTCGGCTTTACGCCCGTCGATGCGCAAGGGATAGGGTGGTAAGGCCAGGATGGTCCCACCGGCAGTGGCGAAAGCTTGCAGCAGCTCGACGGTGCTGCGTGCCAGAGTCACCCCGGGCGGGACGACCACCAGGCGGTAGGCCATTTTGCCGACCACCAGGCGCGGGCCGTCGGGATGAACTTCAACCTTGCCAGGTGTGGCGCCATCCGGCGCCATCAGGCTTTCATCCCCGAAATGGAAATCGCGCTGGTGCCGCATCAGGGTCAGGCCAAGCGAATTAAGCGCTTCATCCAACTGGTCGACGCCATACGTGGCCAGAGGTTGGTAAAGTGACCAGGCGCTGCCCATGGGATGGATCACCAGCAGGTCTGTGACGCGCTGCCCCTGGCTGAGCACGTAGCTCAGGCGAGAAAAATAATTGGCGATAAGCGGGTTTTCTGGCCACCAGGGCTGCTGGTAAAAGACGTTTTGGGGATAATCGCGTTTGTTATCTCCGCGCAGGCTGTAGAGGGAAAGATGCGGGTTGTTGAGGGTGATACCGAGAACATAGGCCCAATCACCCAGCCATTTTCGACCGGTGTGGGCGAAATCCTGCCCACTGCAACCGTAGTTCTCACACAGGGCGCGGGATTTGCCGGTCTGGCAGACGACACTGTCCAACTGTTTCACGGTGAGCACTGTGCCCGCGCCTTCGTTGATTGAACGGCAAAGCTTATCAATACCGGGGATGTCCATATACGGGTAATGCGCCATGGCAGCGCCGATCCATTGGATTTGCGAGTGCAGGGTGTCTTCTGCCATATAATGACCGGTATACGCCAGTCCTTTTGAATGACACCAATCTGCGACCTGGCGTGTATAACTTTCGACGAAGCGGCGGGTGATCGTGCGCCAGAAATCGTAGCGGTAAGTCTGGGAATCTTCGTTGATCATCAGGAATAGGTTCGGCAGGTGGGGGAGCAGATCGTAACCGTTGGTTTTTTGGAAATACTCTGGGAATCCGTCCGTCCATGGGATGAAGCGCACCCCTGGGGTATTCCACCCGCCCATAGAAATGTAGGCGGGTTCATCGGTGAAGATGCCCGGGATGGTTTGGCCGAATTCCTCGCCGAATTCTTGCGCATAGGCTTCGTGGGTGGTAGCAAGGAAAGTGCTCACAGCTTGAGGATTGAGCAGGTCTATGTATGAAAAGCCGTTGAACCAGGCCTGGCCAACCGGCATGCGCAGCGGGTAGAACTGGATCATGCGGTCATTGGTATTCTTCAAAAGCGGGTGATCGTCCGGGTGAATATCCACGAGCTGGTGAGAAACTTCTCGCGCGGCGAAGGTGGCTATCCGTTCGGCCAGCAGAGCCGGCCGGTTATCCACCTTGCATACCAGGCATTGGGAGCGGTAAGCCGGATTCTCAGCCACGCTCAACCCACCCGCGAACCCGCTGGGCCATTTGTCTTCGTCATAAAGCCAGGCTTGCATGCCATGCTCTTTGGCTGCTTTAACGCTGGCGCGGATGCATTCCATCCAGCGCGATCCCATGTAAGGAGTTCGCAGGCCCACACGGGCATGCATGAAGAAGCCGCCCCAGCCGGCCTGATCCATCAACTCGATCTGGCGCACCAACTCCTGCGGATCCAGATCGTCGTTCCACGACCAGAAAGGCACTTCCCGGTATTGTTTTGGAGGATTTTGAAAATTGTCCAAAGTCATAGCCTAACTCCTCATGCGTTTTGGGTTCCCCAGGATTTCCAGTGGAATAAGCCTACATCCCAAATTGCGGGGATATTTCATGGCAATTCCCAAAGCCCCGAGTTTTGTCCAAGACGGTAACAGGTTTCATACATAGCGATTACATTTTCAGGTGGGGTAATTGGCTGGATATTATGGCAGGGCGCAAGGATGTAGCCACCCCCGGTACCCAGGATACTCAGGTTTTCCCGCACTTCCTGGCGCACTTCATCGACCGTGCCGAAAGGCAGGGTGAATTGGTTATCCATCGCGCCATGGAACACCAGGCGCGTGGCATAAGTTTGCTTCAACATCTGGCGATCCATGCCATCCGCGCGCCATTGGATCGGGTTTAAGATGTCAATCCCCAGGTTGACCATATCGGGGAGGATGCGTAAGATATTGCCGTCGTTATGGTGAAAGACAAACGCTCCTGCCTGGTGCGACAGGTCGATGATCCGTTTCATACGTGGCAGTAGGAATTTACGAATGGAGGCGGGCGAAAAAAGCAGGTTGGTCTGGCCGCCCATATCTTCGGCCACGTAGGTGAGATGCACCTGCCCTGGGATGGCTTCAAAGATGCGCAGGGTGTTTTGGTAGGCCAGTTCAAACAACTTATCCAGGCAGTAGTGAACTATTTCTGGGTTTTCAATCAGGTCGACCATAGCCTGTTCCTGCCCGCGTAAATCTTTGTAGATCAGGAATGGCTCTGAACCGCCCCCTCGGATCGGGTAACGATCACAGCGCCTGGACTGGCGGGCGACTTCGCTGTAGTCCCACCAGTCCGGGTTGGGCCAGGTGTAATTGGCCTCGATCTCCGCGATGGATTGGTATCCGGCCAGGGGGTTATTGGCCACTTCTGCATACACACCACTGCCGTAACTTATATTTTTATGCCGGCAGCCGAAAACGTCCACGCTCCGTTTCAAGTTCGGACCGGTGTAACGCGGACCCACGGTACAGACAAAATCTACCTTAAGCATTTCAAGCATCTGGCGCGTGTTTCGCGCGCCAAGGTGGTGGCGCAGCTTAAGTGTAAACTCAGGGGTGGCCCAATAATCCATAGGCACGCGATCAGGCGTCTGCCGGCGCAGGACTGCCAACCAGCGTTCTCGAGGGGTCATCTGATCTTTGAATGTCATGGATGTCCTCCCAGGATACCAAACTGTGCTTCTTTGTAGGATGGAGAAGTTTATTATACCCGGATAATCCCATTATTGACCTGTCGGATTTGTAAATGGAATACACCCCGGAATCGCCGCTGGACCGCATTTTTCACTGCGCTGATTTAACCATTATTGAGATACGATTAAGTTTTGCGTGTGGGTGACTTTCCATGCGGCATCTAGATATTAAAGAGGGATTGCAAGATAGGGATCGACGCCTTAATCGCCAGGCCGCGGTGGCTGATCTGGTTTTTAGCACCCTCTTCCAACTCGGCCATGGTCTGTTGCAGTTCGCTCAGATAAAAAATGGGATCATAGCCAAACCCGTGACTGCCGCGCTCTTGTGGTGTGATTTCACCGGGGCAGTCGCCATCAGCGTAACTGATCTGGCCGGTGGGGGTCGCAATGGCGATAGAGCAGTGGAAATGAGCCAACCAGGGACGGGGTTTACCTAGCAGGAGAGACAGGAGATAGGCGCGGCGGTCCGCATCGGTGGCGTTCGCCTGGGAAGTAAAGCGGTGGGAATGCAGCCCAGGACGCCCATTTAGGGTATCCACTTCCAGTCCGGAATCGTCTGCCAGGGTCGCCAAGCCACTGGCGCGCATAAATGCCAGCGCTTTTAAAGCCGCGTTTTCGGCATATGTGGCGCCTGTTTCCGCCACATCCAGGTGAAGACCGAGATCAGCCGGCGTGACCAGGGTGAGTGGCAGGCCTACCAGCAGGCTCTGAAATTCGGTTAATTTTCCGCGGTTTTCACTGGCCAACAGGATAGATGGCATATGGGGTAGTTTCACTCCTTTCGAATTAGATTGTAAATAATATGGTTCTCCAGGGATTTCCGTGGAATGAGCCGCATTTTGGGGTGTGAGCGCGCGTACGCGCGCTCACACCCCAAAATGCGGGG
>DAIQPZ010000145.1:0-6868 GCA_036787065.1 Anaerolineaceae bacterium
TTTCGCCGGCGAAAGAAAGTCCTTTTAATCATTCCTCGGGAGGGATTGGTTCAACTCATCGTTTATCCGTTGGTAGTGGATGAAAACGACCCCGGTATTAAATGTGTGTGTTTCCACCAGCCGCAGGTTGATCGGGCCATTCAACGCCAGGCGCAAACGGGTGCCGCTCCCCAGGACAACCGGGTGGACGTAAAGCTGGTAGCCGTCAATCAGGTCGCGCTCTACAAGGGCCGAAGCCAGAATAGCGCCGCCGATGCCGATATTCTTGCCGGGCTCCTCTTTCAGGCGTGCAACCACCCCGGCGGGGTCATCCCTCACCAGCCTGGCGTTGCCTTCGACCCGTTCCAGGCTCTTCGAGAAAACCAGGATGGGGATGCTTTTCCAGATGGTTGAGTACTCGATCTCAAACGCGGGGTTCGCCGGATTGGCGTCTGCTGTCGGCCAGAAGCTTTCCATGAGCTCATACATCCGCCGCCCATACAGATGGACGCCGATGGCTCTCTCTCGTTCGTTGACGAACCGGTGCAGTTCTTCGTCAATGGTTTCCCACCCTAACTTATGGTTTGGCCCTTCGATGAAGCCATCCAGCGTTACCATGGATGTGTAAATGACTTTTCTCACGGTCGTGTCCTTTCTGGGAATCGTTGAGCTGAGCGCGCTCGGGCCCTGGTGGCCTCTTCTTCGCGGCTTTTAGGCGGCGCGTTAGTTTCAAGCGCCGCGAGCAGATCGCTGGAGGCCGCCGCGATCGCGTCCACCGCGGCCAGGTAAGCCGCTTCGTTAGCTTTCGATGGCTTGTTGAAGCCGCTGATCTTTCGCACGTATTGCAAAGCGGCCGCCCGAATCTCTTCACCGGTCACGGGCGGTTCGAAGTTATAGAGCGTCTTTATGTTTCTACACATGACCCTGTCCTTGTTAATTCAGAACAAACGTTCATTAATAGAGTATAGGATGATTACCTTATTTGTCAAGTATAGACTTAAAGGAATTCTGGAAAGGGATGCAAGCGTCAAATCCCGCGCATTAATCACCCACTTTAATAACCATCGCGGATAACGGCAGACCCAAAAAGTCGGCGTAGCCTTGCGCTGCCTGGAACAGGCTCTCTTGCGGAACAGCCAGTGGGGTGAATGGGTATAATGTGATCTCTACCCCGTTTTTCTTTATACTGCGCTTCCACGCCCCGCTTACCTGGCCGCCGGAAACCAGCATGGGTCGAAATATGCCGTTCCCACCCGGGATAATTTTCGCCGCGTGATCGCTGGCCAGCACCACGCCGCGGTCGGTGTACCCAAGCAGATACTCGTCAAAACCGGGCAGCAGGTGGACGCTTGCCGGGTCAGATACCGGTGCATTAGCCGCGGACTCCAGCGTATCGCCTGCCAGCCAGTATTCTTTCTCATTGACCGTTTTGGAAACCAACCCAGAACCGGCTGCCGCGAGCCCCGACCGGGCATCACCGAGCGTTAGCCCTGCCCACCAGGCGAAATCTTTTAGGGTGGCTGGACCGTGGCTGGTAAAATAGCGCCTGGCCAACACAGCGAGCGCTTCCTCTCGCGACAGCGCTCTGGCATCCGGCGCCCACTCGTCCAGCAGCACGAACGTTTGCTGCTTGCCCTGCAGCGGTCCCATGCAAATCAGGCCGGTCTGCGCCGCGACCCACAAGATATGGTAGCCGCGCTGGTTTTCGGTCCGGATCCCCGCGTTCTCCAGCAGGTTCAGCATGTCCGGACGGGATAAACGCCCGCCGCCTTTGAGCGCGTCATAAAAAAACTGCTGGCTGCGACCGAAGATGGCATCATTCAGGCCAAGCTGCTCTTCCCGGCGCCGGTTCATTTCCAGGTTACGCGCAGCGGAGAACCGCAGCATCCATTTCGCATCTTCTGGCGGTACGAAATGGAGTGTGCCCCGCATTGGCCAGGTGCGGACGATCTTTCTGTCCGCGATGGCTTGCTCAACATGGGCCAATGGGGCGGCGTTTGTACGCAGGCCAATCGCCCACACAGCCTGGGCATAGTCCTGTGCCTGGATTGCTCCCATCCAGCGCACCACCGCTTCGGGCTGCTCAAGTTTTGCCCCAACGATGCGTTGATTGAACAGTCTTTGAAGGTCAAGATCCGTCTGGGTCATTGCTTTTCACGGTGATCCCATTGACACATTAAATTCTTCTTCGCCGGTACCATAGTATTTTGAGAAATGGACTCCAACCGTCACCATTGTGATGGGGTCTACCCACAATCCGTGATTGGTTCAATTGTAGTGCAGATGGGGTAAGATCGCGTGTTTTTTGACACCGGCTGGGGTGAACAAACACGCACTTTTCTTACTCCGCGCCCTTTGGTGGTGGGTGCGTGGAGGTGGGTTTGGGGTTGAAATTGAGAAAGCCAGACCTGGTAAGCCAGGAACAATCGCTTTACATACGCCAGATCAAGTACAATGGATTGAATGATTTTTGCCCGGCCGCCGGGAAAATGGAGATCTGCGATTCCCCACGAACACCACTTATTCCAGTTTGACGTCGATGCGGTCCTGTTCGACCTGGACGGCGTCCTGGTGGACTCCAGGCACTGCGTCGAGCGCCATTGGCTGGAGTGGGCCGGCCAGCACCACCTCAATACGGATAAAGTGCTGCATTACGCCCACGGGCGGCGCACGGTGGAAACGATCCGCCTGGTGGCGCCCTACCTCAACGTGGAGCGCGAAGCCACCGAGCTGGAAACGGAGGAAGCCTACGACACCGCCGGGCTGGTGAAGATCCCCGGCGCCCTGGAACTGCTTCAATCCATTCCTCCGGATGCCTGGGGCATCGCCACCTCGGGGACCCATGCCACCGCCTCCACCCGCCTGGCCTTTGGCGGGCTGCCGGTTCCGGATGTGCTGATCAGCGCCGAAGACGTGGTGGCGGGCAAACCCGATCCCGAGCCGTATCTTTTCGCGGCGATAATGCTGGGGGTGAAGCCTGCCAGTTGCGTGGTGATCGAAGACACGCCCGCGGGGATCCAGGCCGGTCGTGCCGCCGGGATGCACGTGGTGGGGGTTATTTCCAGCGCTTACCCGGCAGAAGAGCTGAGCCAGGCGCAAGTCGTGGTGCGCAAACTGGGCGATATTGAAGTGGTCCAGGCCCAGAAGACCGGCCTGGCGCGCCTGATCGTGCGCGTGAAAGGGATTTGAGACCTTGTTTAAGCTGGTGAGCGATCTCAAGCCGGGTGAAAACACGGGTGGCAGTCTATGCCATGCTGGGTGGTGTGCCGGCCTATTGGGAACAGTTTGATCCACAAAGAAGTGTATCGGAGAATATCCGGACAGAACTGCTCAATTACAGCGCCTCCATGCACGATGATTTGGAAAGAATGGAAAGATTTTCTCTGGTCGGGCGGGCGTTATGATTTATTTCGGCCCTTGCTGGTTATCGCCATTTTGGGCATTGTTTTACCATTATCGTTCAAACAGCGTTGGATCGACCTTGACTCGGCGACCCTCCTGATTATATTGTATGTCCCCTTTATGCTGATCATCAGTTTTATTGGCGATGCCATCGCCGGGGAACACGAACGCCATACCCTGGAAACCCTGCTGGCCAGCCGAATCTCTGATCGCGCGATTCTATTGGGTAAAGTGCTGGTAGCGGTCGGGTTTAGCTGGGGGATGACCGTCTTTTGCCTGTTGCTTGGAGCGGTGGTGGTCAATTTGTCGCAAGGGCAAGGGCAATGGGTATTTTATGCGCCGATCAACCTCTTTGTGATATTGCTCGCCTTGAGCTTATTGACCAACCTGCTTGCCGCCAGCGGAGGTGTGCTGATCTCCCTGAAATCTGCCACCGTGCGCCAGGCAGGGCAAACCATGATCCTGGGTATGATTATCCTTGGCTTGGCCGTCTACGGGGTCGCCAGGTTTTTGCCGGCGAGTGTGACCGCATCATTGACTACGTCTCAAATGGTCCTGATTGTTATGGGTACCCTGGCGGTACTCGATGCGATCCTGTTGGCCGCCTCGCTGGTGAGTTTTCAACGTTCGCGCCTGATCCTGGGTTAACCCAGTCCAGCGCCATTCCCCTGTACTCCACCTGCTAATCCCAACCAATATCTCTATACGGGATTAGGGCTGGAAGAACGGAAATGTCCCAAGGCTATTGGGGGGCCGATGGTTAAACGACAAAGGTATCAAAAATCAGGAGGCATAGACAGTGACTCAACCAGACGAAAACAACACGGATCAGATCGCCGGTAAACTCATTACCTATTTGAGAGCTGTATACAATGATTTCACCTTAGCGTATGATTTGGCCCTGACTCAGTTGAAGGGGGGAATAGAAACAGCAACCTATCAATTCCAACTAAAAGGCGGTCAAAAAGAACTGAATCAGCCACTGGTACTACGGTTGTATCCAGAATACCGTGGATCAGATGATGCTGTCTGGGAAAGCAGCGTACAGAATGCGCTGGCAAAAAAGGAATATCCTGTTGCCAGGACGTACAAAGTGTGCACTGACAAGGCAATCCTGGGCGGAGCGTTTTATATTATGGAATTCTTGCCCGGACAACCCCTGTGGACAGCTCCATTCGACACCATACCTGAAATGTTGGGAAAAACACATGCGAACCTGCACAAAATTGATCCGGAGCCTTTGGTCAAGTCGCTAAATGAACAAGGCTTCGATGAGAATCGATATAGGTTCAGAACAGATTTTTTTGATGCGCTGGCAATCGCCGCAAAAGGAACAGAATTCCCCTGGACCCGTGCCATGGTAGACTGGTTGATCAAGAACCGCCCACCTGAACTGGAGCGTCTTGCCATCTGTCACGGAGATTTTCACCCGCTGAATATCCTCATTAAGGAGGGTAAAGTAACGGGTGTGCTGGACTGGCATTTATACATCGCCGATCCAGTTTTGGATATCGCCAATACAATCAGGCTCATAACGATGATCAAACATCTCTCGGTACCAGGCGCCGAATCCATTGATTGGGAGACATTCTTACAAAAGTACCTGGATGCTTATCGCACCCAACTCCCTTTGGATCTCACGCACATCGATTACTATCGAGTCGTGCAAAATCTTGTTTTTCTCTACGATAGTGGGAATATGCAAGCATTGCGTCTCCCGTCATTAATCAAAGAGTCGCTCGAATTCATTCACAAAGTCACTGGAATTCAAATAACGATGCCAGAGTAACCCACTCGATTAAAAAGAAACAAAGCCCGGTAGAAGGGATCGCAAGGCCAGGATTTTGATCACCGGCATGGAGTTGGATGAACTCCAGCGCTTTGACTGGATGGTGGCTGAAGCATTTGGTCTGGACAGACGCATCGCTAACTACCAGGGCGTGCGCCCGATTGGGCTGTACCGCTGGGACATCGAGTGTTTGGTCGATGTGATTAATTCGGTGCTTGATGATCCAGAATATTACCCTACCCAGGACAGCCCAGCGTACCAGGCGATTAAAAACCTGTGTGACCGGCTGCAGAAAGAAGAAAATGCTTTATAAAGGCGCCAAGACTGCAAGTACAAGTCCATCCAATTATGAGAGATTGATATGCCGAACCGCCACAAAACCAATCCCGACCGCATGGCGCACATCCGTGCCTACCTGGAAAAGAAATCCAAAAACGAACTGGTGATCCTGCTGCTGGACCTGGTGCAAGGCATGGACGAGCCTACCCGCCAGCGTTTTTGGGAGCACCTGGCGCCGCCAGGCATGGCGACAGCCGATCTGCGCTACCCATCCACAGAAGATTTTCTGGCCGAACTGGAAGACTTTGCCGATGAGGTTTCTGAAGGAAAGTATTACGACGAAGAAGCCGCGATCTATTACGGTGAAGATAATTACAACGAGACCGAAGCGTACGATCCCGATGACCATATCGGGCTGAATGCGCTGCGAACCTTTTTTCATGAGGCCGACTCATATTTCGATGCCGGTCAGTTTGAAGTTGCCAGGCAGGCTTATGACATGCTGCTCGATTTGGTGTTGGGGGACACCGATGAAACCCTGGGGGTGCCCGACCCGCTGGAAATCTTGGCGCAAGACCCGCGACAGGTTGTCAGCCGTTATTTAAACGCGCTATAATCCAGCCAGCCACAGGCGGAATTTTTTACCCAGGCGCTGAACTTCCTTTCTGTTCACGAGCATCCAACCGACGTGGACCGTTTTCTGGAATTAGTAGGGGGCGAGAACCAGCCGGCGCTGCAAGCCCACCTCGAAACCTGGGCAGATCAGCACGCCAGGCAAACCTGGGCAACATCTTTTTATGGATTAGCCTTTCCGCTGTGCCTGTTACTGCGTTTCTACGAGCAGGCTGACCGTACCGATGATATCCGCGCCCTGTGGATCCGCTTCCGCCAGCTTTATCCCGCCTGCTACACCCCGTTATTGGCTGACCGGGAAGCGGCTGGGGATTGGCCGGCGGTTCTCACCTATGCTCAGGAAGCCCTCGAAATAGCGCAACAATCTCGCCCCACCTATTCGATGCGCGAGTTGTGGGGCAGCCCGGATAAGCTTTCTTTGCGCGGGTATATGGCGCGAGCCTATTCTGCCACTGGTAACGCCGTAAAAGCATTCGAGCTCTATCTCCCGGCGTTTGATGAGACGCCCAGTTTTGACACCTATTTCCAGGCCCGGCGCCTGGTGGATGCAATCTCTGTTGAAAAAGGGCAGATTTTTACCAACCAGGTGATTGACAGGCTGAACCAACAGGCTGAACGTCACCGTTATCTTCTCTGCCAGGTAGTTCTTAGTGAAAGCCGTTTCGATGAGGCTTACCTGTTGGTTGAGAAATTGTCTGGTTACCATGGGATGGAAGAAAGCAAACTGGTTGCCAAAGCGCACCTGCTGGCCGCACTCGGTCCTGCCCCGGATGAACGGATGGGGAC
>DAIQPZ010000146.1:0-3077 GCA_036787065.1 Anaerolineaceae bacterium
CCGTATAGGTAACTGAGGACAATTAAACCACTGAGGATAAACACAGCCAATGATAGGGCAGCGGAAGCACTTTTTGTGCGCTGGCCCGGCTCGCGGCCGGTCAACAAAAGAAATGCCGGGATCGTCAGAAAGAAACCCAGGGCAGTCAGCGGGGATATATGGGCGTTTTCAATTTGTCCGAACAAACCAGGATTTTGGTAGAGCATTTGTTCGAGATCGGGTCCGAGTCCGGTAAAGTATCTGAGTGCGAGGATGAGAACGATGGTCAACATCCCCACCAGGCTTGCCTGTACAAGGATCCTCATCCCGCGTTTGGCTGAGTAAACTCTGAAGATGAGCCCGGCGCCGCACAACCCCAGGAATATCAGCGCAGTACTGGGAGCCATGGGAATGAATTCAGGGCGGAGCGAGGCCAGGATCGGCTGGTTGAACAACCAGCCGGAGATTGCCAGCAGGCTGATGGCGCATACGAAGGCCATGAATACGGCTGCGCTACGTTCAAATGGATCACGCGTTACAGTTTCTTTACTCACAGGCTTATCCTGCCTTTCCGGTGGAGTCGGTAGGAGGTCGATACGTCGTAAACATCCACTACGGCGAAGATCCGCGCGATCAGAGTGATCTCCTCGCCTTGCGAACTAAGAGGGTAACCTCAACCATCCCAGGTGCGGGGTTGAGAATAGCGAGATCGTGAATTTCTTTGAACATTGCCGACCTATCAATAAACGCAAATTCTCCAACAAGCATAGCATATAACCCTATTCGAGAGAAGCAATCTACGTCCCCTAAAAAACCTATATTTCTTACGGATCATCTTCTAACCCTTTCGACAGAAGATGAGACCTATTGGCTTTGGTTGTGTCATTTTGCGCCTCTGAAACAAACCACATTACCGAAATTGCCAATTTTATTTTTTCGCCTAATCGCCTGAATGACGCAATCAGTAGAATAGGCATAAGCGATTGTGATCTCCAATCCAAATGTTTTCGATGTCTTTGAGCGTCAGGCTGGCGCCGCCGTTGACAACGAGGACGCGCCAGGCAAGGCCGCCGCTCAACTCGATCGGGTGGTTGCCGTCCATCGTGATATTGACACCGTTGGGGATCAAGAGCCCGCCGGGCTGCATAATCACGATGGTGACCGGCGCTGCGCGTCAGGCAAACGTTATGTCCCCACTGCCAGCGGTAATCGCGTTGGCGAGTGCCTGGGAGGTGCAGCTGGCGGGAGTGCCATCACCGACCGTACCGGCGGCGCGTACCGGTGAGGGCTGGGCGCAGAGGAGGGCAGCGACGAGCACGCACCCAAGGGTTGCGTGTGTAATATACCTGAGACGTCGAGAAAAGAGTGCGAACATAGTCAGTCCCTCCTTGTGAAATTATCTATCGTCTCATTATATCGCGATGACAGGTTGACGGTACTGGCTATAGAAATCCGTTGTCAGTAATTGTCGCCGCCCACAAGAACCCGGCCACGGCTTCTTTGGCATTGAGCGTCTGGGGGTAGTGGATATAATTGGCGTAGCTTTTCTGGACGCACACCCCATCGCAGGCATCGCGGATGTCCACCAGACCTTCGGGGTTGATCGCGGCTTTGGTGATCAGGCCCTGGTAACCCTTTTGTGCGGCAGGGCCAAGGCGGGTATCCTGCGTGTAGCCGAGTTCAACCGCGCGCGCCAGTGTGTAGATGAACATGGCGCTACCGGAGGTATCGTGCCAGTTATCCGGGCGGTCGCCTTTATCCACCACCTGGTACCATAAACCTGTTCGCGGGTCCTGCGTATCGAGCAGCCCTTCCAGCAGATCGTTCAGCACACCCATCAATTCAGACCGGCGCGGGTGGCTGGTGGGCATCAATGCCAGTGACTCCACCAACACCAGGGCATACCAGCCCAACCCTTCGCTCCATACCTCGGGCGACAGGCCTGTAATTGGGTCAGCCCAGGGGGCGCTGTGTGATTCGTCCCAGGCGTGGTAGAACAGCTTCGTTTCCCCCTTGCGGCAGTGGGCTGCCAGGGTCAGGATCTGCGCCGCGGCTTCATCGAAGCAAGCCTGGGTCTCACCGATGGAGGCACCGTAGCGGGTTAGGAACATCTGGCCCATGAAGACCCCGTCGATCCACATTTCGTGGGGCAGGTTGCGTGCGTGCCAGAAACCGCCGTCTTTGTTGCGCGGGTAATCCTCGAAGGCGTGGCGCACGCGCCCGGCAGCCAGGCGGTATTTTTCCTGTCCGGTGATCTCATAAAGCGCCACCAGGACCGTCCCCGCCATCATGTCGTCCAGGCTGTCTCCCATAAAGTCGCGGATGGCGCCATCTGAGGCCACGTGCTGGTCGCCGAATTTCTGCAGGTAAGCCAGGTAACGTGGGTCGCGGGTGAACCTCCATATCTTCTCAAAACCGAGCAGCACATAGCCCTGCACGTAACACCAGGGTTTATAAGGGACGCTGTCTGGGTCCGGATAGCGGCTGAGCAGGGTGTCGGCCAGGGCGGTTGACCAATGAGTGGGGGACCAGATTGTCATGTAAAGGTTCCTTTCTAAGGTAGTATTCACTAAGCCACCAGAAGAGATTAGCCGAATTTGATGTGTTTGCTGGCGCGAAGCGCCAGCAAACACATCAAATTCGGGATTTCACGCTCGACTGGACAGTAATGAAAAGAATTTGCCGGTTAGGTGGGTGAACGATGGGTAAGCGTAGGGCGAGCGTCCAGTATGAGATGTGCTGATCGGTTATTCTATAACCAGTTAGGGCGACTTCTCTTCTTCTTCTCCTCCAAAAGAGAGCGCCGGGGTCGGCGTCCCCGGCGCTTTCGTATTTAATCACCTAACCGAACACCAGATCCATCCACTGGTGGCTGTGTTGGCAAAAAGGTGCAGTGCGGCTGATTGGCGCCAGTCCTTTCCCGCTGCCACAATGCCGCAGATGACCCCAAAGGCGGTCAGCGCCAACAACCTGCCTAGGGACGCATCTACCACGACCTGTTTCAAAGAAAATAGCACGGCGGTCAATCCGATCGCCAGTCCTTTGGGCAGCACGCGCTATAAGCGCACCTGGATCACCCCACGCCCCAAGAATTCTTG
>DAIQPZ010000146.1:3087-6846 GCA_036787065.1 Anaerolineaceae bacterium
CTCCATGTACGCGACCAGGTCAAGGATCTCGTCGGCGGTCAAGCCGTCCGCCAGCCATTTGGGGACCATGCGCAGCAGGCGCACCTGGACCACTCCACGCCATAAGAATCCTTGCGCAATCGGGACGAACAACCCATTCACCAGCACCAGGGACACGGCTCTAAGTAGAGGGGCCTGGTCCGCCAGCCAGACGGTGGGGTTGCGGTAAGGACTGATGGCCATAGGCAAGCTGACCTGGCCCCATAAGAGGCGGTCGACGACCGGCAAAACGGATCCCGCCAGCACCAGAAGCAGCAGCCAACCTGCCCCCTTCCATTTTGTTACCAACTCGATCAGCGCCTGGCCAATGCCAGCTACCTCGTCGCGCCATTTGACGTGCATCAGGCGGCGGGCAGCTACCAGCAGGAAAGTATATGCCAGCAGCAGGGCGATGCTGTCGGTGACCAGCAGGTTTCCCACCACGGGTAGCCAGAACGTGACGTAGTGTCTGAAGAAAAACTCGCTCGCGATGACGACCGCGGCAGTGCCCAGGGCGATCCCTATCTCTCGCGCAGCGGATTTGCTTTGCATGCGCCATTACCCTTTAACGTAGGATAACTTTTCGGCGATCAGCCCGGCGGACACCCGGTAAAGGTCGACCCCGCGGATATGCCCGCGGCGCCTTTCTGGGTCTGTCCAATGGTAGAGCCAGCGCAACACCACGCGATCACCTGAGCCAAAAATCTCTTCGATTTCAAAATGGGCCTGGCTGGAGGAACGAAAAAAGTCCTCCCAGAATGCGGTCACAGCCGCCAGCCCTGCATAGCGCTGTCCGTCCGGTGGGGGATTGGTGTTTTCAAAGACAGTATCCAGCGCCAGCAGGGCTTGCATGGCCGCCAGGTCGCGCGCGTTAAGCGCGTCGTTGAAACGGGTTACCGTGGCCACACCCGCTAGATCAGATTCAGATGGGTTGTTCATTTATTCTCCTAAATTCTACCTCTCCCTAACCCTCCCCTGAAGGGGAGGGAACCAGACTCTGCACCCTTCCCTTCAGGGAAGGGCCGGGGTCAGGTTCTTTCCACCTTACTGCGGTTTCTGTACCAGGGCCATGTACTGAAGCAGCGCGGTGCTTACCAGCATTGCCGGGGCCTTCAACCCTTTGAGACGGCTGCCCGGTGTGATCTGGTTGATTTCGACATCCTTCAGATAGTTGTAACCCGCGCTGGCGCAATCGTCGATGTCTTTTAATGGATAAGTACTTTGTAATAGTCCCTGGATGGAATAAGGCCCCACCAGCAGTTGAACTGGCGCGCTAACGGATACGACACAATTCTTTTGGACGGCATCAAGCCCGTTTTTGTCCTTGGGAATTACCCCGACCAACTGGTATTTTAAAGGCACAGTCATGGCTGGCAGTTTACTTTCCGTGATTTGTAAATCGCCGGTGGGTTGAATCAGCACAGATTGCAGCCGGATCGATAGCACGTCGCGCCACATCATCGGATTAAAGATCGCTCTTTGAAAAGGAAGGCTCCCGTCGATCCAGCCGTCAATCAATGTGTCGATGGTGAGCAGTTCAATGGCCCAGTAGACAGGGGGCATGCTCGTTCTCCTTTCTAAAATCATGCATGGTCGAGTGATAAGCCGTCACAGGGGTTGCTTGTGAAGGACTTCTACATATTATAGGGGTAGAACGAGATAAGGCTTAATCCTAAAGTAACTTTCATCTGGCATTCATACTGAAATAGTAAGGTAAGGTCATACTTTGTGATTGTTTTCACTCAGGAAGGGGGTGTCCCCGTTTGGTTGCATTTAAAATGGGTAACAAAAAGACCTTCTTTGCCACCGGTGGGTTACTTCTTGCGGTGGTCATCCCTTTTGGCGTATGGCTGGCGCGTTATCTCAACCTCGATTTCTGGTATGATGAAGTTTACACCCTCAAGCAGTATGTTTTCGTCCCATTAGCAGTGATCCCGACCCATTATCCAAACCCCAACAACCACATCTTCTTCAATCTAATCAACCACCTGTTTGTGACCGCGCTGGGAATCCGGGACCTGTCCACGCTGATGGCGCATCCTGAAACTATCCGCGGTTTGATGATGGCCTATACCGTTTTGACCCTTGCCTGCCTGGGGTGGTTGTGTTTCCGGTTTTTTAACCACCGCGTTGCGGTCCTGGCGTTGTTATGCCTGGTGACAAGCGTGCCTTATTATAATTTCGTCTTGCAAGTGCGCGGTTACAGCCTCAGCTTATTATTGGCGGTATGGGTCCTTTACTGCCTGCTGGCCAGCGCTGAAAAGCTGACCTGGAAGAATGGGATAGGGCTGGTCACTTTTACCGCACTGCTCGTGTATACCGTGCCTTCCAACTTGTACCTAATCGCAAGCATGATTTTATTTTTAGGCCTGGTTGTGGCAGCCCCGGCGCTGCTTGGGTTTTACCGCCGGCTTCAAGCGGGGCATACCGCGGGTGGGTTGGTAATCACTTTGAAATCCTGGTTTGAGGCAGACTCTTTAGAGACAGCCGCCTTCAAGTCTTATCCTTTCCGCGAGGCGCTCCTTCTTGGGGCGGGCTGTCTGTTGGCCGGATTGTTTTACCTGCCCGTGATGCGGGACGTTTTTCAGAATGCGAAGACACAAGGGGTCGATCTCTTCAGCCTCAAGACCCGGCTCTTGCTTTTCCCCCGCACGATGAATTATTTTTTTTCCTTCCGTTATGCCTTGCTTCCCCTGGCCGCCCTTGGGCTGGCCGCCTGCATCCGGTCGAAACAGCGGATTTACCTGGCGCGATGCCTGTTCTGCATGTTCGTAATGGTGGCCCCTTTTGCCATGAATTTTGTGCTGTGGAACGAACCGGCTGACCGGGTTTTCGTCGTCCTGTTAATCCCGTTTGTCTTGCTGCTGGCAATGGCTTTGGATGGGTTGATCGGCGCCATCCCCTGGTTGGCTATCAGGCCTTGGTTCGCCCTGGTGCTGGCCATCCTGTATTGCCAGGCAACTTTCTTTTTTGCGCTTGAAAACCGGGATGCCCGATTGTTGGCGGATATCCACCAGGCTCAGGTCTCACAAAACTTGTTTTACAACTATTACCAGGCCTTTTACCAACCGTCGCGGATAATGGCTCTTTACAAAGCGCTCGATCCGCGTGGGTTGTCTCCCCTGACCATTTTTAATTATGGAGACGGCGTGGCCGTCCCGGCTTACCTCGACCAGGCGGGCATTCAGACCGCCAAAGTCGCGTCCACCAGCCAGATCCGCTTGTATTCCGGCAGCCCCACATACGTGCTGACCGCTTTCCCCGATTTGTTTATTCAATTAATTCACCGCTCGTATAAGAATGCGGATTGTGAGTTGGCCCAAGCAGAGGTTGGTTTCACCAATCTCTTTAAATGCAGCCTTTCTCTGCCTTAAACCCGCTTTCAAATTTCAGTACAACGAAGTCCCCCGCAGCGGTCTCTGAACTGAGTCAGGGCGCAGGGACTGGTGCAGCCTTGCTGCAAGCAGCAGGGCTGCTCAAAGGAAATAAGGAGAAACTGATTTAGTTGTCATCCTGAACGGCCCAAGCTTTGTTGGGCCAGTGAAGGATCTCGCCACCCCAACCGAGATCCTTCGGTCGTCAAAGCCCTCCCTCCAGGATGACAAAACCAACCATTTGTCATCCTGAACGCCTGAGGCTTTACCCCCATTTAGTTGTCATCCTGAAAGCCTGAGGCTCTACCCCCATTTAGTTGTCATTCTGAACGCCTGAGGCTTTACCCATATTTAGTTGTCATCCTGA
>DAIQPZ010000280.1:0-2076 GCA_036787065.1 Anaerolineaceae bacterium
AGAGAAATTTATTTGATGAATTCAAACCATAATGGGCGCCCCTCTATCTTAAAGGTCGAAGACTTGGTGACGCGCTTCAAAACACCGGAAGGAATCGTGTATGCCGTCAACGGGGTCAGCTTTGAGCTAAAGGAAGGCGAAACTTTGGGCGTTGTGGGTGAAAGTGGCTGTGGAAAGAGCGTCACGGTACTTTCGGTGCTCCAGCTCATCCCCCGCCCACCAGGCCAGATTGTGGGTGGAAAAGCGCTATTTCATGACGCCGATCTTTTGAAAATGAATCCGGATGAAATCCGCCACGTGCGCGGCGCCCAAATAGGTATGATCTTCCAGGATCCGATGACCTCCCTAAACCCGGTAATCAATATTGGCAATCAGGTAGCTGAGCCGTTAATCTTACACCTCGGACTTAGCAAAAAAGAGGCCGAAAAGCGGGTGATAGATCTTCTGAGTCTGGTGGGCATCCCAGAACCGAAAAAGCGCCTGGGACAGTTCCCGCACCAGTTTTCGGGTGGGATGCGCCAGCGCGTCATGATCGCTATGGCGTTGGCCTGCAACCCCCAAATTTTAATTGCCGACGAGCCGACGACCGCCCTGGATGTGACGATTCAGGCTCAAATCGTTGAACTGGTGAAGAAATTACGCAGTGAATTAGGTATGGCGGTGATCTGGATCACCCATGACCTGGGCATCATCGCGGGCTTGGCCCAACGGGTTATCGTGATGTACGCGGGCTATATTGTAGAGGAGGCTGGCGTTAAAGAACTTTACGCTAACCCGAACCACCCGTACACCCTGGGACTGCTGCACAGCCTGCCGCGCATGGATGCCAGCGGTCCACAACGCCTGACGGATATACCGGGCCTGCCGCCGATGCTGCTACGACAACCAGTGGCGTGTCCATTCTCGGTACGCTGCCCTTACGTATTCGATCGATGCAAAGAAAATCCGCCCCTGATGGAAGTTGGCGAGGGTCACCGATCTGCATGCTGGTGGGATGTAATGAAAGGGGGACCACGCCATGCCTGAGGATCAGAAGCTGCTTCGAGTGGAAGGGTTGGTGAAATATTTTCCTATTCTCAGTGGGGTCTTCCAGCGTCAGGTGGGTGTGGTCCATGCGGTCGATGGGATCAGTTTTGATGTCAAAAAAGGGGAGACGTTTGGGCTGGTAGGGGAGTCGGGCTGTGGGAAAACCACCGCCGGTCGGACAATCTTGCAGTTATACAAGCCCACGGCTGGCGATGTCTTTTTTGATGGGATTAACCTGGTCACATTGAAGGGAGAAGAACTACGCCATATGCGGCGCCGCATGCAGATGATCTTCCAGGATCCCTATGCCAGTCTTAACCCGCGCATGACCGTGGGTGATATTATCGCTGAACCCTTGCAGGTTCATCAGCTTGTAAAACCAGGGGATGTAAAACATAGGGTGGACGAGTTGTTGAACTTGGTGCGCTTGAACCGCACGTTTGCCGCCCGATATCCGCATGAATTTTCAGGCGGGCAGCGGCAAAGGATCGGCATTGCGCGCGCTCTGGCGCTCGAACCTGATTTTATCGTATGCGACGAGCCGATCTCGGCCCTGGACGTTTCCATTCAGGCTCAAGTGATCAACCTGCTTGAGGGTTTACAGGAAAATATGGGCCTGACTTACCTGTTCATTGCCCACGATCTTTCCATGGTGCGGCATATCAGCAACCGGGTGGCAGTGATGTACCTGGGAATTTTGGCGGAACTAACCACGCGAGAAGAGTTGTATATGCACCCGCTCCATCCTTACACGCAGGCTTTGCTCTCGGCTGTGCCAGTCCCTGACCCGGTGGTTGAAGAAAAACGCCAGCGTATCATCCTGGAAGGTGATGTTCCCAGCCCGGTTAATCCACCATCGGGCTGTCGCTTCCGCACCCGCTGCCCGTGGGCGATTAAAATCTGTGCTGAACAGGTTCCCACCTGGCGTGAGGTTGGACCAAAGCATTGGGTGGCCTGTCATCTGGTTTAATTTTTAGAATAAGATGATAAAATTTGGTAACTACTCAGGCATGAGAAGAAAGTGGTCCGAATTTGAGGTAATTGCGGGTG
>DAIQPZ010000040.1:0-18915 GCA_036787065.1 Anaerolineaceae bacterium
ACGCAAAACTTCGCAGCGATTAATTAAACATTATAAAATATGACCCCCCAAGTTTTAACTTGGGGGGTCATATTTTTTTAATAATCTCCCTCGCCAATACCGAGGGGCTTCCATTTATCCGGGTCTGTGCGCAGACGGTGCTGCCCACCACCCCGGTTATGCAGCTCTTCAAATCCCTCAGGTTTAATCATAAAATCTTCTCCATCTAATAAACCAGAAATACCGTTCTGTCCGGGCTCTATTTTTTTATTTTTGCAATATGGGCAAGTCTTCGGATCGTGTGTCGCATAGGTTGTGGGCTCTTCATAAGTCGAAATCAAGCCCTCATAATTACGAAGGACAATCTTGTGGTCCGACATGCTGAGCAGGTAATTGGGATTCAATGGGATCTTACCGCCCCCACCAGGTGCGTCGACGACAAACGTGGGCACAGCATATCCCGATGTATGCCCGCGCATCGCTTCAATGATCTCAATCCCTTTGGCCACCGGGGTGCGAAAATGACCGGCGCCTTCTACCAGATCGCATTGGTAGATATAGTAGGGCCGCACGCGGATGCGCACCAAATCCTGCACCAACTTGCGGAAGATATGCGGGCAGTCATTGATCCCGGCCAGCAATACGGATTGGTTACCCAGCGGAATACCCACCCGGCTCAACCGGTCGCACGCCTCAGCCAGCTCCGCGGTGATTTCGTTAGGATGGTTGACGTGGATATTCATCCACAAAGGGTGGTACTTTTGCAACATATCCGTCAGCTCAGGCGTCACCCGCATGGGCATAAAGACCGGTACGCGCGACCCGATGCGGATAATTTCAATGTGTGGAATTTCACGAAGTTTACTAAGCAGTTCTTCAAGCTGGCGCGGAGCCATGGTTAGCGGGTCCCCGCCTGAAATAAGAACATCGCGCACCTGGGGAGTTTTGCGCAAGTATTCAAGCTGGAGCTCTAACTCGGCTTTCGAAAAAGTAGCCGCCGGGTCGCCCACCATGCGAGAACGGGTACAGTAGCGGCAGTAAGATGCGCATTGGGTGGTCACCAGCATCAGCACCCGGTCGGGGTAACGATGGACCAGGCCAGGCACAGGAGAGTGGCGATCTTCTGCCAGAGAATCTTCCATCATGCCAGTAAACGGTACAATTTCATCGGCGGTCGGGATCACCTGCCGCCGGACGGGGTCATTCGGATCTTCAGGGTCGATCAAAGAAACAAAATATGGCGTAATATCAACCCGGAAAAGTCCCTGGGTGGCTAAAGCTTTTTTCTCACTTTCAGTGAGTTTCAAAATTCTATTGAAGTCTTCATAAGAGTTCAGGCGATGGCTGAGCTGCCAGCGCCAATCATTCCACTGTTGATCGGGAACGTCAGCATAGATCGGGGCTCTTCGTGAAGGAAATGGAGAAGGGGGCATTTGCTTAGACTCCTTGAATAAGTCGAACATCAAGACCGGCCGCCAAAAAGACAGGATACCAAGATGGTCCATCAATTGCACCTTATTGTAATATAAAACGGATTAAGGTCAATATCAGGGGTTTGCCTAATCTCTCCTATGATTGCCGCCATATAAGAATTTTGTTAATAATTTCTACGTGAAGGCGCTTAACTTGACTCGCAATTCCAGCCATGGTATGATCATTTATTATATTTTAGCACTCTCCTATCCCGAGTGCTAAAATGTTAGGTCGAGTGGATTAATCATGCTAGAGTTAACTGAACGCCAAAAACTGATCCTGACGTTAGTGATTCATGAATATTCCAGAACTGCCCAGGCGGTTGGTTCTCGCCATCTGGTCGAGCATTACCGGCTGGATATGAGTTCTGCGACGATTCGGAATGAAATGTCGGCATTAACCGACATGGGCTATTTGCGCCAACCACATACTTCGGCCGGACGGATCCCATCCGAAGAAGGATATCGCTACTTCGTTGGACGTCTGATCCAGCAAACAGACCTGCCTGCCAATATCCGCCGCACCATCAGCCACCAGTTTTACCAATCACCCCAGGATTTGGAACAATGGCTGCGCCTCGCGGCATCCGTGTTGGCCCACCAATCCCGTGGCGCATCCCTGGTGACTGCTCCTCATTCCGAAATGGCGCGCTTCAAGCACCTTGAGCTGATCGCCACCCGCGGGCGGCAGGTGTTGATGGTACTGGTCATGATGGGCGGTGAGATCCACCAAGAGTTGTTAACTTTGCACGAACCAGTGTCTCAAGAGCAGCTATCGATTGCAGCCAATCACATAACCGATATCTGCCAAGGGCTGGACGCCGAAAATCTGGCATCCATCCATAGCCAATTGAACGCAATGGAATTGGATGTCATGGATGTGATCAAGCGCGCCATGGGCCACTCAGACACAATGGTCGCCGGTGAAGTATACCTGGATGGCCTGACCAATGTGCTGACCGAACCTGAATTTTCCGGCGCCGACGATGCACGCGGGGCCTTGCGTTTATTAGAAGAACGCTCTCTGCTGGATAACCTGTTATCACGTACCATCATGACCAGCGCCGTGGGCGGCGTACAGGTCTTGATAGGCGGCGAAGGGACATGGCAAGAGCTGCGCCAATGCTCAATGGTTCTGGCGCGTTATGGCATGCCCGGTATAGCCACAGGTACCCTGGGCGTTTTAGGCCCAATGCGCATGCCATACGGGCAAACTATCTCAACGGTACGCTTTATTGCCGGCCTATTGAGTGACCTGGTGTCAGAAACCCTGGTTGATTGATTAGCACTTATTTTTTTATTACTGCTGAGACATGCATGAATAAGGCCCAAATTTGAGGTGTTTGCGGGTACTTCGCACCTGCAAACACCTCAAATTTGGGGACTCTCTTATCGAAGGACAGTGTAAATTATGAAAGAAGACAAAAAAAAGAAGAACACTCCAGAGCCAGCAACAAATCCTTCTGCTGCCGAACAGGCCAAGCAAATGGGTGAAAATCGGTCCAGCCAGCCCGATCAGGTGAAATCCGCCGATGGAAATCACCCAGCTAACACTCCCACCAACCCGGTTGTAGACCCCATAGGACTGTCGCAAGGGGAAAATACTGCATCAGCCCATGAGGCTCAGCCGCCCATGGTAGCGCTCTCGATGGAAGAATTCGACACATTGCAAAGCGATCTTGAGAAAAACCGCACGCAGGCAGCCAGTTATTTTGATGGATGGCAGCATGAACGAGCCGATTTTTTAAATTACAAAAAACGTGTCGAACGGGACTCAATCCAGACTCAGCAAAATGCCCTGGTCAATGTGGTCAAGAAATACCTGGTCATACTGGATGATTTAGAGCGCGCTTTGAAAACCCGCCCGGTCGCTGGTGAAGGAATCGCCTGGAGCGAAGGAATCGAGCTGATCTACCGGAAATTGTTCAATCTATTAGAAAATGAAGGGGTTCGCCAGATGGGAATGGACGATAGTGTTTTCGATCCCACCCGGCATGAAGCCATCACTTACGAAGAAAGTCCGGCCCACCAGAGCGGCCAGATTATTGAGGTCATTCAGCCAGGCTATCTGCTAGGGGACCGGGTGATCCGACCCGCCCAGGTTCGGGTAGCAAAATAGGAGGATATTATGGGAAAAATCATTGGAATTGATCTAGGTACTACCAATTCAGTAGCTGCGGTCATGATCGGCGGCGAACCAGTTGTCATCCCTTCAGCCGAAGGCGAGCGCCTGGTGCCATCGGTTGTGGCGGTCAACAAGAACCACGAACGCCTGGTGGGTCGCGTAGCCCGCAATCAAGCCATCATTAACGCCGAAAACACTGTCTTTTCAATTAAACGATTCATGGGACGCAAGTTCGATGACCCTGAAGTGCAGAGAACGGTCAGCCGCGTTCCTTATAAGGTCACGAAAGCCCCCAACGGCGACATACGCGTGATCCTGGATGGCAAGGAATATTCCCCGCCGGAAATTTCCGCCATGATCCTGGCCAAACTCAAGGCGGATGCGGAAGCATACCTGGGCGAACCAGTGACCCAGGCGGTGATCACCGTTCCGGCCTATTTCAACGATTCACAACGCAATGCCACCAAGGACGCCGGTAAAATTGCCGGTCTTGAAGTCTTGCGCATCATCAACGAACCCACTGCCTCCTCCCTGGCTTATGGGCTGGACAAGAAGAAGAATGAAATTATTGCCGTGTATGACCTGGGCGGTGGTACTTTCGATATCTCGGTCCTGGACGTCGGTGAAGGCGTTTTCCAGGTGCGCTCAACCAGCGGCGATACGTTCCTGGGCGGCGACGATTTCGACCTTCGTATCATCGAATACCTGGCCGACGAATTCAAACGCCAGAACACCATTGACCTGCGCAACGACCGCCAGGCCTTGCAGCGGCTGCGTGAATCGGCTGAAAAAGCCAAGATTGAGCTGTCCAGTACCATGCAGGCAGAAATTAACCTGCCTTACATCACCGCCGATGCCACCGGTCCCAAGCACCTGGTATTGACCCTGACGCGCGCCAAATTAGAGCAGCTCACCGGCGATCTGATTTCCCGCACGCTTACCCCCGTGCGTAAGGCGATCAGTGACGCCAGCCTCAAAGCTTCTGAAATCAATGAAGTCGTGCTGGTGGGTGGTATGATCCGCATGCCCGCCGTACAGGAAGCCGTGCGCCGCGAATTCAACAAGGAACCCCACAAGGGGGTTAATCCCGATGAAGTCGTAGCCGTTGGCGCTGCCATCCAGGGCGCGGTTCTGGCTGGTGAGGTCAAAGACATCCTCCTGCTGGATGTGACCCCCCTGACCCTCTCGGTTGAAACTTACGGCGGTGTCGCCACACCTTTGATCGAGCACAATACCACCATCCCGGCTAAAAAGGGCCAGGTGTTCTCCACCGCATCCGATGGGCAGACCCAGGTCGAGATTCACGTCCTTCAGGGCGAACGCCCCCTGGCTTCCGATAATAAGTCCCTGGGCCGCTTCATCCTGGATGGCATTCCCCCGGCGCCGCGCGGCATTCCCCAGATCGAGGTCACGTTTGACATAGACGCCAACGGCATCCTGAAGGTCACTGCACAGGATAAAGCCACCGGTCGAAGCCAGCACATTACCATCACCGCGTCTTCTGGCCTGAGTGATAATGAAATTGAACGCATGCGCCATGAAGCTGAAATCCACGCCGACGACGACAAACGCCGCAAAGAGCTGATCGAGGTTCGTAACCATGCCGATAATATGATCTATACCTCCGAAAAAACCCTCAAAGATCTGGGCGATAAGGTCGCTGCCGATCTCAAACACCAGACCGAAGAAGCGGTTAACCACCTGCGCCAGGTCATGGCAGGTGAAGATATTGATGCGATCCGCAAAGGTACCGACAGCCTGGGCGAAATCATCCAAAAAATCGGCTCCAGCGCTTACTCTGCCGACGGCGCCACCCCGCAGCAGCCTGGTGAACAACCAGATGGCGGTCCGCAGGGTGGCAATCCGGGTGGTGAAGACGTCGTAGACGGCGAATTCAAACAGGTTTAATCTCACTTTCCACTCTCAGTTTCAGAAATCCAGCCCATATTGGTAAGCAAAGGGCCGGATTTTAGAAACTGGGAAGATTAGTGTTTAAAAAGAAACTTAAATGGCACAACGCGATTATTACGAAATACTGAGTGTGCAAAAAAATGCCTCTCCGGATGAATTGAAATCGGCCTTCCGCGGCCTGGCCCGAAAATACCATCCTGATGTCAACAAGGAACCAGACGCGGAAGAACGTTTCAAAGAGATCAACGAGGCCTATGCGGTCCTCTCGGATGCCGAAAAACGCGCCGCCTATGACCGTTACGGACATGCCGGTGTGAATGGCGCGGGCATATCTCCCGACTTCTCGTCGGTTGATTTATCGGATATCTTTGAAGAATTTTTTGGCTTCAGCGGCATGGGCGGTTCAGGCCGGCGTAACCGGCGTACTCCCCGACGTGGGCCGGATTTAAGCGCTAAAGTTTCCTTGACCTTTGAAGAGGCTGTCTTTGGCGTCGAAAAAGAAATCGAAATCACACGCGACGAAACCTGCAGCACCTGCCACGGCATTGGCGCTGAACCGGGTACCTCACCTTCACGCTGCACCACCTGCGGCGGCCGGGGTGAGGTTCGCCAGGAGGTACGCACTTTCCTTGGCTCAATGGTCCAGGTGACCACCTGCCCTACCTGCAATGGCCAGGGTGAAATTAATTCCACGCCTTGCCATACCTGCCGTGGACGAACCACAGAGCGCAAAACGGTGCGGAAAATCGTCCCCATTCCAGGCGGTGTGGATAACGGAACCCAGATTCGGCTGGCCGGCGAAGGCCAACCCGGTGTGTATGGCGGCCCAAATGGTAATTTTTACCTGGAAATTCAGGTTCAGGCGCATAAATATTTCCGTCGACACCAGGACGATATCCTCGTAGATCTGACCATCAACATCGCCCAGGCCACTTTAGGCACTGAAATTGAAGTCCCCACTGTGGATGGTCCAACTAAGCTTAAAATTCCCGCCGGGACGCAGTCAAGCAAGATATTCACCCTGAAGGGTAAGGGCGTTCCTCACCTGCGCGGATCGGGTCGAGGTGATGAATCGATCATGGTGATGGTCGAAGTTCCATCTCATCTGACCCCAGACCAGCATAAACTCTTTGAAGCGCTTTCGAAGACGTTGGGCTCAGAGGTTAAACCCCAGGAGCCCACTTTTAGGGATCGCTTGAAGGAGTTCTTTAACAATGGCTGACGATCCCCGCTGGCTTGAAGTATCTCTGGTTGTGGATGGCGAGATGGCCGAAGCTGTCTCAGATGTATTGGGACGTTTTGTCTCCAACGGCGTCGTCGTCGAAAGCAACGTGAAATTTCTTGACGCCGAAGATGAGGGAACACCCACCGGACCGGTACGCGTCTTTGGCTATTTACCGGTTAATGAGCAGCTGGAAGAGGCCCGCCACCGTCTTGAAGAAGCTTTATGGCATGTCAGCCAAATTCAGGCTCTGCCCCCTGCCAGTTATAAAACTATTATCGATGAAGATTGGATGGCAGCCTGGAAACAGCATTACCACCCTATCCCTATTGGAAGTAAACTGCTGGTACTACCGGCCTGGCTACCCAATGAATACCCGGACCGCATCGCGGTCAAGATTGATCCTAGCATGGCCTTTGGCACGGGAACGCATCCCACCACCCAACTCTGCCTTGAGACCGTTGAAACCTACACACAACCCGGGACCATTGTCATTGATGTGGGCTGTGGTTCGGGGATCCTCTCCATTGCCGCGCTGAAGCTGGGCGCCGCTCACGCCCTGGCGGTTGATATCGATCCACAGGCAATACGGTCCACGCGGGAAAACGCGGTTGCCAATGACATCCTGGCGCGCCTCGAAACCGGGCAGGGTTCAGTGGATGAGATTCTCAATGGGAAATTCACCCTGAGCCAGGCGCCACTGGTTTTGGCCAACATTCTCGCCCCGATCATCATCCGCCTCTTCGCTTCCGGTCTGGCGAAGCTCGTTGCTCCGGGAGGGATCTTGATCCTCTCCGGCATTCTCGACAAGCAGGCTGAGGATGTGCTGGATGCAGCCCAGGCACACGGCCTGGTGGAGATTGAACGCCGCCAGATAACGGATTGGGTGGCAATGGTCATGCGATCAGCTTAACCGCTTATTGATAGCCCGGTCAATCTAGATTTCGTAATTTTGGGGAGCGCAGCCAGACCAGAGTCGCAAAGCCAAACAGGATCACCCCACTGACCGCTACCGTCCAGGTCTCACCAAAACGGTCAGCCAGCAAGCCTGTCAGCAGCGACCCAATGGGCATTGCGCCAAAGAAGATCAGAGTATAAATGCTCATCACCCGCCCCCTGATGTCATCACTGAGTTCAGACTGGACCAAAGCGTTTGTGGTGTTGGCCACCAGCATGAAGCTCAACCCCAACCCAACCAGCACAAGCATCGACAGCAGCTCCCAGCGTACAAAAGCAAAGACAACCATCAGGATTGCCAGGACAAAGCTGCCGGCGGACCAAAGTTTGCCTTTAATCCGGTAACGGCCCAGGGCAGCTACGGCCAGGGCGCCAATTAACGCCCCAGCGCCACGGGCGGATATCAGCAGTGCATTGGTGGTAACATCGCCGTGCAAGATTTTAACCGCCCAATCGGGGAGCAGGTTGACCATACCCAGGCCAAGCAAAGTGACAATGCCAAGGTTGGTGATCAGCATGCGGATCGTTTCTCTATTGGCGACATACTCAAAACCTTCTCGAATTTGGCGCAAAGCTGAAGTCTTACGGCTGATGTGCTCAACCGGCTTCAACTTCATCAACAACAGCGCTACAATCACCGCGATAAACGATAAACCATTGAAGGTGAAACACCAACCCGGTCCAAATAGCGCGTATGCGAAACCCGCTACGGCAGGCCCAACCACCGTGGCGGTGTTGAACATGGTTCCATTCAGAGCAATCGCATTGGTCAGGTCAGCCCGGTCATCAACCAACTCGACTACAAAAGACTGCCGGGCCGGGGCATCAAACGCATTGGCCACACCCAACAAAAAAGCCAGTAAGATAATATGCCAAGACTGTACCACCCCCAAAAAGAACAATCCCGCCAGGATGAATGCCAGGATCATCATGACAGCCTGGGTAATGACCATTAACGTTCTGCGCGGCATCCGATCGGCGATCACCCCGCCAAAAAGGGTGAACAGCCAGGAGGGCAGTCCTGAGGCAAAACCCACATACCCTAGAAATGCCGGCGAATGGGTCAATTGAAAAACCAGGTATCCCTGGGCGGTGATCTGCATCCAGGTGCCGGTCAGGGATACCAGTTGGCCGTAAAACCACAAGCGGTAATTGGGGTATCTTAAAGCCGAAAAGGTCAATCGGACACTTAAGGGAAGATTAAGAATAATGCGCTGAAACAATCATCCTCTAAATCGTCGATGATGGGTTGAGCGTCTGTAAAAGCGCGCCGATCTGAGCTTCGCTCAGGTGGCGTTGATAACGCGCCAGGAGAGACGGATCCGCTTTGATCGCGATTAGCTCACTCTCGATCTGGGCCTTGATGCCCGAATCCAGATTAAAGGCATGCAGGAGCTTCCTGCAGTTCTCTTCGATCCTATCCCGTCCGGAAATCAGGCTGCCCTGGCTGACGACCAGGCGTACTTTCAAGGTATCACGCGACGATAAAGGAATATTGGCAATGCGCAGCGTTTCGTGTGCCTGATCATATTCCCATTTCGCTTCAAGGAATTTCCCGTTGATTTGCAGCTCGATCGTTTCGGGCTCGCGTACGCCGCGCCAAAGCAAGTGATAGACCCGCTCTGCCGGGACAACCGCTGTATTTCCCTGGACCGCATTCACGGTAAGGTGCAATTCATTTTCCTCCCAAAGTTGTTCGATGACGGTCCGGCAGACATGCTCACCCTCGTATGGGTTGGCGCTGCCATCATCTTCCACCAGCTCAAATGTGTTATCAGCGCCGGGGAAGAGCAGCAAGTTGAGCTCGACTGGGTTATCGACACCACCCCAGGCCACACGCGGTCCAAGAGGGACGATGGCGCCAGCCCTGGCAAAAACCGGGATGTCTTCCAGTTCACCATACTGCGCGTACCATCTCCCTCCGCTTAAGCGTTCCCCGGTAAAGAAATTGAACCAACTGGTTTCTTTTGTTCCAGGTATCCAGACGCTGCCCCGGCTCAAACGGGTTTCGGCATTCCGTGGCGTCAGGAAGGGCGCCACAAGAAGCTCACTTCCGTATATATACTGGTCCTGGCAGTGGTAAGCTTCCTCATCTTCTGGGTAAGCGTGGTACATGGGGGTGATTAAAGGCACGTTTTGTAGGGTATTGCGCCAGGCCATAGAATACAGATAGGGGATAAAGGCATGGCGCAACTGCATGGCGCCCCTGACAACCCGCAGAACATCACTGTCATAACCCCACGGACGGCGGTCCTGGTAAGCGTTGTAGGTCGAGTGCAGGCGCAGGATCGGGCTGAACACACCAAACTGGACCCAGCGCGTATACAACTCCCCATCCTCTTTCCCACCCATATGCCCGCCGATGTCGTGACTCCACCAGCCGTAACCCACATTGGCGGCCGTTGAGGTGAAATACGGTTGGAAGGCCAGCGACTCCCACGAAACCACCGTATCGCCCGAGAAACCGATCGGATAACGTTGATTGCCCAGGCCACCCCACCGCGAGAAGATAAACGGACGCTTCTTACCATCTCGACCGAGGTCATTAAAATGCAGGTGGTTTAACCACCATAATGGGTCAAGATTGGTCACCTTAGAGCGCGACCCTTGCTGCCAATCGAGCCACCAGAAATCAACCCCTTTTTCTTCCATTGGGTGGTGTAGGACGTCAAAATACGCCCGGGTGAAACGAGGATCGGTGATATCAAATTGAACGGGTTCCCGGCTGGCCGGATCGATCCCCATGATGTCAGCCATCTGTGGATAAGTTTCTTCATGCGGGTAGACCCCATCACCCGGATGCAGGTTTAAGGCAGTCCTTAACCCCTGCTGGTGCAGCCAATCGATGAAAGCATACGGTTCTTGGAACAATTCCTTATTCCAGGTGTAACCCGTCCAACCAGAGGATTCATTCCCAGTTTTAGTGATATGCCAATCCATATCAATGATACATACCGAAAGAGGGACCTCATGCTGGCGAAAATCTTCAATCAGTGCCTTTAACTCTTCCTGCCGGTAAGGCCAGTAGCGGCTCCACCAATTGCCCAACACCCAACGTGGGATAACCGGAGTACGCCCGGAGACTTTGGCATAATCGTTCAAACAGCCCTGGTAATCATGGTTATACCCGAAGAAATACAGGTCCAGCGCCCCCTGACCCTGGCGGTTGTTCAACCAACCATTTTGATCGAACACCAGGCTGCTTGAATCGTCTACCAACGCCCATCCCTTGCGCGACATCAGGCCATGCTCCAGGCGAATCGTGCCTTTGACCCCATCCAGGGTGCGCGCCGTGCCGCGCAGGTTTTCCCGATCGCGCTCTCCATAATGCCATACCTTGCCAGACTCTTTTAATTTAACCGACAATGTCTGCTGGGTAATGCCCTCAGATGTAATGTGATAGTCTAGCGCCAGGTAATCGGTCTCTATCTGGATGGACTCGGCAGTCTGGTTAACCGTAAAAGCAGGAACGGGCTGGTGGCGAAACCAGAAAGCCTGGCTTGGCCGATCTTCAAAGACGACGGACGGGCTGTATTCCATACGGATCATCCGTGGGGTTAACAGTGTGAAGCGCACGTGGGCGCCCGCTACCACAGCCGCTGTTTGAGCAACCGGGGCAGCGACAAGCTCAAACGAAGATATCTCCATGTGTGGTCTCTCCAATAAATAAATTGTAGTCTACCAAAGTGGTTTCAGGTCGAAGGTTAATTAATTTAGCCCAGAGATAAAATAGACCCGAATTCGAGGTTTTTGCGCTTGACAAGTAAGCGACTACGCCTCAAATTCAGACCCTTTCTTTACGTGGTTGAGCAGTTACCTCAATCATCAAAATGGACGTTAATACCTTTGGGGGGCACATCCGCCAGGTTATCGACCAAATGTTCTTCGCTCACCATCTTGATGAAGTTCTCAACCACTTCAGGGTCAAAGAGCTTACCCGATTGATCCCGGATATACTCCAGAGCTTTTTCCTTTGGCCAGGCGTTACGATAATGTCTATCGTTGGTCAACGCATCCCACACATCGATTACCATGAAAATACGCGCTGAAAGCGGGATGATTTCCCCCTTTAACCCACGCGGATAGCCGCTGCCATCCCAGCGTTCATGGTGACTATAAGGGATATCAATCGTTGGCCGCAAGTAATTAATCCGTGCCAGCATTTTATACGCCTTTTCGGGGTGCTGGCGCATGATCGCCGTTTCATTTGAATCGAGGGGACCTGGCTTCATGATGATATCTTGTGAAACACCCATTTTACCGATGTCATGCAGCAGTGCGCCGCGGCGAACGTGGATCAACTGGTCGTTGCTAATCCCCATCATTCGCGCCAGATCCACGGTCAGATCAGCCAACCGCCGCCCGTGCGCTCCAGTTTCCTGGTCATGCATTTCTACGGCCTGGCTCCAACCTTCCAGGGTCGCATCATAAGCTACAATCAGGCTGGCGTTAGACTGCTGAAGGCGCTCAAAAAGCTCATAGCTATCGATGGCAATCCCAGCTTGCCCGGCCAATGTTTCCATAAAATTGACCCAATCACGACTGGGGTTTATGGGCGATCGATGGAACAACTCAATCACCCCCTTAATTTCCCCTTTGACTTTAAGCGGGACAGCAAAATAGGCCTGAAAGCCTTCTTCAACCCAATAGGGAGGCAAAGTCCAGCCATGTTTATCTTCAAATAAATTGGGGATAATCATTGAGGTTCGATTGTAGGCAGCCTCGCCAGCCCAACTATCCCCAATACGGAAAGACGCATAATGATGAAGATTATGGTTAAACCCGATAGAATCGTATAATTCCAACCTCATCGCGATTGGATCGAGAATGAGGATGTCGGTGGTATCGATTTCAAGCAGCTCACAGGTTTGCTCAAGCAGGTAATGCAGCGGGATGCTCAAGTCGCCGCCAGCGGCGATCATCGTATCTATCTTACGCAGTGCTTCCTGGCGTTTCAACTGATAATGAAGCTGATTTTCGACCTGCGCGCGCTCGAGGATCTCCTGTTGGAGAGCTTTATTGACCCGGGTCAGCTCCCGCCCCGCATCCTCATGCCCATCGAGCTCTTGCTTCAGCGCTTCATTCATCCGGGTAATCTCAACGGTCCTTTGCCTCACCCGCTGCTCCAGGTCATGCGTGGTTTTCTGGAGGGCTTTATCCAATCGCCGCCGCCCAACATACTGGATTCCCCAGGCCGTGATTAAGGATAATGAAGCCAACGATACTGAAAACATTAAAACGAAAGAGGTATGGGCTTGCCTGGCCTCGCCGATCGAATCCAGGATTTCAGAAAGCGGGGTAGACATGCCTACCACCCAAATAACATTCCCAACAGAAAAAGGCGCCCACGCTGCGATCTCCCTGCCACGTGTGGTTGACCAAACAAACCAGCCGGTGCCCTGAGCGCCCCTGATAATCGAATCGGCGGTTGCTACAAAATCAACCGGGGCATTTGCCTTGAGATCAGACAGGACTTTTGGCCCGCTCTGGTTTCGATAAGTTTCTGGAATATTATAGTTGGGTGAAAAAATAACCTGGTTAGGGGTAAAAATCCAGGCAACGCCGCTGTTCAACAAATGTACAGGCCAGATATAGCGCTGATAAAGCTCATCCTCAAGCTCTCCCGTGGTGCTTCTTGGGTTGCGCACCATAGTATCGCTGATAAAATACTCAGCGCTTTTGGCTATCGATTTAACGATCTGCATTTGAGTCTGTTGATATGCAGAGATAGCCGCATTTTCCAGGGTATTATTTTGACGTATGACGATCAGCCAGCCGCTTAAATTAAGCAAAAAGATCGCTACCGGCAACAAGACATTGATCGTTCTAGAAATAGATATTAGTCTTCCCCGTGACTCCACAATACTCCGCTTAACGTCATAAGATAATAAGTGACTGCTCAACTGTATGAAGAAAGGCGCCGAATTTGAGGTGTTTGCGGGGTGCTTCGCACCCGCAAACACCTCAAATTCGGGTCTTTTTCATAGGGTTCTGAGTAGTTAAGATAATAGTTATTGCCCCTGACATTCTTTGGGCAACGTTATTCCATCCAGGTGGTTAATGTTCGTGGCGTCATAAGCCCAGCTAATCAGCCCATCGATCATTTGACCAGAAATCATCCCTTTTCCGTTGGTGTGGAATGATAATTTCACCACATAACCACCATTTTGAGCAAGCCAAAGATCTCCATTACCGTTATTATAAGCGCCATTCTGAAAACTGGATGCATCCAACTGGTAATGATCGGTTGCCACGTTATTGATCGTTTCGCCATTTGCCACCAGGACTGCATGGGTGAGGCTTCCGACAATAGCATCCGGCTCATCCTGGGTATAGTTTATTGATGAATCGCCCAGCTTCGACATATTGAAACAACTTACCGAACCGCCATTGATGGTCTTAACGAGATAAGAGACTCCATCGACAGAATAGATCTCATCGCCACCTGTGTCCGTTATGACCGCATTACCCGATCGGTGGTAATAGTAATCACCCGAGGCGGTAATTCTTTTTGTTTCAATCACCTCAGTTTCGTCAACTACATCGCCCTTGTCGTTCTTGCCCAGGATCTCGTATTTAAAATAAATCCGGTAATTGATCAGGGTTTCCAGGCCCGTTTTAATTGAGCTGACTGTGATCGGGTTGCTATCCACTGGAGACGTTTTTTCCGGAGATAGCTCGCCATTATTGACCAAAAGAGGCTCCGTAGCCTGTACCACAGGTGTATCCAGCAAACCCGCGACCAGGGATGCCTGGGGCGTAATGGTCGCTTGAATATGGTTTCGCCCCATGGTATATATTGCAAAACCGCCTCCCACCACAAACACAACCAAGGCTCCCACGATCACCAGTCCGCCGGCGATCCATACCCACATCGGCACACCGCGCTTTTTGGTTGGAAGGGATGGTTCGGCTTGCGGATGTGGCAGGACAACCGGTGGAGGCGTGGGAGTGTGCGCAACCGGACCAGGAACTGCGTAAGGCGAACGTTTGGTTGAAGGTGTCCCAGCGACCCGCGTCTGTACAAGAGGTGCAATAACCTTACCAGATGCCACTGCCTGCAGCATGGTTGCCATTTCAGAAGCAGTCTGGAACCGTTGTGTCGGATCCTTGGCCATAGCCAGATCGACTACCGCATCCATGGCTGGCGGTAGGCTGGTATTGGCCGTATGGATGGCAGGGACCGGCTCAAGCAAATGCGCCATCATCATTTTAGCCGGCGTATCTGCATTGAAAGGCATCACACCGGTCAGCATCTGGAACAGAATTACACCTAACGCATAAATATCGCTGCGCCCATCCAGTATCCGATCGCCCTGGATCTGTTCCGGGCTCATATACGCCGGCGTTCCCAAAATAGCGCTGCCCGTCATCGTAGCGTTGGCATTATTGATTAAACGCGCGATGCCAAAATCAGAAATATAAGGGTTATCATATTGATCGAACAGGATATTGCCCGGTTTCAGATCGCGGTGGATAATCCCTTTGGCGTGGGCTGCATCCAAAGCCGGCGCCAGCACAGACAGCATCTGGATCACCTGAGAAACACGTAAAGCGCCTTTTTTGAGCTTGTCCGCCAGGGATCCGCCCGCCATAAAGCGCATCACGATATAAGGCTGGCCATCTTCTTCGCCAAAATCATACACCGGCACAATTGCCGGGTGTTCGATTAAAGCCACCGTTTTCGCTTCGCGGTCAAAACGCACCCGAAATTGGGGATCATGGAGAAATTCAGACGGCAGCACCTTAATCGCGACCTCGCGTTCGAAATTGGGATCGTACGCGTAATAAACCGTCGCCATGCCACCGCGACCCACTTCGGATTTGATCTCGTAACGACCGAATTTCCCTAAGGCCATTATCCCATAACCATACAACGCTAGAAAAAGCTGGAAATCCAAACCATTCGCAATCTCTCAACCATTTAAAGTAAGTTGCCGAATTTAAGGTATTTTTGAGTGCCTGGCACTCACCTAACCCTTAAATTCGGATCTTTTTCACCAAGCTTTGAGGAATTAACACCAAGTTAGTATAGCATAAAGTAGAAAATCGGGAATTAACAAAATAGTGGTTCTCCAGGAATTACCTTGGTATACCGCCAGATGTAGGCCCTTGTGGCCCCCGCCACGGGTAGGCACAAGGCCTACCCCTACCACGGCAATTCCCAAAATTGTCAAGCCCCTGCTTCGCAGACTGTTTGATTTCAGGCCGTGTTTAAATTTCCTGGCGTTCAAACAAAGCCACCGACCAAATCAAACACAACAAAATCAACACCACTCCCCCGGCCACGGCCCCCCCGTTTGCAGTCACATTAGCGGTGTTGGACCCCAACATCGATGCCCAGTTCATTAATCCACTGGGCAGCAGCGCGCCGTATTGTGGGATACTGCCGGCCAGCATGAAAGCGACTGAAATACCCAGGCCGATCCCGGCTGCCGCGGCAATCGACGAGCCGATCACACTGCCCAGCAGGGCCGCACTGACAAAAGTCAACAACCACAGCAGTAAAAGCAGGTTTATGCCTATAAATTTTACGGCATCGAACGACCCGAACAGGATCACGGTGTAATAATAAGCGCCTAAACCAGCCACCAGGAAGGCTGAAACGTAAACCAGCGCTTGAGCTGTAAATTTACTCAACACAAAGGCCCAGCGTGGCATAGGCTTGCTTAAAATCATGGCCCCAGTGCCAGATTCCTTTTCCCCGGCGACCGCGTTCATCCCCAACAAAACTGCCAGGATAAAACCAAATTGGGTAATGCTCTTGATATACTGGTTCATCGCATCGACCGCTGTAGGCGTCTGGATCAGGCTGGCAAACTGCTCCGCGCCCGCCATGCTCTTGATAATATCAGGGGTAAATTTGGCAAGCATCGGCGAAGTCAGCCCGAATAAAACAAAGACAGCCATCACCACCAGAAAGCGCTGAGTGCGCCACTGCTGCATCATTTCTTTGCGGACGGCCGTCAGGAAAACGCCAATTTCTGCCCCGGTCCGCTGGGTATAAACTGCGGCTGAATGCACCTCTTTGCGCCACAGCCAGATTGACCAGACCAGCCCCGGAGCCATCAGCACACCGAGCATCAGGTAAATCTGGTATGGGTTCTTCAGGATCGTTGAAGCATACACGCTGGAAGCATCGATCACCATGTGATAAGCGATTGCGGCCAGATAATATGCGACATTCCGGCGCCGGAAGGCCTGCAAGACCATCAGTGATAAGAACAGATGGATCACCATGGCCCCCAGGCGCTCGACGAACGGGGCGGCAGCCGTAACAAGAGGTGATCCTGTTAGCGCCTGAAGCTGTGTGTTCAACGCGGACAGTTGTTCAGGCGTCAGTTTTAGGACAGACAGATCGGTTCCAATGATCGGGATCAGGAAGGACACTGCCGCGGCAGTTTGAACACCCCCAAAGATCATCGATTCCACGCCACCGTGTCCCAGGCCTAACATAATCCCATCTTCAAGATTGCGATTTCTCTTCAACAGAAAGTAACCAACAGCTCGCGCCGTCTCTTCACACAGCCCGGCCGTAAAACCAAGCACCAGGCATGATTGCACCAGTGGAATGGCAGGATCGTTAATGCCCCCCTTTGGGAGAATATGCAGATTCGCCAACAGATTGTTAAGCGGAATATGGACCACTTGAGAAGCGATGAAGGTCAGCGTGCCAATAGCAAACAAGATCCACGGCGTCTGAAAACGCCGGCGGAATAAAGCGGCCAGGATCACTGGCGTCAGGATCATCAATAATACCGAGAAAGTGTAATCGAGAATCAACATGGTTGGCTGCATCCTTACCTAAGCGCTAATTTTTAAGAAGATTTCTTCCAGTGAAGGCCGGACCCACTCGAGCCGGTTTACCACCACCCCCGAGCTGGCTACCAACGGTAAAAGTGCCAGCTTACCTTTGGCTAAATCGGTCACCACGATACGCACGATGCCCTGTTCAGACTGCACTGATTCGACCCACGGCTGTGTTTGGAGCTCTGCCATTAATGCATCTGCCGGTTGATTGGTGTTATCCAGCTCAAGCTCGGCCGTATTGATCGCATACTGGTTCAGCAGTTCCTCGCGGCCTGATTCGAGCAAGAGTCCGCCTTTGTGGATAATCGCCACCCTATCACAAATGCGCTCAACGTCATTCAGGATGTGTGTCGAGAAAAATACGGTCACCTTTCCACGCAGGCCCGCGATCAGCTCGAGCACTTCATAACGACCGGCAGGATCGAGCGAGCTGGTCGGCTCATCCAGGAAGAGCACCGATGGACGGTGAATCATGGCTTGCGCGATGCCAAGACGTTGGATCATGCCCCCCGAAAAACCGCCAATTTTGCGCCGGGCGGCACTCTTCAAATCAACAAGGTCCAACATTTCATCGATGCGCTGCTTACGTTCTTTACCGCGCATGTTGAAAAGGCGCGCCACATAGTCCAGGTACTCAATCGGCGTCATCCAGCGGTAAAAAGTGGGATCCTGGGGCAGGTAGCCAAAGCGCTGCCGGGCAATGCTGTCGGTCCGCGTGGCCTCGATGCCTGCCACCCAGGCCGAACCGGAACTCGGTTGTGCCAGCCCGGCCAGGATGCGGATTGTGGTGGTCTTTCCGGCTCCGTTACGCCCGAGGAAGCCAAAAATGGAGCCGTAAGGGATTGAAAGATTCAGATTCTTGAGCGCCTGGACTTCGCCATAATTGCGGCTCAGTCCAACGCAGCGGATAGCAGCATCTCCACCATCCGGGGCATTCTCAACGAGGCTTTCCATGCTTTATTCTTCCTTACGCCCAAGAACAAAATAAATAATCGGGCCAATCGTACTGACGAAGAGGATCACCAGGACCCACACCCATTTGGGTCCTCGGGTATTCTCACGGCGGAACAAGTCCACCAGGGCAAAGATGATCAATCCCAATTCCAACAGGAATAAGGGAATGAGCAAGGGGAGATATTGGGTCAGAAAGTTTCCTCTATCCATCGTCGTTCTCCAAAAGTTTACTTATCACCAACCGGTTGGTTGGTCAAATTTTGTGATAGTGAGGTCAATCCCGCCATAGCTCCCAGGTTCATGGTATCGACCGCACTGCTCGGGACGATGACCAGGGCGCCTTTTTCTTTTAGCCCTTCAAAAAGCATGTTCATGGCGCGCAGATGTAAGGCTGTTGGGTTGTTGACGTAGGCTTTGGAGGCCTCCGCAAAGCTCCCAGCGACTTGCATTTCCGCTTCACCCAGGATCACCCGGGATTGGCGTTC
>DAIQPZ010000041.1:0-6040 GCA_036787065.1 Anaerolineaceae bacterium
CTTTAGATACTTTTGGGGGTACGAGCGGCACGGTGACGTCCACCACGATTTTTCCTTGAACCACGGGTTTTATGGCTTCAAAGGCGCCGCGGTGCGCGCTGTATGGTACGGTGACGACGACCACATCCGCCGCTTGAGCCGCCTCCGGGTTTTCCATCCCCCGGATGTCGACCCCATCACCGGCTAACCCCCGCAGCTCAGCCGCCGCGGCCAGCGCCTTTTCCGGCACGCGCGATCCGATGATCACCTTGTAGCCCGCTCTCGCCCAGCGGTAAGCCAGTCCCTTCCCTTCTTTTCCGGTTCCACCGATAATCGCGATGGTTTGTGAAGGCGTTGTATTGTTTTCAGCCATGACGATATCTCCCTCTCAATGATTATACCTGGGACATTGTAACCAATGTGACAATTTCACAACCCTGACTCCCGGCCCCTTCTCTCCCTAAATCTCGGGAGAGAAGAAGGAGTTAAGACAGCTGGCGTTACCAGTTTCTGACCCTTCCCTTTAGGGAAGGGCAGGGTTAGGTAGGGCAGGGTTAGGTAGGTCAGGTCAGCGATTGTGGGCTATTCTAAACGTCAGGCGCCCTATTTTCTAATTCGCCAACAAGTTCCGACGCGGGAAGGGATGAAAGACACTCCTCGCCCCTTATAGAGCAGATCAGCTTTGTGTCTGGTAAGTAGCCAAGGTCTTTTGGGCCAACACCATGGCCTGGCGTGTTATCTTTTCCTCGTCCAGGGTGAGCAGGTTCCTTTTATACATCAGCAGCTTGCCGGCGACCATGGTGGCCGTGACCATGCGCTCGTTGAACCCAAATAAAATATGCCATGGAAGATTGTCTGGAGATAACGGTGTAAAGGGATGGTAATCGACAAAAATCAGGTCTGCCTGTGCGCCGGGGACAATCGATCCAACCGTCGCGCCAAAACAAGCGCTGGCCAGCTCAGCATTATGGTAAGCCCCCATTTCGACCACGTCCATCCCAGGCATGCGCCTGGGATCGCGGTGCCAGGCTTTGTGCAGGAAATAAGCCGCTTTCCATTCCTGCCACATATCATGGGTGAAGCCATCATTGCCTATGCAAACTTTGATCCCCTGCCTGAGCATCGATTCCACCGGGGCTACCCCCACGGCATTGTTCATATTGGAACGCGGCTGGTGTGTAACCCAGGCCCCATTTTCTGCCAACAGTTCTATTTCTCTGGCATCCACATTGACGGCATGCGCCACAATCGTTTTGGGCCTCAGGATACCATACCTGGCCAATCGATCGACTACGCGCATCCCACATTTGGCCAGGCTGTCATATTCATCCGCCACGTCTTCCGCTACGTGGATGTGAAACCCGCTTTCGCCGGGGATGGCTTCCCTGCAGGCCTGCAGGGTATTTTCGGATAAGGTCAGGCTTGCATGCAGGCCAAAATGCGCCCCCAGGCGCCCACCCGCCGGTCGTTCTCGCTGGACACGCTCGATAAAGCGCACATTCTCAGCGATGCCGGCCCGCATTTTATCTTCGCCACCCCGGTCGGTCACCTCATAACACAGGTCTGCCCTCACACCGGCTTCATCAACCGCCGAGGCGATCACGTCCAGCGAACCGGCGATTGAATTCGGGGAGGCATGATGGTCAATCAGGGTCGTGGTGCCGCTCTTGATCGCATCGATCAGACACACCAGCGCCGAATAACGCACCGATTCTAAATCCAGCGACTGGTCCAGCGGCCACCATAATTTTTCGAGGATTTCCATAAAATTGGCCGGGGCCGCGCCGGGTATCCCTATCCCTCTGGAAAACACACCGTAAAAATGGGTGTGGGCGCAGATAGATCCAGGCATCACGTACTGGCCCTCGGCGTCTAAGCGCTCTTCTTGGGGATAGCGTGCTTGCATGTCATCTTGAGGTCCCAGGTCCTGGATTTGGCCCTGGGCGACAAGAAGCGCGTGATCGGTGAGTACCTGGTTCGGTTTCTGCCAGGTGATCAGGTTCGCATGGGTTATTAACATGTCCTCTCCATCCACAAAAAAGGCAATCTTAAGCCCGTTCTGTCCGGACAGCCTGGTCTACTTAGGCAACTGTGACGGCCCGAGTCTTCAATTCTCTCGCGATCAGCTCCTGGTCCACCGGCAGGCGGTCAAACCGGACACCAACGGCATTATAAATTGCATTGGTGATGGCCGGCGTGGTTGGAATGCTGACGATCTCGCCCACCCCCTTGGCCCCGTAAGGACCTTCGGCGGTCGGATGTTCGACCACAAAAGAGATAATTTCAGGGGTCTGCGTGATGGAAGGAATGCGGTAGCGTGCCAGGCGGTCAGTAACCACCCGCCCCTCTTCAACGATGAACTGCTCAGTTAAGGCGTTTCCCAGGCCCATCATGATGCCACCTTCGACCTGGCCCTGCAGCCCCAACGGGTTGATGGCCGTACCCACGTCATTGGCGGCGATCACGCGCAGCACGCGCACTTCACCGGTGTGCGAATCCACCTCCACCTCCACCGCCTGAGCGGCAAAGGCGAAAGCAAAATGCATATCCCCACCCTGACCCAGCGGTCGGGTGGCGGGTGCAGTATATTCATATAAAACCTTTGGCGGTCTGCCCTCGGCTGCCATTTCCGCGACGACCTCACCCATCGGAATCCGGCGCCCATCGACGTGAGCCAGCCCTTCGATAAAGCGGATTGACTCAGGCGAAACGTCATATTTTTCAGCCAACGTGCTGGACATGGCCTGGCGCAGGGCGATCGCGGCGCCTTTGGCCGCGTTGCCGGTCACATAAGTTTGCCTCGAAGCCGTCGTCGGTCCGCCATCCGGGGTCAGATCGGTATCCGAGAGCAAAACCCGCACCTGAGACGCGGGCAACCCCAATTCTTCGGCGGTGATCATCTGGAGCACGGTCACCAATCCCTGACCAAGCTCCGCTGAAGACGTGCGCACTTCAGCCGAACCATTTGGGTATAACTCAACTTCTGCCCCGGCTTTATCGGGCGCGCCACCGCCCAGGCCCGTATTTTTATAAGCCGCCGAAAACCCCCAGGCGCGCTTCAAATACGGCGCGCCGGGTACACTTCTGGCTTTGAACGGTTCGCCGCCCGACAGACGGTTCATTTCCGCTTCGACCTTAACAATACATTCCATCAACCCGACGCTTTCCTTCAGAGTCTGACCGGTATTGGTCACACTGCCCACGCGCAGCGCATTACGCTTGCGCAGCTCCACCGGGTCAATCCCCAGTTCGCCCGCCAGCATATCCATCATGCTTTCGATGGCAAACGCGGATTGGGTGACGCCAAAACCGCGGAACGCACCGGCCGGCGGGTTGTTTGTATACATGGCGTAACAGTCGGCGCGCACCGCAGCTACTTCGTATGGTCCAGAAGAATGCGTGGTGGCGCGGGTCATCACTTTTTCACCCAATGAGGCATAAGCGCCGGTATCCCCATACAGCTCAGTCTCGACTGCTGTCAGGCAGCCGTCTTTGCTCGCGCCCACTTTGACCCGGATCTGGGTCGCATGGCGCTTGGGATGGACCAGAAGGCTTTCGTGACGGTCATAAAGCACCTTGACGGGGCGGCCGGTAGCATAGGTCAGTAGAGCCGCGTGGATCTGCCCGGTGATGTCCTCTTTTCCACCAAAACCCCCGCCGATCAACATGCCGATAATGCGCACCTGTTCTACTGGCCAGCCAAGGGCCTTCGCCACCTGGCTGCGATCGCTGTAGGGGATCTGCGATCCCACGTAGATTTCCATGCGGCCTTCCGGCGTCAGGCGTGCCAGGCTGCATTCAGGTTCAATGAAGGCATGATCGGTAGTGGGTGTATGAAAGGTGTGTTCCAGAATGATGTCTGCCGCCTCAAAACCGCCTTCCAGATCGCCCTTGCGCACTTTAATGTGCTTCAGCAGGTTTCCATCCGGGTGAATCGCGTCCACCTCCGGGCTGCGCGCCTGGACCGGGTCGCTAATCACGGGCAGGAGCTCGTAGCTTACCTCAATTAACGCGAGCGCTTCCTTGGCAATTTCATGGGTTTCGGCCGCCACCAGCGCCACCGCATCCCCCACCGTGCGGATCCGTTCGCCTACCCCGACCATCGAAGGCCAATCCGAAATGACCAGGCCATGATTGTGCTCACCCGGGATGTCTTCGGCAGTCAGCACGGCGTAAACACCCGGAAACTTGCGCGCCTTTTCAGTCTTTATCGAAAGGACGCGCGCGCTGGGGATCATCGCCCGTTTTGCGTACCCATAGATCATGCCGGGGAAGGTGAGATCGTCGGTATATAATGCCGCGCCGGTCACCTTAGCGGCTGCTTCAGGCCGGATCTGAGAGCGACCGACGACCTGGTGAGCGTATTGTGACTCCTCAACCTCGGGACCCACCACGGGTTCTCCGGTGCGCATTGAGCGTGCGGCCGCCTGGACCGAACGTTCAATGGTCGGGTACCCACCGCACCGGCATAGCGTATCTTTGAGCGCGCCGCGGATCTCCTCTGAAGTTGGATCAGGGCTGCCCATCAGCAGTGCAACACTGGTCATAATTTGACCGGGGATGCAAAATCCACATTGGACGGCCCCATGCCTGACAAACGCCTCTTGCAACGGATGGAGCTTCTCGACCTGGAGCTTCTCCAACGTCTGCCCCTGGACCTGTTTTTTCTCAGCCAGGCCTTCTATGGTCAAAACGACATGGCCCTGAACACGTTGCGCGGGGTAATTGCAGGATAATACCGGTTCCCCATCCACCAATACCGTACACGAGCCGCATTCGGCCTCGTTGCAGCCAATTTTTGTACCCGTCAAACCCAAACGAAGGCGGAGCAGGTCCGACAGCATTTCACCCGGCACAGCCGGAAGGTTGACCGGTTTTCCATTGACTACACATCGAATGATTGAATTTTCGTCCATTACAACACCATTAATATGCTTCGAGCATAGAGGTTAAACCAATTGAGTCCGATCCCAGGCCTTTAACAGGACCTCCTCTAACAATACGCCGCTCAACACCTGGCGATATTCTGAGGAAGCCCTGTGCGGGCTGGTACGGAAATGGATACTTTCAAACAGGGCGTCACCGGCTGAGTCAATACTCGCTTGAGTCAAAGGCTTTCCGCGCAAACCATCTTCGACCAGAATACCCCTTTGGGGAATTTTCCCGGCCGGTCCCAAGGAAAGACGGACGTCCTGGACCACGTCGCCTTGCCGGGAAATCCAGGCAGCCATGTTCAATACCGGGAGCGCCACACCCTGGGGGCGCATGATCCGCGAAAAAGCGGACGCCTGCCCAGGTTGGATCAAGGGCAGCATGAAACCGACCAGGATCTCTTTGCGCGGGTCAAGGGTCGATTGGCCCGGTCTCGCGTACAGATCAATTAACGGTGCGTATATCCGGCCCCCTGAACCGCCCACCACCGCCACGGCCCCAAGCGCCAGTAAAGCGATGGCCCCATCGGCAGCGGGCAGCGCATGCGCCACGTTCCCACCCAATGTGGCCGTATTGCGCACCTGCGGGCCGCCGATCAACGCGGTAGCCTCAACCAGCGCCATCGCATGTTGAGCAACCAGGGTCGAACGGATTATATTTTTCAGGGAAACTGCCGCCCCAATATAAAGGACCTGCCGGGAGGGGAAGCCGGCGCTGGCGGGTGGATCGGTGATCTCCAACCCGGTCATCTCAGGCACAGCCGTCACATCCACCAGGGTATCCACGGGGAGGTGGCGTCCCTGCTGCAAATCCAACAAGAGATCCGTCCCGCCGGCAATAAAGCGGCTGGGTTCGGCGGCGTCTTTCATCACGCCGAGGGCATCTTCAACTGATTGAGCGAGGTGGTATTTTTTCCAGATAGGCATAGGATCGGTGGATAGGAAAGGCGGCACTTTTCGATGGGCATTTCCGGTGGCCCAACGCCGTCACCAGTGATACTGGCGGCGACCACCGAATCCGTAGTCAATTGATTGTAGCATAAAGCCAGATCACTGTCGATAGGTTGAGTCAAGAGTCAAACCAATTGGACCCATTAAGATATATCCCACATGAGAACCGTGCCATCATC
>DAIQPZ010000041.1:6140-18820 GCA_036787065.1 Anaerolineaceae bacterium
CCAACGACCAGTCTTGACCCATCCGGAGACCAGGTAAATCCAGCGATTGCGTGGGAGCCATCGCATTAATCCTTAATGGGGCGTTCATATTGGTAATAGCATAGCATGGCCCCTAAACCATTACCTATCCAACAGCTAACAACCACCTATTAGTACGCCATTTAATTGGCGTCAGTTTCCGTGGTTTGCGTCAATAGCTTATACCCTAACCCCCGGATGGTCAAAATAAGTTGGGGAATGTTGGGATCGATCTCGATCTTGGTGCGCAGCCGCCGGACCAAGTTCTCAATCTGGTAATCGTAAATTCCACCCTCGGATTGGTATTCGTTCCACACCGACCGCCCAATTTCATCTTTCGAACAGACGTTTCCACGGTGTTCGAACAGGAAGGCCAACAAGGAAAATTCTTTAGGCGAGAGCGAGATGGCGGACCGGTTGAGCCGCACCACACCCGTCCTGACGTTCACCTCTAACTCTGGAAATGGTGTTTCACGCGTGGTAATATCGGGATCGTGGAAGATAAACGCGACTTCCCCGATCGTAACGCGGTCGCCGTCACGTAGAAAGGTGTAAGCCAGCACGCGCTCGTCATTGAGGAAAGTGCCATTGGTACTGCCAAGGTCATCGATGAACCATTTACGCCCTTCGTGCCAGATGCGGGCGTGCTCGCGTGAGACGCGTTTGCTGACGATGACCACATCACACTCCACGGCGCGCCCAATGGTATTGGATGGATTGGCCAGAGCATGTTCTTGTTCTTGAGGATCCGTCAGGTAAGGGCTGTTTTCGATGGGCATTTAAAGAGCACTCCCGCGGTTCTGGTTAATTGAAGCCTAGACCGCGTTCCTTCAGTGAAACAAACCTACCCCCACCCACGACCAGGTGATCGAGCACGTCGATATCTAACAATTTTCCGGCCGAAACGATGGCCCGGGTTAGATTCACGTCCTCGGGACTTGGCGCGGGATCACCGCTGGGATGGTTGTGCAAGACGAGGATACAGGCCGCATTTCTGCGGATTGCATTTTTAAAAACTTCGCCAACGCGAACCATGGAAGAGTTGAGCGAACCCCGGTACAGTTTATCGATATCCATTAAACGGTTGCGGGTATCGAGCAGTATAATCCACAGCTCTTCCTGCTCAAGGGCGCTCATCTCATCCCGGACAAGCGCCGCTGCATCCGCCGGACTGTGAATCATCGCGCGTTCTTCAGGCGCCTCTTTCGCGAGGCGGTAGCCCAATTCAATCGCTGCCTTAATTTGGGCCGCTTTTGCGGGTCCAATACCTGGCTGGTCGCACAACTCTTCAAAAGTTGCCTGGTGAATCCCCAACAGACCGTGCCAATGGTTTAACAGGCGCTGAGCCAGTTGGACAGCATTTTCCCCTCTCACGCCAACCCGCAATAAAATTGCCAGCAGCTCAGCTTTGCTCAGGGCGCCAGCACCCAGCTTGGCCAACCTTTCCCGAGGGCGATCGTTTTCAGCCAGGTCGGTAATGCGGTAGGTGGGCGGTCGCTCGTTCACCATCAGGCTATTTGGATGCCCGAATATCAATGATCCGTTCGACCAGGGGAGTCAGCACTTTTTGAAGGTCTTCCATTGTAACATTGTCCACTTTTAACAAAATGCTGCTTGAACCAGTCTTTTCCCCTAGAAATGTACCCACGGAGATGATATTTCCACCAATGCTTTGGATAGCCTGACCCAATTCCATTAATTTACCTGGGCGATCCTCAGCCTGCAATTCCACCCGGATACCAGGCTGGCGCGCACCAAAGACTTCTAAAAGCAGCTTAAAGAGGTCGGATTCGGAGATCATCCCAACCACTTCTTGCCCCCTTACCACCGGCAGGCCGCTGATGTGTTTATCCGCCATCAAACGGGCGGCTTCTTCGATGGGAGTGTTTTCCGTGATGGTTATCACATTTTTCGCCATCACCTTCTGGACGGTTATTTTATTCAACAGATAACTTAATTCCCAAACACTCAGGGTGGTTACGTTCGATGCAGACGCATTAAGCAGATCTTGTTCAGTGACAATCCCTATCAGTCGACCGCGTTGATCGACCACTGGAAAACGCCGCACGTGCTCGCTATGAATCAAATTCAAGGCATCCGGTACCGGCATATCCGAGTGAATTGTTATAACGGGTTTTGACATTCGCTCCCCAACAAGCATGGTATAAACTCCTTTCGAGTTGTTTCAGTAAGATGATCACTATCTCAAAAAATTCTATTGGTATCTTGCTCAGGCCAAGTGAAAAAAGCCCGTATTTCGAGATGCAGGCGCTTGTGTAACCATCGCAAATATCTCCAAAATTCGGTAACTTTATTCTCACGGCTGGGTCGTTACTTCTATTGTATAGTGTTTCAACCAAGCAAGCAAGATTTTGGGCTCATTGTGAATTCCAGTGGTGAAACCCTCCTGGAATTCACAATGAGCCTATTTTTAACCATATACTTACTATGTTATAATTCTTAAGTAACCGCAGGTACTGCTTAGAGCCTTAGATTCGACAAATTTCATTATATGGCAGAGGGGTTACGAGCAAGACAGTTTTTAGCCAAATACCTGGCGTTTGTCTAAGATAAATTGACGATATTAAACACCCGGAGATAAGCCAATGGAAATCACAACATCCCAATATAAGCGCTGTGATTTAATTAAAATCACTGGTCGGATCGACAGTTCCACCGCTCCACAACTGGCTCAAAAATTTAATGCCATCAATGAAGAAGGGCGTTTCAAATTTGTGTGTGATATGAGTGAGGTGGAATATATTTCCAGCTCTGGCTTATGGGTGCTTATCAATGCCCAAAAGACTTCCAAACGCTACAACCGGGGTGAAGTGGTTTTGGCTTGCGTGCCTACGAAAATAAAATCCGCCTTAGATCTGGCAGGCTTCGTGCCTTTCTTTAAATTCTTTGATGATATTGTTTCAGCAGTAGGAAATTTTTAAGCAATACGTCGACATTTAACAGTCTAAATATGGATACGGTTATTGTTCCCGGCCGCTTTGAAAACCTGGAAAAAATCAGCAAATTTGTCAAGGATGTTTCCTGGTCCGCTGGATTTGACGAAATGGGTATTTATGCCATTCAAACCGCCGTCGATGAGGCTTGTTCAAATATCATCGACCATGCTTATGGGGGTGAAAGCTCGGAAGTCATTGAGCTAAATTGCATTAATACCAAAAATGCTCTGAAAATTATCCTGCGCGATCACGGCAAGCCATTTATCCCCGAGTCGATCCCCATTCCAGTTAAACATACACGCCTGAAAGACATCAAGGAGGGTGGATTAGGTCTGTATTTTATGCATCAACTGATGGACGAAGTTTATTTTGAATTTTCACCTGGAATTGGCAATACATTAACCATGATAAAGCATAAACCAGGATAACCATTGCCTAGTTTTTCCCCCTTGCTTTGAACGAAACGTTCCCCATTAAGCCCGATTCACCCGTCCAGACCGCTTCTCCAGATACCGATGCGAGTATGATCTCATCCGGTAACCATTTTCCATTTAACGAAACACTCGATTGGAGAAAGCTCCTGGCGATGGGAGAACAAATCGCTGGTCTGCCATCCTGGAACAGCCAACGTGGCTTAATCCAAGCCAATCTTAAAAAATTTTTTGTTTGCGAAGCAGAAATTTGGACGATTGAGCCTGTCATTCTTTTACCCGGTGAAGAAAAGCTGGATCAGGAAAAACCGCTCACAAAATTAGCCAATGAGGCCTTAACCTCCCGCAAAATAGTCTGGTCCAAACCCAAGAAAAATAATTTGGCTGTGACCATGAGCGCCCAGGACACAACCATCGGCATCATCCAGATCAAGCGTCCAGCAAAGCTTCCGTTCTCGCAAGACGAAATCGATTTTCTTGATGCCCTGGCAGCCTATTCATCTGTGGCGATTCAAGTCTCGCGCCAGTCTGCCATAAAGAACTGGCGATTTGAGCAGCTCGCGCTGGTTCGTTCGGTCAGTTTTCAAATCGCCAATGTACTTGATTTAAATGAATTGGCCCGGCGGGTGACCAACCTGATTTTAAACACATTTAAATATTACTATGTTGCTATTTTCACCATCGAGTCCGGAGATGATCACTTACGCTTCCGCGCCAGCGCGAAATCCCTTCGTCCAGGCGATCAAACCCTGAGTTTTTCACCCTCCATCGGCGAAGGCATTATCGGCTATGTCGCCCAGACTGGCTCTGAACTTGTCGTGGGGCAGGTTAAACAAGATCCACGCTACCGGATGATCGATGGACTGCCAGAGACTCAATCTGAAGTGGCTCTCCCTATAAAAATTGAGAGCCGGATCCTGGGCGTCCTCGATGTGCAAAGTGATAAAACCGATACGTTTCACGATATCGATCTGATGGTGATGCGCGCGCTGGCAGACAACATCGCCCTGGCCGTTGAAGGCGCAAGGCTATATGGGGCGGTCAGTCACCGCATCGACCAAATTGCCACAGTGGCAGAGGTCAGCCGCGTACTGGCCTCCATCCTCGATCTGGACACACTTTCCAAAGAAGTGGTCAATTTAATTCAAAAACGCTTCGGTTATCCATTCATCCATATCTTTACCGTCCATCCCGGCCGGCGAAAAGTATTTTTTCAGGCCGGAAGTGGCACAATCAGCCAGGCGCCACAAGCTATAGACCTGGTTTACGAACTGGATGATCCAGTGGGCATCATCCCTTGGGTCGCCAGACATGGAAAAACCGCGCTGGTGAACGATGTCAGCCAGGACCCACGTTACCGCCCATCCCCACTTGTTCCTGAAAAGACCTGCGCGGAGATGACCCTCCCCCTGGCCATCGGTAATGAAGTGCTAGGCGTCCTGGATATTCAAAGCGACCGTAAGGAAGCTTTTGATGAAAACGACCGTTCCCTGTTTGAAGCCCTGGCCGATAATATCGCGATTGCCATGCGCAATGCCACGCTTTATCGCTCAGAGCGCTGGCGCAGACAGGTCGCAGAAAGCTTAAGGGATGTAGCCGGGTTAATTTCTGGGAACACCGCCCTCGACCAGGTCCTGGAATCCATTCTGACCGAACTGGAGCGCAACTTACCCTGCGATGTGGCTGGGATCTGGCTTGTTGATGATGAGCATCACACAGAACAGACGGGAGATGATTTACCTGGCCAACCCGACCTCTGTCTGGCCGCTGTTCATGCCAGCGATCGTGGCAACCTCGTTAAATCCGGAAAAATCCCCCACGAAATGAATGCCTGGTTAACCCTGACACTCAAAGCCGACCAACCCGTGATTCGCTCTGTTAAGGACCCCATAGGACCGTTAGGCGCAGCCTTAAGTTTTCCCCAAGATTATTCATCGATCGCTATCCCATTACGGGCGGGCAACCGCGCATTAGGTGTGCTGGCCCTGGCTCACCATACCAACGGCAGATACGGCAGTGAAGCCCAGTCAATGACCGCAACCTTTGCCAGTTACGCCGCGGTGGCGATTGAAAATACCCGCCTATATGCGTCTTCTCAGGAACAGGCCTGGATTTCTACAGTCTTACTGCAAGTCGCGGAAGCGACCCAATCCATTACTTCGATCGATGAACTATCCGCGGTCGTCGTGCGACTGGCTCCCCTCCTGGTCGGAGTCAAGGGCTGCGCATTATTCCTGTGGGATGAAGATATCGAGGCCTTTGTCTTAAATTCCGCTTATGGTGTCAATCCAGCCCAAGATGACAGTTCTACTCACCATCCGATTTTCCCTGGCACAAATTACGCCTTTGACCAGCTCGTCGCTACACGCCAACCGGTTAACATCGAAGATCCCATGGTGGAGATCAACCTGCCCGAATCAGTCGCCCTGACTCTGGGCTCCAGTAAACTGGTTTTAATTCCCATGATTACCCATTCCGGGATCCTGGGCGCATTCCTGGTCACCCAGGAAAATATCAATACTGGAAACAACAATCCCTTTTCCATGGGTGATCAACGCCTGATCATCATCCAGGGCATTGCCCAACAGACCGCTATTGCCATAGAAAATATCCACCTGCTCGAGGGTAAACAAGAAGAAGCCTACGTCACCGCAGTTTTGCTGCAAGTTGCCCAGGCAGTGGTCAGTATGAACGATCTGGATGATATTCTCGAATCGATCATCCACATCATGCCCATATTGGTTGGCATCGATCGCTGCATCATCTATCTTTTTGATGCTGAGGCCAATCAATTTTACTCCACCCATTCTTATTGTAAATCGGCCAAAATCGAAGAGGAGCTGCGCCTGCACCCCTTCCATCCAGGTGAAAATCCACTGTTGGATACCATCTGGAAAAAAGAAAACCCGGTGGTTTGCCCACTCGATCAAATCACTGAATCGCCGCTTGACTGGAAGTCGCTGACTGTCCTCGACCTGGAAAAAGCAAAAAATCAGCTCACCAAAAACAAAAAAGGGGTCGTTATGGGTTTCCCGCTGCTGGTTAAGGGCACAATCTACGGGGTCATGCTGGCCGAAGATGCCGGCAGTGCTGGGTTTAAGGAACGCCGCCTCGAAATCATTACCGGAATTGCCCAACAAGCTGCCATGGCTATACAAAACGACCTGCTCCAAAAGGAAATGGTCGGTCGCGAAAGACTCGAAAGGGAATTCCAACTGGCGCGTGAAATTCAAGAGACCTTTCTACCCAGTCAGCTGCCCACCATCCCTGGTTGGGACCTGGATGTCCGCTGGCATACGGCTCGCGAGGTCGGCGGCGACTTTTATGATATTTTCGAGCTGCCAGACAAACGCATTGGATTGGTGATTGCGGACGTTTCCGACAAGGGTATGCCGGCTGCGCTGTACATGACGGTCACTCGGACATTGATCCGGGCGACGGTACTCGATATTGAATCACCGGCCAAAGTTCTGGCGCATGTGAATGACCTGATGTTGATGAACAATGAGAATGGCATGTTTGTCACCGCCGTTTACGCAATCCTGGACCCCATGACCGGGAATTTAATCTACTCAAATGCGGGGCACAACCTGCCCTTAATTTTGCATGAAGCCACAGGCGATGTTGAAAGCTTAGCCAAAGGCGGGATCGCTTTGGGCGTCATCGAGGAGATTCACCTCCAAGATCACCAGATCACCCTGAAACCCGATGATTGCCTTTTCTTATACACGGATGGCGCAACTGAAACTTTTTCACCTGCCGGGGAGACCTTTGGGGATGAACGCCTGGTTTCCGTTGTGCAGGCCTCCCTGGGGACAACCCCCAACGAGTTATTAAACCATATCGATGACGCCCTGGCAGCATACCGCCAAAATGAGCCGCCCAGTGACGATACCACCTTATTAGCCATCCGGCGCTTGTTGATCGTTGGATAACAAATTACAAACCGCATGTTTTTATCTTTTCTTACCCTTCCCTTTAGGGAGGGACAGGGGTAGGTAATCAGGCCACACCCCGGCGAACTTCAGGCCATTCGGAATACCACAAATAAAAAGCTGACCAGACCATTGCAATCAGGGTCATAATCACATAAGCTGTGTTAAATATTTGTTTACCGCTGTCATAATAAGTCGTATGAGGCATGAACATCAGTAAGCGGCTGATGATATTAAAACCCTGAGCAAAAGACATCAGATACCAGGGCCAATCTGTGCGGCTTCTACGAACCACAATATAAAAGAAACCGATCAAAGTCATCATAACCATGGCCACGGGCAGCCACAATTCTTGATTCGTCACCAGAAATGATGAGGCGGGAAATAAGAGCAATGGAATGATTTGTACAATTAATAAGACGACAATGACCGGGCGAGACGACAGGGCCTGTTTAAACATAACGTGCTCTCCTCATTTGTAAGATTAAAGGGTAACAATCCAAAAATTCGAGGGAAGTTGGGTCACAAGGCCTTGAATGTCTATTGAGCCAACTGCCCACTGCTTATAGGGTATACTATTCAAAAGATTATAAATGCGGCCTTAACCCATGTCAAGTTTAAATTGAAAAATTACCTGAGTTAAATCCTTGACTTATCCCCCTTACCCCATTATACTAACACCTTAATATTTACCATCCAAAAAATTTTGTCATAAAAAAATGGATTGGCGTAGCTTACCAGCCCAAATACTGTCTGTGATCCAAAGGATTATCTGCAAATAGGGCCTTAAATACGCTTGAAGGGAGGTGGTTTCTTCAATACCTCACATTCAAAGGCTAGCGGGGATTGGACCTGCCCCGTCAGCTACCCTTATCTAGAGGTTCAAAAACGCCGTTTAATCGGTTATTCCCAATTGGAGGAGAATTCAAAATGCGTTCGTTCAAGTTATTAAGTATCGTTGTATTATTGGCTGTCGTGCTTTCAGCATGCGGCGGCGCCACAGCCCCCGTGGCTACCACAGCCCCCGCGGCGGTAGATACAGCCACCTCGGCTACCATAGCCCCTGCGGCGGTTGATACAACCACCTCGGCTCCAGCTGCTGCCACTGAAATCAAAATCGCAATCCTGGCCCCCCTGTCTGGACCAGTGCCTACCTTCGGTGTATCTACCAAGGAAGGCGCCTTGTTAGCCATCAGCGAATGGAATGCCAAGGGCGGCGTGTTAGGCGCGAAGATTACCCCCATCGTTGAAGACAGCCAATGCACCCCCGAACCCGCTGTCAACGCGACCAACAAAGTCATCGATCAGGATAAAGTTCATTACATCATTGGCGAAGTCTGCTCCAAAGCCTCCATCCCCGTTTCCGAAATCGTCAATCAGAAGAACGTCGTCCAGATTAGCGGTACATCCACCAACCCGAGCGTCGTGCGCGACGCCGCCGGCAAAGTCAAACCCTATACCTTCGTAGCATGCTACAACGACGAACAGCAGGGTAAAGTGATGGCCAAATTCGCTATGGATACCATGAAAGCCAAGACCGCTTTCGTGATGTCCGATCAGTCCAATGACTACGTCAAGGGCCTGGCCGAATACTTCACCAAAAACTTCACCGACGGTGGTGGTAAGATCGTTGGCGCCGAAAATTACAGTGGCAAAGACACCGACTTCTCCGCCATTCTGGCTAAGATTGCCGTTGCCAAACCCGATGTCATCGTCCTGCCCGATTACTACAACGTAGTCAACCTGGTAGCTGCGCAGGCCAAAGAAAAAGGCATCACCACCCCCTTCATCGGTGGCGATGGTTGGGACTCTCCCGACCTGGATGCCAAGGCTGCCGATGGTAGCTTCTTCACCAATCATTACTCACCAACCGAAAGTCGCCCTGTCGTTCAGAACTTCGTCAAGCTCTACGGCCAAACCTACAAAGACGACAAAGGCAATCCCAAGACCCCCGATGCACTGGCTGCTCTGGCTTATGACGCCACGAATATCATGATCCAGGGCATCGCCAACACCGGCGTCGATGATCCTGTCAAAGTTAAGGACACCATCGCCAAGGGTAAATTTGAGGCCGTTTCTGGGACGATCACCTTCGATGCGTTCCACACCCCCATCAAACCCGTTACCATTATTGCTGTGAAAGATGGCAAAGCCCAATTCAATTCCCAGGTTATGCCCTAAAGCCGGTTTGATTTGCTGAAGTTAATAAAAATGGAGGGCGGCGCTCGTCGTCGTCCTCCATTTTAGTGTTTACCAAATTTCATGATATGGAGAAATAACCGATGCAACCGGCAAATGTGGTTCAATCCTCCGCTCCAATCCCTTATAAACCTAAAAAACGATTAGCCTGGGTAGGCCAGGTTTTCCTGGCCGCCATGGCTTTATTTATTGTCTATACAATTATCCTTAATGCAGTAAAAAGTCCTTCTCTATTTATCCAAATCATCTTAAGCGGTTTGCAGTTGGGTTTCGTTTATGCTTTAATCGCTCTAGGTTACACCATGGTGTATGGCATCGTTAAATTGATCAACTTTGCGCATGGCGATGTCTTCATGGTGGGCTCATTCATCAGTTTCTACCTGGTCTCGCGTTTCAACCTCCACCAATGGCCCGCATGGGTATTTCCGGGTATGCCTGACGGACTGGTTGTGTTGATTGGTTCTCTGACAGTCATCCTGGTCGCGATGATCTTCTGCGTGTTACTGGCTGTCACGATCGAACGCGTGGCGTATAAACCTCTGCGTGATGCACCTCGGATTGCCGCCCTGATTACGGCAATTGGTGTCTCATTCTTTTTGGAATATTTTGGCGCACTCGGATTTGTTTTTTCCTCACGTTATATTCCTTATCAAAGACCCTTTGATATCGTGGCGTGGTACATTAATGATGGCATCCATCTTATAACAAAAGGGGTTACCCCACCACCCAACAGCATCACTTTTTCGAATATCCTGATCATCATCTTTGTGGCGTCCGTCCTGGTTCAATTATTCCTCCAAATATTGGTAAGACGGACCAAAATCGGTGTCGCCATGCGCGCCACTTCCTTCGATAAGCAGGCCGCCCGTTTGATGGGGATCAATGTCGATCAGGTCATTTCATTCACATTTGCTATTGGCGCTGCTTTCGCGGGTTTAGGGGGTGTGCTCTATGCGATTGCTTACAGCCAGATCTGGACATTGTTGGGCGTTCAACCGGGACTAAAAGCCTTTGTGGCGGCGGTATTGGGCGGAATCGGCAGCATCCCAGGCGCTTTTATTGGCGCCTTGATTATGGGACAGGCGGAAGCCTTAACTATGGGCTTCATCTCAACCCCCATGCGGGATGCGGTCGCCTTTACCATCCTCATCGTCGTTTTGTTGATCCGCCCGACTGGCATCCTGGGCGAACCCGAAAAAGAGAAAGCTTAGGAGGGCACGATGGAAATTGGGTTTTTAGTTGGCTCAGTGGTTAAAATCGTAGCCATCCTGGCATGGATTTACGGGCTGCTATGGGTCCTCGGGCACACCTCGAAGATTGTAAAAATTGTCGGCATCATCCTTGCTTTTGCGGTGATTCAAGCCGCCTTCACCGTCAACATAGGCGCCACCCCAATCCTCTCCGACTTTGATAAAGGGTTGCTTCTCCAGGGGTGTGCCATGACCATGGTCGCCTTAGGGTTAAACCTGATTTATGGTTTCAACGGTCAATTCAGCCTGGGCCAGTGGGGCTTTTATGGGATTGGCGCTTATACCTCAGCCGACATCACCTTTCGCTGGATTACCGGCGATGCGCGCGGGCTCTTAGTCGTAGGTTTCGGTGTCATCCTGGGCGGGTTGGCCATTTTCGGGATTGGCAGGCTTCTGCGCGTCGTTCGCGGCGTGCCGGTTTTATCTGCGTTTACACTTTACCTGATCAGCGGCGTCCTGGCAGCTGCAATCGCGGTGTGGTTGGGTAATTTACTCAACCCGGCTTTTACACCTCTTTTAGGGGCACTTGGGCACCCCGGTCCGATGACCAATGGTTTGCCACTCCAGGTAGTCTTCTTCATTTCAGTCATCCTGGCAGGCGCGTTCGCAGCGGAAATCAGTTTTCTATTCGGCCTGCCGGTGCTCACCCTGGGCAGCGACTACTTTGGGATTGCCACATTGGGTTTCACCATTGTGATCAATACCCTGATGAATAACTCCGATACCATTCTGCCCTTTCCAGAGATGAAAGGTGGACGCGGTATGATCGGCATCCCCAAATTGACCACCTGGGCCTGGGCATTCTTCTTTCTTGTCCTGGTGATTATCATCATGCGCAACGTGATCCGTTCAAGCACGGGTCGGGCTATCTTATCCGTACGGGAAGACGAAATCGCCGCCAAAGTGATGGGGATCGATGTGGCCGGAACCAAGCTGCAAGCCTTCGTCATTGGCTGCTTCTTTGCCGGTATAGCAGGGGGTGTTTATGCCCACTACATCGGATTCCTCAGCCCGGGTGCTTTTGATTTCCTGGTCGGGTTTAACCCGCTGATCATCATCGTATTCGGCGGAGTGGGCAGCATGACTGGCACAATCGCCGCCGCCTTTGGCTGGACATTTTTCCTCGAAGGCCTGCTGCGCGTTTTCTTGGGCCAATTTGGCACAGAAGCCCCCGCCTGGCGTTACGTAGTTTATCCAATTGCACTGCTTTTGCTCATGTTAATCCGTCCACAAGGGTTGTTGGGGACAGTGGAATGGGGATTCTTGCGCGCGAAAGCCATTGCCTTGCGGGTGAAGCCAGAACAGGCCAGCCCAACCCCGGCTCCATCCACACCAGAGTGAACGGAAGAAACCAATCATGATACCCAAGAATCTATCGAAATCCGAACTCACTCTTGAAATCAAGGGGTTGACTAAATTCTTTGGCGGCCTCAGGGCTGTCTATAACCTGAATATGCAAATCGCGAAAAGCAGCCTGGTAGGGTTAATTGGCCCCAATGGAGCAGGTAAAACGACCGTTTTTAATTTGATCACCGGCGTTTACCAACCCTCAAATGGCAAAGTTGATTTCATGGGCGATGATCTTGCCGGTTATGAACCCTTTGAAATTACACGAAAGGGGATTGGACGCACCTTTCAGAACATCCGCCTATTTCCCAACTTATCCGTCATCGATAACGTGCGCATCGCTTATCATCCTCACGCCGGTTATAATTTTTTTGATTCGGTCATCCGGAACCGTAAGTACGACACCAAAGAGCACGAGCTAACCGAACAGGCGCAAAATTTTCTGGCCATTTTCAAATTAGAAGCCATCCAAAATGAACTGGCCAAAAATCTGCCCTACGGCGAACAGCGCCGGGTCGAAATTGCCCGTGCCCTCGCTTGTAA
>DAIQPZ010000147.1:0-6746 GCA_036787065.1 Anaerolineaceae bacterium
TTTAGTGGTAAACTTCTCCTACCTACAAAGACGATATTAACGACCTTAATGCGTATAATACAAACGCAGGAGAAAATGATCATGACACCTCAGCGGACAGGTTTTACGCTTTTCATTGTTCTGTTGTTTCTTGGCGCGGTGACATCGGCCAGTCTGGCTGCACCCCAAACGCCCCTTCCCGGCCCACTTTCTACTCCAGATACCCCAGTTGCCAACGACCCTCTTTATCTGCCGCTCGTGATCAACGGCAACGGCACGCAACCGGTCGTAACGAGCGAATGGACGCAGCATGCCCACGATGCGATGCACACCAGTTATACTCCCCAGGCCGTTGCGACCCCGTGGCATTGGAAATGGGCCTGGAACGGGCCGGATGCGCAGGGCAAGATCGTCAGTGGTAAAATCGGCCTGCCGCGGGACAGCCAACCCATTACGGGCGGTGGGCGGGTCTACATTGCCGCAGGCGCGAGCGGTGTCTTTGCCCTCAATAACAGCAACGGTGCGCCGGTATGGAACCGCAACCCGGGCGGGGCGATCAACGCCACACCCGCTTATGATCCGGCAAGCGATTCACTCTACGTTGTATCTACCAACGGTCAGTTGTACCGTTTGAACGCCGCCACCGGCCAGACAAGCGGGAATTTCAACAGCCAATCCACCAGTACGCTGCCGCTGCCTCCCGCGCTGTATGGAGATCGGGTCTATTTCAGTATGGGCACGCATGTTTATGCCATCCAGAAAGCCACCCTGGCGGTCGCCTGGTCGTATGATGCTGGCGCCAACGTGGATACTCCCCCCGCTTTCTCTCCCGCCACCGGGTTGGTGGTCGCTGCCAGCGCCGATCTGTACGTACACGCCATCCACGATTCAAATGGGTCTCGCGCCTGGCGGGTTAAGCCCACGCCCCTGTCGCCTGGTGAACCTGGCGATAACCAGCCAAACGCCCAGGTGAGTTACGGTTGGCCGGTGATCGCCGAAGGCCACGGGCTGGTGTTGGTCAGACTGCGCCTGAACTGGCAGACGCTGTGGACGTGGAATCCGTGGCCAGATACGAATGCCCAAATGCGCGCCAACCTGACCGGCCGCCCGGACCAACAGTCCGTGGTTGCGCTCCATCTTTCCGATGGCGGCGCGGCCTTTGTCGCCAACGTGGGCAATGGCGGGTTTGGCGATGGCGGTTATTTGGCCATGGGACCACAACCGGTGGTCAAGCGCTTCGCGGATGGCAGTGAGGTTTCTTACGTGGTGATGCGCGGTTCTGCCTGTAGCAATTCCCCCTGCGACGGCAGGTATGACTCGCACTTCGGTGAAATGCTGCTCGATTCATCCACGGTGCCCGGCTTTCAAGCCGGAGACGTGCGCTTTATGCAAAATACATTCTTCCCGACCGATGAACAACCCAACTTGAGCATGTCCGGTGATGACCTTTTCGGTGGGCATTGGATGTTTGGAATTGCGCATCAAATTACCGACCGGTCTTCCAGCCGGGGAGTTTCGAGCAGCATCCCAATTACGACTAAAAATCTGCCCCACATCATCACCTCGGCCAGTAACTGCGCTTTCAGCTCCGGCCATTCCTGTCCAAACGGCCTGGTACAGGATGGTGACCCGCGCACCATTCCGGGTGGATTTTATATTTATTACAACCAGGGCAAGGTTTACGACCAACACTGGAGCGGGTATGCGGCATGGGTGGTCAGCGGAAATACCATCTATTTTGTCAGTACAGACGGCGCGTTGATTGCCTTAGAAACGGGCGCTGCCGCCCAGAATGACACCATCAGCCAGGACCTGGTCCAACAAGAAAGTCTCCCCCCTGTGCTCGCGGACCCCATTCTCTATACCCAGGCGCGAGAATTTGCAGGTTCAGTCGCGACGGTGGATGGAGAAATTAAATATGAATTCAATAATGGCAAGGCTGTTTTACTGGGTTTTCATTACCCCCATCAAGGGGCCTTTAAAGCGCTCATCCGGGTAAATGCCTGGAAAAACTTTAGCATTCCACCCGATCGGTTGTACGCCACAGGTCAAAAAGTTGCGCGTCCACGGTCTCATTGTGTGGTATCAAGGCGATCCGGTGATTGATGTCCGCCAACCCGATCAAATAGAGATTTTGAATGAGGGAGGCGCGGTAGATGCGCCGCTCATGAGCGGCCTATTCCTCGATCGGATCCTCACAGCTATAGTATGGAACCCATTGGGGGTTTGGCTGCGATACTAATCCGGGTTTCATTTTGCTTTCGGGAGGAACCCCTGAATCTTGAGCCATTCAGCAAAGCGATCGATCCAGCCATCTGAAGGCAGTCCCAGCTTGTTCATTCCAAAACCGTGTCCGCCTTTGGAATAGATGTGCAGCTCGACCGGGTGGCCGGCGGCCCTCCATTCGGAATAGAAGCGCGTGCTGACGGCGGACGCCATGTCGTCGTCGGCCGCGCATAGGAGGAACAAGGGTGGGGCGTCTGCCGGAATGGGGGCATCCAGGGGTGGAGCGCTGTAGATCGGTGCGGCAAAATCAGGGCGGCTGGACGTGTCAAAATGGAGGGCAACGCTGAGTGTGACCATGCCGCCGGCGGAAAAGCCCATAATGCCAATCCGGTTGGGGGAGATGTTCCATTCGGCGGCGTGCGCGCGCACCAGGCGCACCGCCTGGCATCCGTCGGCGGAGATCAGTGGGAAGAGAGGCGCAACAAGAGCCGCCATCTTTTGTTGATCCCGGAGGTGTTCACCAACGCACTGTGGAAAATCGTTCCCGGTCTGAACGAGGCGGTATTTAAGCATAAAGACGGCGATGCCGCGCCCGTTGAGCCAGCGCGCGACCTCGGTCCCTTCATGCTCGAAGGCCAGGAAGTGATATGCCCCACCGGGGCAAACGATGGCCGCGGTCCCGGTGGCGATGCCTGGGTCTGGTAGATAGGCAGTCAGAGTGGGTTGGATGACATTGCGAATAACCTTGAGACCATCCTGGAGGAAGGCGATCTCTTCCGGCTGGTTCCAGCCTGTCGTGTCGATTTCGCCGTCTGCCCAAAGGGGGATAACCTGTGGCTGGCCGGGGGTGAAGATTATGGGGTTCATTGTAAATACCTATTTATTTGATGGAAAATCGAATTAATTATGTTTCTTCCTTTATTATAGATCCGATCCATAAGCAACCCCAAAGCATACTGATACACCGAAAGCCATTTAGCACGCTATAATATTAGGAAAAGGTAAACTAATGGATGTGCAAACGCTGCTCAAATCCATAAAACTACTTGAGCCTGAGCTTCGTTTAAGAAGCGAATTTTATCGTTACTGCGAAGCATTTCGAAGGGTTCATGAACCTCAACGCCCACTTGAAGACCTGGCTTATCAAGATTTCTTAGCCTATTTAAAAAGATTGAAAGATGGCTCACTGGGCTTAGGTTTTCCGTCTGGCTTTGTTCCATCAACAATCTACTGGCTCATTCGAGAGGATCATACGATTTTGGGCAATAGCAGTCTCCGTCATTGGTTGACCCCATCTCTGGAGGACATAGGCGGGCACATTGGGTATGCCATCCATCCCCTTGAACGGCATAAAGGGTATGGAACTTTGCTTCTTCAATTGACGCTTGAGAAGGCAAGAGAAAAAGGGATCAGCAAGGTTCTGATCACTTGCGATTCCGATAACCTGGCATCATCAGGCGTGATTATTAAGAATGGTGGGGTGTTAGCAAGTCAAGACGTATCGATACAAACCGAGAAACTCACTTCTCGTTATTGGATTGATTTATAAACCCTTTGTCTACGGCGCAATAACCACCTTCCTTCAAGAACAATGTACTTAATGCCCAATTGATATACAGGATGTCCCGTCTACTCGTCATAGCAACTATAATCTAAATGGATATTTAACATAACTGCTCAGGTTCCTGTGAATAAGCCCCGAATTTGAGGTGTTTGCGCGGGTGGCTCGCATCCGCAAACACCTCAAATTCAGGGCTTTTATTGTATGGCTGAGGTGTAACTTTAACGATTAGGGATTTCGGATCAACAAAATTATGAATGAGAAGATCGATACTATCATTGTCGGCGCGGGGCAAGGGGGGCTGTCCCTCAGTTATTACTTAATCCAATCCGGTCGCGAGCACCTGGTGCTGGAAAAGGCTGCCCAGCCCGGTGAAGCCTGGCGCAGCCACCGCTGGGATTCTTTCACCTTCGTCACCCCAAACTGGAGCTTCAGGCTGCCGGGAGCCGAGTACAACGGCCCGGATCCGCACGGGTACATGTCACGCGACGAGATTGTCTCCCGGTTTGAACAGTATGTGGAGCGCTACCGGCTCCCGGTGCGCTACGGAGTGACGGTCAGCTCGGTCGAGCCAGGCGCAGCCGGCACAGGGTTCACGGTCCAGGCCAATGGGGACACCTGGCAGGCCAAGCGGGTGGTGATTGCCACCGGGCTGTTCCAGCGGGGTAAAGTTCCGGCCTTTGCCGCCGCGATCCCTGCCAAAGTCCACCAGCTTGAATCCGGGCAGTACCGCAACCCGCGGGCGTTGGAACCGGGAGCCGTGCTGGTGGTGGGCAGCGGGCAGTCCGGGGCGCAGATCGCCGAAGAGCTAAACCAGGCCGGGCGTAAGGTTTACCTGTGTGCCGGCAGTGCCGGGCGGGCGCCGCGCCGCTACCGCGGCCGTGACATTTACGAGTGGATCGCGCTGACGGGTTTTCTGGACCGTACCGTCGATCAACTGCCCTCCCCGCAGGCACGTTTCGCTTCGCCGCCGCTACTCACCGGCAAAGATGGCGGCCACGCCCTGAACATGCACCGCTTTTATCGGGACGGCGTGACCCTGTTCGGTCACCTGCGCGGGTTTGAAGATGGCAGCTTACTGTTGGCCCCCGATCTGCAAGAGAACCTGGCAAAGTCCGCCCAGCAGGAAGCCAACATGCTGAAGATGATTGATATGTATATCAAGAAAGCCGGCATCACCGCACCTCCGCCGGAACCGCTGGAAGTCTTAGGAGACGCCTACGCTGCCCCCGAAGTCTTGTCCCTGGATATTCAACAGGCCGGGATCGCGACCATCATTTGGGCCATTGGCTACCACTTTGATTTCAGCCTGGTGAAGTTCCCGGTGTTTGAAGACTCCGGCTTCCCGATCACCCGGGGTGGCGTAACCCAGGTTCCGGGGCTGTACTTTGCGGGCTTGCCCTGGCTGGGCACTCGAACGCTCCTTCCAATCGCAAGATTGAGCCCTGCTTGGGCCTATGATTACCAGTTGGAAGAAACAAAAAGCCCGGGTTAGCCCCGGCCTTTTTGTTTCTTCCCCAAAACGCCCGGCTCATTCTAATGGGCGCAATACCCCGGGTAGGCCATCGCCTATGATAAAGTTTCGTACGGTTTGTGCAAACTGGTCCGGCGCATTCATTGCCCAATTATGTTCGAGTCTCATCGATGAGCCTTCTCCCAAATCAATTAATTTGGCTTGCGCGTTCGGCAGAGCAGCCGCCAACTGACGGACGGACTCTTTCATCACCGCATATTCATGCTTTCCCGCGACCACCAGGGTGGGGACAGTGACCTTCCCCAGGTTCCCAGGCATGCGGAATTGCTGGTTGGCGATCAAGAGATTGACGAACTGGCTTTCAGTCATAATCTGGAAATTTGCCCGATATTGTGGGTAATAATCTTCTGGGATGGCGGCTGAATATTTCATATTCAACCGCATCCACCATTCATTCTTGCGGAAAGGCGGTATAGACATCCGGAATATCCAGCTCAGTAGCCGCGGCGAAGATAACCACCCGTAACCCGGCAAGGGCAGGAGCACCGCGCTCGACACCACCGCTCGTTCGATCACCTCGGGGGCAGTCGCCAGCATCTGCACCGCCACCTGTGCGCCCTCGGAAAGACCGACTACCACGGCTTTCCCGCCACGCGCCCGTTCACGCACCAACTCGGCTGCCTGGTTGGCAGCCAGTTCCATGGTAAACGGCCTGGTATCCATACTGAGTCCGTGCTCGGGCATGTCCGGCACGAGACAGTGGAAATCTTGCAACCTGGCCACAACCGGGTCCCACATCCAACCCGCCACGCCGCCACCGTGAAGGAAGAGGATTGTTTTCGCTTCATCATTGCCAGAAGATTGATAGATCAATGGGGGTGACATCGTTGGTTCCTTGTATTCGCTTAAGTCGATTCTAAGGTCTCATAAAACGCCTGGCGTTCCTTTTCCCAGCGCTCGACCATCGCCGGGATCTCTCGCTCTAAAAAGGCGTACATCAAGCGCATATCAGTCAAGCGCCGCATCCGCTCCGGCAGGGCATCTTTCAATAAAAACAGGCCTTCATCTGCTAACTGGCGGAATGTGATCGCCTGGGCGAAACGATCTTTAAGTGCGTTGGTCCATGCATCGTCGCGGATACGGAAATAATCCCGGCGCACACCGGGCACGCTGACCACCTCGATCAGATTGACCTGGATCAGCAGGCGTGTCACACTGCTGATCGAGCTCTTACTTGCCTGGAGGGCTTCCATCAGCTCGGCCATCGTCGCCTGAGGGGATTCAGCGATCAGCAGCCAACCCATGATCCGTCCGCCCATCCGTGGAAAGCCTAACTGTTCAAAAGTCAGGCCAACTTTTTCGACGAATTGCCGCTCTGCATCCGTTGCCATCTGGGTATCCTTTTGCCGTAAATGATACAGCCAGTATAGCACGTTCTGTTTGTCCAGTAAATACTGGACAGTGTGGAAAACTTTCCGCCGGTTCGAATCCAACTGCCTTACACAC
>DAIQPZ010000042.1:0-18626 GCA_036787065.1 Anaerolineaceae bacterium
GCACCCGCAAACACCTCAAATTCGGGATTCTTCACAGGGGTGCGGGCTTAACGATTCGAGGGAGTTGGCGTAGAATCATATCAAGAAGGACCCACTTAATTCTCACGGTTGAGCAGCTATCAATTTTCTATATCTACTTCAATCCATATGGAGGTTATCATGACCTGTTCTTGTAAAGAAAAAAAAGTTATCCAGTCTGAAAAAGCCCCCAAGGCCTTGGGCCCATATTCGGTTGCCATCCAGCTTGGAAACCTGGTTTTTGCTTCTGGTCAGCTTGGACTGGACCCGGCCAGTGGAAATTTAGCCGCTGGCGGGATCGAAGCCGAAACCCGCCAATCACTCACCAATCTCAAAAATGTGCTTGAGTCTGCCGGTTCCAGTTTAGATAAAGTGGTTAAAACCACCGTTTTCTTGCGCGATATGGCTGATTTCCCACGCATGAACGCTGTCTACGGCGAGTTCTTCACCCAAAACCCGCCAGCTCGCTCAACAGTCCAGGTGACCCTGCCAAAAGGTGGCGCTGTCGAAATTGATGCGATCGGTTTCACCGGGGATGGCTGCTGCTGCGATTGCGAGGACTGCAAGTAAGTATGGCCGGTGAGCTGATTCTCCTCGTAGATGATGAGACCCACATTATCCAATTAGAACGTCTCTACCTGGAACGGGAAAATTATCGGATTGAAACGGTCGGTGATGGACCAACGGCGCTCCAAACGATCGAAACTCTACACCCCGCCCTGGTTGTGTTAGATATTATGCTGCCCGGGTTAGATGGTCTGGAAGTATGCCGCCAGTTGAGGGCCGCGAATAATCCGGTCCTGATCTTGATGGTGACGGCCAGGGATGAAGATATCGATAAAATCCTCGGGCTCGAGCTGGGAGCCGACGATTACCTTACCAAGCCCTTTAACCCGCGCGAGTTGGTCGCGCGGGTTAAAGCTTTATTACGCCGCACAAATTGGCCAGCCAGTTCTTCTACGCCGGCGCCAATCCGAATCGGCGATCTGGAAATCGATCCGGCCAGACGTGAGGTGCATCTGAAAGGACGTCTGGTCGAACTGCGCACACAAGAATTCGAAGTGCTTCTTGTCCTGGTGCAGCATAAAAGCCTCGTGCTTACTCGCGAGCAGTTGCTCAACCTGGCCTGGGGTTATGATTTTTATGGCCAGACGCGCACGGTGGATGTGCATGTCGGTCAGCTTCGCCAGAAACTGACCGACAGCTCCGTGCGGATTGAGACAATCACTGGGGTCGGTTATAAACTGGTAGGATGATGTTTTCCTCTCTACGCACACGCCTGTGGTTAAGTTACGCCCTTTTGATCTTATTTGCGCTTTCTGTGGTTGGAGCCGGTTTGATCCTGGCGCTGGCGCGCAACCCACCCGGTTACCGGCAGGCAGTCGTCAAGCTGCGGGTGGCTGAAGCCGGTATCATCACTGTTTTTGAGCGTAATCCAAACCTGACCAACACCAATCTCGTGATGGAAGCTGCCGTCCGGCGCGAATCTCAAGCGCGCAATGTGCGCGTGATTCTGCTCTCTCCCAAAGGAAACCTGCTGGCCGATTCGCGCGGGCTGAACGAGACACAGACCAAAATCGCCATACCGGCGCCATTAACACCCAATGACACGAACCTGGCCCAAATCGACGTAGTCCGTGATTCAAACAGACGCGTTTGGTGGTATACCTTGCGCCCGTTCAACAATGCCAGTCTTTACCTGGTGGTTGCCGTGCAAAGACCTCCCCTCATCACCCTGGCAGAGATCACATCGACTTTTCGCGACGAAGTCTTTGGGCCCTTAATCGAAGCGGGGGGAGTTGCTCTGGTGGTGGCATTTATCCTCGCCTTTACGCTGGGGCGCTGGATCGCTGCACCCCTCCAACGCATCGCGGAATCGTCTGGGAAAATAGCCGCCGGTAATTCTCAGCCCATCCCACTGGAAGGGCCAAAAGAAGTGCAGGATCTGGCGCTGGCGATCAACGAAATGTCGCACAAAGTTCAAACTGGCCAGCAGTCTCAGCGCGAGTTCGTGGCCAACGTCTCTCACGAATTGAAGACACCCCTCACCTCGATCCAGGGTTTTGCGCAAGCCATTGTGGATGGCGCTGCCAGTTCGCCAGAGGCCTTAAAACAGGCAGGCGAAGTTATTCTGACGGAAGCCTCGCGCATGCACCGTCTGGTGATGGATTTGCTCACCCTGGCGCGCCTGGATGCCGGTACAGCCGATCTGCGTTTCGAGTTATTCGATGTAGGCCCTTTGCTGCAAAATGTGGTGGTGAAGTTTGCCCCTCAAGCGCGCCTGGCCCAAATAAACCTGCATGCCCAGATTGAACCGGTCCCTGAAATCCTGGGGGATAGCGACCGCCTGGCCCAGGTATTTGGCAATCTGGTCGATAATGCGCTAAAATATACCCCCGCCGGTGGCCACGTGCTGGTAAGAACTCAACTGGATGGAGATAGAGTGGTCGTGGGTGTGGCCGATTCTGGTGCAGGAATTGCACCCGATGATCTGATCCGGATCTTCGAACGCTTCTACCGCACCGATAAATCGCGCCAGAGCGGTCCGAACCGCGGCGCAGGTCTGGGATTGTCCATCGCACGCCAGATCATCCAGGCCCATGGTGGTACGATCACCGCATCAAGCAGCCTGGGGCGGGGGAGCGAATTCGCTGTCCGCCTGCCGGTATCCCATATAGCCGAAACAATTCGGGCCAAACCCATTAATCCGATATAATGAACCCACCCCTCGTTTCAATCATCGTCCCATGTTACAATGAAGAAACCACCATACGCCTCCTCTTGGAGGCTATATTTCAGCAGACTTACCCACGAACGGCGATGGAAGTGCTCATCGCAGATGGGTTGTCAACCGATCAAACCCGCTCAAAGGTAACCGCCTTTCAAATTAATCACGCCCAACCGCCGATCACTATCATCGACAACCCCAAACGAATCATTCCGTCGGCTTTGAATGTGGCCCTGGAAGCTTCACACGGGGAAATTATTGTCCGGTTGGATGCGCATTCGATGCCGGATGCGACCTACATCAGCCGGTGTGTAGAAGGCCTCGAACAGCATAAAGGTGATAACATCGGAGGGGTTTGGGAAATTCGACCAGGCGGCACAGGCTGGCAGGCAAGCGCTATCGCAGCTGCAGCCGCCCATCCTTTAGGGGTCGGTGATGCGCTTTACCGCTATACCCACACGGCAGGCTCAGTCGATACCGTTCCATTTGGAGCATTTCGTAAGGACCTGATCCACGCGATCGGCCCATTTGACGAAACACTGCTTACCAATGAAGATTATGAGTTCAATGTGCGGGTAAGGCAGCATGGTGGACGGGTCTGGTTGGACCCAGCCATCCGATCCGTTTATTTTGCGCGCTCAACCCTCGCAGCTCTGGCCCAGCAGTATTGGCGCTACGGATATTGGAAATCACGCATGTTGAGGCGCTACCCCAAAACGCTGCGTTGGCGCCAGGCGCTGCCGCCCGTGTTTGTCTTGAGCCTTTTGGTGTTGGCCTTACTGGCGCCCTGGTCAGGCCTGGCAAGATGGCTCTTGCTCGCTGAGGGTTCACTTTATTTATTGATCCTCCTGGCAGCAGCAACCCAAATTGTTTACCGCCATAAAGATGTGACCAATCTGATCGGCGCCCCTTTAGCCATGGCGACCATGCACCTGGCATGGGGGAGCGGATTTTTGTGGAGCTTGCTAAAGTAAACTAACCTTGAACAACGCGACAAAACCATTACGTTTTCGAATTAAAAATGGAGAACGCCGGGTTATCCTGTTAATGGGCGATCTGATCGCCGGGGGAATCGCGTTAACATTAACGCTTTATTTCTGGGCCGGGCGAGATGATTGGTTGAAAGGGTTTTCTTACAAATTCATTGAAACCCGACCCCCTTTCTGGTTTTTCCTCCTGCCCTTGATCTGGCTAATTTTCATGGTAGAGCTTTACGAGCCTAAGCGCGCCAACCGCAAGCGCGATACAACTTCAGGTATTTTAGTAGCGGCATTAATAAGCTCGGCGCTTTACCTCGCATTATATATTGCATCACCGGCCAATTCTTTACCCCGTTATACGATCATATTTATCCTGGCGGCGACCTTGTTGACATTTGCCGTACGCATGTTGTATATCTCTATCTTCACGGCGCCAAGTTTTATGAGGCGCATTTTAATTGTGGGCGCCGGTAAGTCTGGCTGTTGTCTCTCAGATGTAGTCAACACAGCCACCCCTCCACCCTTTCATATTGTGGGGCTGATCGACGACGATCCTAAAAAGATCGGCACCGTATTAAACGGGTACCCCGTCTTAGGCGGACACGAATGCTTGCTCAATGTGATTCAAAAGATGGAAGTGTCCGATCTGATCCTGGCCATTTCAGGACAGATGGATGGCGGTATGTACAATTCAATCCTTTCCGCAGAAGAAAAAGGGGTTGAAGTCACCACGATGCCCATCGTTTATGAAGAAATTCTCGGACGGGTGCCTATCCTCTTATTGGAAGCTGACTGGATTATCCGTTCCTTTGTCGATCAGGCCCATGCCAGCGCATTTTATGAACTGACAAAACGCTTGATTGATGTTTCGGGAGGGTTAGTCGGACTTTTAGGCTGTGCGATATTAGCGCCCTTTATTGGCACAGCGATTGTGGTTGATACGGGATTACCGGTTTTGTTCACGCAAAACCGTCTGGGCAAAAGCGGACAAATATACAAAATCATTAAATTCCGCACCATGCGCAAAGATTCGGAGAAAGATGGCAAACCGCGGGTAACCCAGGAAGGTGACGAACGGATTACCCGATTTGGCTGGCTGCTGCGGAAAACCCATCTGGACGAACTGCCTCAGTTTATTAATGTGGTAAAAGGGGAAATGAGTCTGGTCGGCCCACGGGCAGAACGGTCAGAACTGGTCGAAGATCTACAGCAAAAAATCCCGTTCTATCGCGCCAGACTCCTGGTAAAACCAGGTATCACGGGGTGGGCACAAATTAATTTTGGTTACGCCGCCACGGTTGAAGACACAATCGTTAAGTTGGAATATGATTTGTATTACATCAAACATCGAAACTTGTTAACTGACCTCGTCATTTTGCTACGGACGGTGGGGACCGTAGTTGGATTTAAGGGCCAGTAGAGCTGATCATGCAACGTATGAAGATACATCCAGCCATTCGCAATCGATATATTTTAATGGGGGATTTGCTGCTGATCATTGTAGCGATCTTGGGCAGTTATGCGCTGCGCCTGGAATTAGGGCCTCTGTTTTATTTTTATATTCCATGGGCTCCCATCATTGTAATCGTCAGCCTGCTGCTCAAGCCAATAGTTTATTATCTATTTGGCCTCTACCGCCGTATTTGGACTTACGCCAGCACACAAGAACTAAAAATTATTCTGGCGGCAGTGACCACGGCCTCATTGGTCATCTCAATCGTCATTATCGCGATGGTCCAGATGGGAATCATCGTTCGCTTTCCACGAGCAATTCTGGGGATCGACTGGTTGTTGTCGCTCATTTTTGTGGGTGGACTTCGTTTTACATTTCGCCTGCTCGCCGAAAACAGAATCTCTGCCGGTAGAGGTCGCCGCATTAAACAAGCCAAGCAGGTGCTGATTATTGGAGCGGGTGATGCCGGCGCGCTGGTAGTGAAGGAGCTTCAAAAGAACCCGCAGGTCAACATGCAGCCGGTCGGCTTTTTAGATGATGATCCCAGTAAATTGAAACACCAGATTTATGGCGTGCCGGTGATCGGAGCACTTTCGGACCTGGCTCGCATTCTGGACCTGCGCGCGATTGACGAAGTGGTCATTGCCATCCCCACCGCAACCGGGCGCGTGATCCGCATGGCCGCGGATGTTTGCCGGTTAAAAGGCATCCCCTTCCGCACTATGCCAGGTATTTATGAACTCTTAGGTGGGCGGGTCAGTGTTAACCGCCTGCGCGAAGTGGATATTGCTGATCTCTTGCGGCGTGAGCCCGCCAAAATTAATGAAGAAATGATCGGCGCCAGCCTCAACGGCAAAGTTGTGCTGGTCACGGGCGCAGGGGGTTCCATCGGGCGTGAATTATGCCGCCAAATCGCGCGCTGGGGCCCGGCTGAGCTGGTTTTACTGGGCCATGGCGAAAACAGTATCTTTGAAGCTTTAATCGAGCTGCAAGAAGGATTCCCTTCGTTACCGCTGCGCCCAATCATTGCGGACATCCGCGATATGCCCCGGCTCAAGTGGATTTTTAATACTCACCGTCCGCAAGTGGTTTTTCACGCTGCCGCGCACAAACATGTCCCGTTGATGGAAATCAATATCGAAGAAGCGATCACCAATAATGTCCTGGGTACGCTCAACGTGGTAGAAATTTCTCTGGCTTCCTGTGTCCAACGCCTGGTGATGATCTCCACCGATAAAGCCATCCGACCGGCCAACGTCATGGGAGCTACCAAGCGGATGGCGGAAATGCTTGTTCTGGATGCAGCCAAACGCAGTGGAAAGGCCTTTTCTGTGGTCCGTTTTGGCAACGTTTTGGGCAGTCGAGGCAGCGTGGTGCCCCTGTTTAAACGACAAATTGCTCGCGGCGGCCCAGTTACCCTCACTCATCCGGATATGCGCCGATATTTTATGACCATACCCGAAGCAGTTCACCTGGTATTGCAAGCATCATCTATGGGACAGGGTGGAGAAACCTTTGTGCTGAATATGGGCCAGCAGATCCGCATCCTCGATCTGGCTGAAGATCTCATCCGCCTGTCAGGTCTGGAACCTGGTCGCGATATTGAGATTGTATTCACGGGCATTCGTCCCGGCGAAAAGCTTAGCGAGGATCTGTGGGATGAAGGTTACTCATTCATCAGGACCCCGCACCCCGATATTCTGCGCATCGGCGGACAGGATACCTTAAACGGAGAAGCGCTGCAAAAAACGATCAACAAGCTGATCCAGATTGCCCAATCCGGGGATTCGGCCGCAGTCGTTACACTTTTGGATGAAATAATCCCCGGTTCAGCCGTCCGCAGCATGCCGCCTCCCGAAATAACCTCTATCGAATAATGACGAACCTGTCTGCCTCTGAATGGGAATCATTTCTCAGCCAAAAAGCCAACAGCCACCTGCTTCAGACCCGAGCATGGGGTGATTTCAAGGCCAAATTTGGCTGGACACCGCAGCGGGTCGTTTCCGGAGAAGCCGGCGCACAAGTCTTGTTCCGTAAACTTCCCCTTGGACTGGTGATGGCGTACATCCCACACGGACCGGTTGGCTGCGATTGGGCCAAGTTGTGGCCTGAAGTCGACGTTCTATGCAAAAAACAGAAGGCCTTTTTCCTGCGCGTTGAGCCCGATCTCTGGCAGCCCGTCCAACCCGGCACATTGGATCGACTTTTGCCAGGGTTTATCCCCGGTCTGCAAACGATCCAGCCTCCCCGCACCATTCTCATCGATCTCGCCGGCGAGGAAAGCCAGATCCTGGGCCGGATGAAACAAAAGACCCGCTACAACATCCACCTGGCAGAAAAAAAAGAAATTGTGGTGCGCGCCTCCAATGATCTGGCCACCTTTCACCGGCTGATGCTCGAAACCAGCCAGCGGGATAGCTTCAGCGTCCATAGCCTGGACTACTACCAGCAGGTTTTCGACCATTTTTATCCGCTAGGCGCATGTGAGCTGCTTCAGGCTGAGTATGCGGGCCAGGCCCTGGCGGCTTTACTTGTTTTTAAGTGGGGAAGGCGCGCCTGGTATTTACATGGCGCTTCCAGCGAAGCAGAACGCAGCCGCATGCCCGCTTATTTGCTACAATGGGAGACGATGCGTTGGGCCCGTTTGAAAGGCTGTACCGAATACGACTTATGGGGCGTTCCGGATGAAGATGAAGAGACCCTTGAAGCCGAATTTTCAAACCGGACCGAAGGTCTGTGGGGCGTGTACCGTTTTAAACGCGGCTTTGGCGGGCAGTTGAAGCGCACGGTGGGTGTTTGGGATAGGGTCTACGATCCAGCCCTTTATTTCATTTACCAAAAATGGATCAATTTTAGAAAAAGTCGAGAAGACTGAGTCTTGGTTCTCCAGGATTTCCCATGGTGTAGGCCGCATTTTGGGGTGTGAGCGCGCGTACGCGCGCTCACACCCCAAAATGCGGGGATTCACCACGACAATTCCTACAGACCCTGAGTCTTGCCATTCGATCTCGGAAAGATTGGACCCATCATGGAAGCCTTCAAAGTTCAGAAACCGGGTGACTGGAATCAAATCATTCAAACCCTCCCGGATGCTCATGTGCTACAAACCTGGCAGTGGAGCCAGATTAAAGCGCCGCTTGGCTGGCAGCCCTTGCCGGCCGTTTGGCGTGGTCCAGGCGGCCAAATTGAAGCGGCTGCCATGATCTTGCAGCGCGCCATGGTTCTACCCGGCCTGCCCCTCCGTCTGAACATGCTGTACATTCCGCGCGGTCCGCTCCTGGATTGGTCAAATGGCGCCCTCGTTGAAAGGATACTGGACAATTTACAGGCTTACACGCGCCAAAATAAATCGATCTTCCTTAAGATCGATCCCGATGTGTGTGTGGCCACGGGGCCTCCGGATGAGCATGAGCCCAGTGCTTCTCCAGGTAAAAATTTAATTGCATCGCTTGAAAGGCGCGGCTGGATTTTTTCAAATGACCAGGTGCAGTTCCGTAACACGGTCTTGATCGATTTGGAGGCATCTGAAGAAGATATTCTGGCGCGTATGCGCCAGAAAACGCGCTATAACATTCATCTGGCAGAGCGTAAGGGGGTCACAATCCGCACGGGCGCCATCAACGACCTGCCCATGCTCTACAAAATGTATGCCGAGACCTCCGTTCGGGATGGCTTTGTCATTCGTGACCAGACCTATTATTCCAACGTCTGGCAGAGCTTCCTCAAGGAGGGTTTGGCCGAAATCCTGATCGCGGAAGTGGAGGGAAGCGCTGTAGCCGGGATCATCCTGTTCCGTTTTGGCGCCAAAGCCTGGTATCTTTATGGTATGTCCCGCAATTTGCACCGCGAAAAGATGCCCAATTACCTGCTCCAGTGGGAGGCCATACGCCGTCTTAAATCCACTGGCGGCCGGATATATGACCTGTGGGGTGCGCCGGACAATTTTGTTGAAACTGATTCAATGTGGGGGGTTTACAAATTCAAGGAAGGACTGGGTGGAACGGTGTTACGCACACCCGGAGCCTGGGACTACCCTGCCCGACCGAGTTTTTACCGGCTCTACACCCAGACTCTGCCGTATTTACTCGAGATCATGCGCAGGCGAGGCAAAGACAGGGCACGTCGCGATTCCGCCTAGGGGCGAGGCAAGAACTTCGATCCCAGATTTAGGACTCTCTTTTTGCCTTGCCTCTACAAAGAAAAACAATCCCATATCCCATGAGGGTCGCCAGGCGGGCTGGAAATCAAAACCCAGATCGTTGGTCAGGTGGGTAACCCGCGTGCCATTCCGGTCCATGATAAATATGTCATGGTTTTGATTATCCTGCACGCCTTCAAAAACCAGCCACAACCCATCGCGTGAATAAGCCACATTCGCAACCGGCCTCAAGTTTTTAGCGATATCAAATTGCGCAAAACGGTCCGTCAGACGCTGGCCCAATAAACGGGGTAATTCCGGTGATGCGTTGTATACAATGACGGATCCATCCGGCGACCAGGCCGGGTTAAAATCACCCTGAGGCGTGGTAGCTATCGATGTGAGCCCGCTGCCATCCACATCCATGATAAAGGCTTGCACCAGGATATTCATCGGTCTTACACGCCTGGTGGTAAACAGGTTCTCCTTGACTGCGACTTCGTAATTTAAGCTTGCACCATGTGCGCGGTAAATCGATCCCATCCCGCCATGGGTTAGAACTTCAGTGAGGGTATAGCGATTGCGCAGTATTTGACCCAGTTCCAGTGGCATTTAACCCTCGCCTCAAGAAATTTAATTGCCCCTCCCCATGCAAAGCACTGCGAGATCGCAATTTCCTATAGAAAGTGTAAAAGACATCGTACCAGACCTTCTCTTATTTTATGATTGGGCGCCAGACCGGTGAATAATCCAGGTCTGAGTTGCTGGTAAGGCGCTGCCGTTCAGCCCCCGCAATTGTCATCACCCAGATATCGTGACTATCCGGGCCCGACCACCCTTCAAAAGTGATCCAATGGTTATCCGGCGAGATACGCACCTGGGCGATAAAACCAAAATCTGTCTGCCGTAGAGCCGGGATCCTGAATTCCTTGTTCGTGCCAAGATCTTCATACCGGATAGCCATTAACCATGGGAGCACAGTGTCCAGATCGGTCTGGCCGAAGAAAACGATCGATCCATCCGGAGTCCAGGCCGGCCACATATCATTAAGCTCATTACTCCTGGTGACCTGTTTGGGGTCACTCCCATCCACCTGGATGATCCAAATTTGATAGGTCCCATACAAACGCACAAAAGCCAGGAGCTTTCCATCGGGCGACCAGGCCGGCTGCCGGTCTTTAAAATTATTGTCAGATAGATGCCGGCGAATCTTGGTATCCAAATTTAAAAGATAAATCTGGGGGTGACCATCCTTTAAGGACGTAAAAGCGATCTGCGTGCCATCGGGCGACCAGGCCGGGTCAAAATCGCCTTCAGGCGCCAGGGGTAAATCCACCAGACCCGTACCATCTGCATTGATCAAATGCAAGCTCGAACCGGGGAACTGGACATAACGTCCAGAGGCCATGCTTGGGCAAGGGGAGATAAACACCAGGCGTTTACCATCGGGTGACCAATCGGGTTGGCAGGCGCCATCTTTCAGGTTCGTGACTTGGTGTAGATCGCTACCGTCTGAATTCATCAGCCATAACTGGGGTTTCCCACTGCGCTCTGATACAAATGCGATCTGTTCACTTTTATCAGCAACCAGAAAAGGGGTAGCCGACGCTGCCGGTGTATCTGTAGCAAGTGCTGTTCCTACTGAAAGCGTGGGTGTATCCATTAAAATCACATGCACCACCGTCGAGATAACCGCTGGCAGGGGCGTTGCGCTTCTCTTTGCCGGTAACGTCGTAGTCGTAGGGGAAGGCGTACTCGATGGCTGGCGAAATGCGCCGGTAAAGATAAACCCGGAACTACCCATCCTTGAGCCGTATACAGCAACGATCATCGCCAAGGCTAAAACAATTGATCCGCCCAAAACCCACTTCCATTGGGTTAATAAGAAGGCTTTAATCCCCAATAAAACTCCATTGACTTTAGGCTGGGAATTACCAGCCTCATTCAAAACCTCAGCAGGGTAAGGGGTGCTGGGGCGTGAAACAGGCCTCGAAGCGTTATTATGCGTATCCGACTGGGCTTCTAATAACGCCTGTTTAAAATCTTCAGCCGTTTGATAACGAGCATCCTGATCAACCGCGAGAGCCTTAACCACAACGGAGGTCAATTTGCGGTTGACGGCGGGATTAAGTTTGCGCGGGTTGGTGAGGACAGCATTCCCAGTCAGACGCGCCAGACCATCTTCAGGCACCACGTTGGTTAATGCCACATACAAAGTGGCCCCAAGAGAATAAATATCCGAACGGGGATCGGTATGGGCTGTGCCATATTGTTCCGGCGGAGAATAGCCTGGTGTCATGGCACGGGCGCCGGTCGTGGTCGATTCGTCGCCCATCATAATCTTAGCCAGGCCAAAATCTACCAAAACAACCTGCCCATCGGGGGTCAGCTTAATATTTCCGGGCTTTATATCACGATGCACAATCGGAGGAATTCGAGTGTGCAGATAAGATAATGCGTCACAAATGGCAACGCCTACGCGAATGACTTCACTTTCAGCTAAAGGCCCTGAACGATCCATCAGTTGGCGAAGATCATCACCCTCGATGTAATCCATCACCAGGTACTGCCCCTGGCGATCGATGACAAAATGGTCTCCCATCCTGGGCAGGCTAGGATGCCGTAATCCAGCCAGGATATTAGCCTCCAGCCGGAACTGGCGCGCATATTCATCACTCAGAAAGAGATTTTCTTTGACAGCCACGCATACCCCCAGATTCTCATCGGTGGCGCGATAAACCGATCCCATCCCCCCTTGCCCGAGGATATCTAAGACGCGGTACCGATTGATGAGCAGTGTACCTGGCTCGAGTGGCATACCTGATCCGTTTCTGAATATAACCAAAATCGATTTTAACCCAACTCTATTGATTTGTGTGGCAGATCAGACCTCAAAATCGACTATAATTTCTTAAGTATTTTCTCCAAACCTGGCAGGTCATTTTTCTTGCCGAGATAATACTTTGGTTCTCCAGAAGTTACCGTGAAAGGGGCCACATTTTGGGGCTTCACCACGGCAATTCCCAAAGACCCAATACTTTTCTCAGGGAAACTGGTCAGGAATTATTTCTATGAACCTTGATATCCATTCAACGGTAGTGACTGCGTTGCTGCTCGCTCTCGTTGGGATTTTCTTTACGTTTTTGACCGGCGTCAATTCGATCCGTTCGGGAAGCAGTTTACCTTTCTTTCGAAAAAAACGTGATCGGATTGTGCGCGGCTGGCGCTTTATTTTTTCGGCAGGAATCCTCGGCCTGGTGGCTTTTTTCTTATATCAATACGCGGAGCCATCCATCTATCATTTCTTCCCGCCCACGCCCACCATAACATTAACACCGACCGTCACCCTGACACCGACCATTTCACAAACACCCACCCTCACTATCACACCCACTATTACCAATACGCCTTCAATAACCGATACACCGTCGTTACCTCAAGCGGTCCAGGCTGGTTTTCAAACGACTATCGTACCCAACCCAGACGCAGTTTTTAGCCCCATGCAATTTGCAAAATCGGTTGATAAAGTAAATCAACCCGTCAATCCATCCAAAGAATTCAAAAACCCGGTTGGCCATCTATATGGTACATTTAGTTTTGATAAAATGAAAGATGGGTCTCAATGGTCTGCGCTCTGGTACCGGGGCGCCGACCTGGTTTATTTTGAAACCTCACTCTGGAAAGGCGGAACAGGAGGTTTTGGCTATACAGATTGGGCGCCCGATTCGGATGCCTGGCTGCCTGGCGTTTATGAAGTCCAGATTTTCGTGGGGACGGATTGGAAATTATCCGGCCGGTTTACGGTAACCGGAAATCCTCCACCACCCACACCCACGTTATCACCTACACCGGAACCTAGCCAGACCTTCACGGCGTCGGCAACACCGAGTAAAACAGCCACGCGCACACTCCGGCCAACATTTACCCAGACGGGCACTCCAACCATCACCCGCACTTATCGGCCAACTGAGACGAGTACACCGACTAGAACCACCTGGCCTACCCCGGCGAAAGCGCCTACTTTAACGCCTTCCCCCACCCCGTCTGGGGGTTGAAAAGTGTATTTTTCTCGTTCCGACTCAGACCACTGTGAAAAAGACACTTTTTTCGCATGGTTGAGCAGTCACTTTTTCTCAATGGCTTAAGGCTACGGCAATTTGAGCGCCAAGCCGCGCATTATTACGCAGCAATGCCAGGTTAGTCTTCAAGCTGGCGCCACCACTCAGTTCGTTTACCCGGTTTAGAAGGAACGGTGTCACTGCCGCGCCATGCACTGCCTGCGTTTCAGCATCTTTAACCGCCACCTGGATGATGGCCTCAATTTCCTCCCTGGGAAGAGCGACTTCAGCCGGGGGAGGATTTACCACCAGGATGGCGCTGCATAGGCCAAGACCCCAATGAGCTTTGGCAATCGCAACGATTTCTTGAGGACTGCTTGCTCTGGCATTCACTTTCAAACCACTCTGGCGTGAGTAAAAGGCCGGGAATTCATCCGTTTGGTAGCCGATCACCGGCACACCCACCGTCTCAAGATATTCTAATGTGGCCGGCAGATCGAGGATGGCCTTGGCGCCAGCACAAACCACAATCATGGCTGAGTGGCTCAATTCAGGTAAATCGGCGGAAATATCAAAGGGCGCATTTCGATGCACGCCCCCGATGCCACCCGTCGAAAACACCCGGATACCGGCTTCTCTGGCGGCAATCAGGGTGCCGGCTACAGTCGTTCCCCCATTTCCATTTTCGGCGATAGCAATCGCAAAATCCCGCCGGCTGATTTTACGCACGTTCTTTTCTTGTGATAGGCGCTCCAACTCTGCCCCAGTTAACCCAATGTGGATTTTGCCATCCAACACGGCAATCGTGGCAGGCAAAGCCTGGTGAGAACGGATCTCACTTTCCACATCCCGGGCAAGGGTTAAATTTTCGGGGTACGGCAAGCCGTGAGTGATAACTGCAGATTCGAGGGCTACAATCGGTAGTTCAGACTGCATAGCCTGTGTCACTTCACTTGAGAATGTAAAATAATCAGGTATGGTTTGGGTCATTTTCATTCAACTTTATACGGGTTTAAAGACAACCAGGGCAACGCCCCGAATATGAAATCCTTCATTAAGGGCCGTAAATTCTCGAGGCTGATAGATAGGGTTGGTGCTCTGCGGCTCAAGAACATATTTTAAGCCCTGTTGAACAATGCTGAATCGTTTTAATGTGGCAAAGCTGTCTTCGGCGTCAATCTCCGCCGCTACAAGATCGCCATCATAGGCGCTTTCTTGCAATCGCAGCAGAACATAATCGTTTACGTCGACGCCCTCATCGCCTAATTTGCTTGGCTTGTTCATGCTATCGCCAGTTATTTTTACTACAATATATTTATTCGCGGGCAAAGAAACCACCTTGCCTGAACCGCGCAGGTTGGCCATGCGGTAAGCCACATTTTCGATGATCACCCGGTCGATATAAACTTCGCCGATACCCAATGAACGAAATCCAACCGGGCCAAAACCGCCAGCCGGGATTTTCTCCACCACCTGAAAAAGTTGGAGGAGGAGTGGACTACCCTCTTCTTTCGGGGTGGGCTGAAGATCGTCTACCCAGTCATTTGGCTGGCTGGGGTCCTGCTCAAGCGGTGCGATCGGCTCCAGCGGAACAGCACCTTCAGATGCACCATGCTCCTGGTTTAACTGCGTCTCAAACTCTTCACGGATCTTCTGGATGCGTTCCCCATACCATCGAGCATGTTCCCGATTAACACTGCAGCTTTGTAAAAGGCTAAACAATTGCAGGCATTGGCTCCAACTCTCATATGCGCGGATGCGATCTTCAGGTAAGTCCCATTGAACACAGCCAATCATCCATCGCACCACAGCCTGGTAATGTTTATTTTCGCCGTAGAGTTGTTCAGCCTCAAGTAACAATTGGATCGTTTTTTGTAGGTCACCCAATTGATAAATAACCAGGGCACATTCCAGGGTAGTTTCAGCCTGTTCGAGTGGGTCGCTGAATGTTCTACGAAGGTTGATTAATAAATAATGGGTTTGCCACAGGTGAGGCAGGTCGTTTTGTTTTAAAGCCAGCGACATTTTCTGGACCAGGCTGCGGGTGGACTGGGCCAGGTGTGACTCCTCGAGCAGTGTGAGCCATGTGTATCCGTCGATAGGATTGTGGGTCAACTTAATTCATTCCTGTTTGATCAAACGAGGGGTTGATATAAACAGCCTTACCGGATTTTTGGAGAGCCTCTTTAAGGAAATTACTCAGATAATTGATCGCTGCCTCTATTTCGGGCGAGTCGGGCTGTTCATCAGCCGAGAAATTATCGTGAACCGATCGCAAAACTGCCAGATAGGATGAAATCAGATCGATTCGGATTTCCTCATCACTCCTTGCCTGGTTTCGCGCCTGATAAGCCACCATCTGAATTTCGCGCACCAGCCGGATTAATTCCTTTTTACGGCTTTCTTCCGCGGCTAAACCAAGATTGAAACGTTCAACCTGATTCTCGCTGGACATCTTCCAGGCATCATTGTGTTCATTGATTATCAATTTTGGGATGTCCCACGAACCAATATCGATCCAGTTGAGTTGGAAACCCAGACCAGCCGCACGCTGTTTGAATTCTGAGTTCAAGAATCGTTGTTTGATTTCGGGGCGCGGGATAAAGTTCAATGACACAGTGGATAAATCTCGAATGTCGGCAGAGGCCAGAAATTCATTTAAAGTGTGGTTAGAGATAAAATCGCGCAATTCCCGGCTGACCATACGCTTGACCGAATCGGCCCATTCGCCCCGGAAACTGACCTTTTCTACATCTCCAACAATCTTGTGCCGACTGGAAAGACCACGCCCAAAAGTTAGTCGTAGAATAGCATCTTTATCGAAAGACAACTGGCCTCTCGGTGCTTGCGGTTCGCGTAAAACGCTAAATGCCACGCGCGCGTTTTGAACGGTGACCGGGATACCATCCCGGGTGCGTCCTTTGATCACCAGGCCTTTTTCCCGGGTAAATTGATCGCGTAAATCGATGACCTCGCGCAAACGTTCAAAACTCTGGATAGTCTCAACATTACCTGGCATGCTGCCCGTCGGGCCAATTAAGTGGGGCTCGCCATCGGTGCGCTCAAACACAGCAACATTTTCCAGGTTGACCTGGATCCAGCCAGGTCCACCTACTCGCAGAATAGGCGATGACAGATCTTTTTCAGTCACATCGCTATTCTCAATCGTCAGGCGATGGTAAGTAGTAGAAAAGGCTGACCCGGTGACGAAACGCGAGGCAATCGATTCTTCTTCAAGCTCAAAGATATCGGCCAGGTAGGCTGTAGCAATGCGAACAGCCATAAATACAGGTATGGTAACTGCCAGGACATGCCGGAGCACATCCGCTTGAAACAAATTGAAGATGAGCTCTTTTAATACCAGGCCGCCAAAAATAAAGATTCTGAAAAAGCTGGTTACCATGGTATTGATCGGATCAGGATAGAGATAGAATGTGAGCATCTGGCCGATAGAATTGATGAAACCTCTCCAAAAATTCAATGGATGAGCCGCCAGATCAAAAAAGATCCACATCGCAATCCCACCCAGGATAAAAACGGTAAACCGGATCGTACCGCCACGCCGGGTCATTAAAAAGACCTGGTTAAATATCTGGTCGATGGCCGATTGAAAAAACGACTGGATACCAGAGAGGGGTGGGAACGAATAATCGCGGCTAGGTGTTTTGGCGGTCATGGCGCTCAGGGCCTTTTCTGCAGCCAGTTGATCAGATCGAGCAGGATGATCTTTTCATCATTCATAGCCATATTGACTAGTGGATCGCGCACAATCAAACTTAATGAGGCCTCTGCCATGGTGGTTAACAGGTCCGTACTGTCGTGGGCAATACCGGGTGATAACCTGGTCAGAGACCGGCTCACCTCACGGGTATAATCTTGCATGGCTTTGGTTTGCCCCTGGACACCACTATCATTGATCTCCTTTTCAATTTGAGTTCGTTCAGCCACTGCCCGCTCCCTCCAGGTCGATTTCCAGCGGTGGATTAATTCTTCCTCAATGGGGTCATCAAAGTGAAGATTGACCACGAAGGCAAAGGAAACTTTGATCCCCCGGTCTTTGAGCTGTCTGTATTCAGGGCTGGGTAGCCTGCCAACGACATGCCCGTAAGAATCCAGTAAATCAACTTCCTCCTGAGTCATTCGCTGGCGCAGGTATGTGTTTATAAACTCTATACCGGTCACAGTCTTGCGCGGCGCCCGTTTTAATTTATCGGTTGAACCAGGCAAAACAATCTCAGCGGGCAGATCCTGAAACAACTCGTCCAGGGTGAACATAGCCACCGCTTCCCGCCAGATTTCCGCAGCCAGAAAACCTGGCAGATCATACCAGGCAACATCTTTGTGAGGGTTATCACTGGCCACATCCGGATCGATCCCGCCGGTCGTCAAAGCGCGGAAAACAGCGGTTTCATTATATCCAAACTGACTGCGCCCTTCGCCCGCAAAGGTGTCGAGTTGAAAAGTTACCATAACGTTCGGGACGACTTCGATACCATTGCGAGTGAGCCCGCGCGTTTGCCCACGGCGTTTTTGGCGCTCGGAAAAAGCCGCTGGCGTTTCATCTTCTCCCTTATCATTAAATGGATTTTCATCATCTCTGGGACCAAAGAATTGCGATTGGCCATGAAGATCCACTGTCTCGCCATCTCGGATCTGTTCGAGCATACCGCTGTGGGCACTATATAAGTTAAATACCACCCCAGGACCCACAGCCCGAGTATATTCGACATCCGTGCGTAAAACAGCGGCGCTGGCGGAATCTAACAAAGCAATCCCTGGTTGGTCTTTATCCATTTCACCCGCATGCTTGCGCACCTCCCCATTTTCGATAAAGATGGCTGCGCCATGTTGGCCAATGAGATAGTCCCACAGGCGCCTGAAAGCCAGCCAGCGCTTTTGCAGGACCTTAACCGGGAGTATAAATTGGGCGAAAAAAAACATCCAGAATGCGATCCCGGCATAAAAAAGTACCAGGTCAAACAGGATCGTCCAAAAATTGGCTTGTGCTCCTCCCAACCGGTAAGTCAGGTAGACATAGATCAGGACACCGGTCACAATGACAAACACGATCTGCCATTTTGGGTTACGTAAAAAGTTCAAACGGTCTTGCATAGTATTCATTGTATATAAAAAGGAGCCATCGGGCAAGTGCTGGCACACTGGCAAGTATTGGTATTTCAGATTTGGTAAAATAAGAGCAACTACTCAGCCACGAGAAGAGAGTTCCCGAATTTGAGGTATTTGCGGGTGC
>DAIQPZ010000148.1:0-6646 GCA_036787065.1 Anaerolineaceae bacterium
GTATGCATCGGCCCGGCAGCCATGTGCGCCGGCATCCTCAATCGGCAGCGGCGGCGTGGGTCTTCCCCTCTTCCACCTGGTGCGCCCGAAAATATCCGCCAACCAGCGCCGCTGGAATCGCCCCCGGCCTTGCGTTTGATGGTCAGCGACCACCAGACACAGGTCGGGCGCCCCGGTTTCAACCCAGGCAAGGGCAGCGTCATTGGTGGAACCGATGGTTTCCTCATAACGCCACCCGCCCAGGGGGAGTGTGTCCAACTGAGATTTTAAAAGATTGTTGACCATGGCGGTTAGTTCTAGGGTGAGGGCAAAGCCGTCCATGGGTTGATAAAGCCACCCATGAAACGCACTTCGAAGTGTAGATGCGCCCCGGTGGAATTCCCTGTGGAGCCAGCCAACCCGATCATGTTGCCCTGGCCCACGCTTTGGGCGCAGCGGGCGATGACCGAGCTCATATGGGCATAGAGGGTCTGGTAACCGTTGCCGTGATCGATCATGACCATGTTACCATAACCACCGTTCGACCAGCCCGCATAAACCACCACGCCGCCATCCGCGGCGAAAATGCCCATGCCTTCAAAGGCAGCGATGTCGATCGCCAGGTGACCTGACCAATAATCATTCCCAGACAGAAAATGGTTGCTGACCGGCCAGATGAAATGCCCGCTCCCCATGGCGCCGCCCGTGCTGGTATCGCAGGCGCCGGGACCTAAGACGGTTTTTAACACGCCTGCTGGGCCGCGTGGGATGGTCGGGATGATCCATTGCCTGAATTCGCGCGAGCCACCCGGGATCGTAATTTGCGTACCGGCCTTGATGGTCGGGTTGGTCATGTCCAACCGGTTGCCCGGATAGCTGACGATGTCGTCTACTTTGGCCTTAAATTGTGCCGCCACAGCCTCAAGTTTATCCCCTTGTTTCCACTGGTAAAGCACACCATTGGCCGGTGGAATTTTCAATGTCTGGCCAATTGAGATCATATCCGGGTTGTCTGTGAGCACCGCATAATTGGCCCAAAGAATGGTTTCGGGTTTGAGGTTATATTTTTGAGAGATGCCAAAGATTGAGTCGCCCTTGGCAACCGTATAATCCTGAACTTCTTCCCGCGGTCGTTGTGGGGCAATGGTATGATCATTGGCCAGTAAAATAACCGAATCGGTCACGGGCATGGGGTTGTAATCAGGCAGAGGAGCAGAAACCGTTGCGCCAGTCAGGATTTGCGTATTTGGGCTGAGATTAGCCGCAACGTTTCCCCAGGGCTGCCAGATGAGGGTCGCGATCATGGCTATCACTAGACATAGGGTAATCCCCCAAGAAATTAGCGTGTAGCGGCGACTCAAAGCAGAGGAGGACGGGGTTTGCCCCTGTCCCCCTTCTGATAAATTGAGCTTGTTCACATATCCTCGGCCAGACTTTCCAGGAATTCTGCGTTGTTGCGGGTCTTGCTCATGCGCTGCAGGATGGCTTCGGTGGCGACAGCCGGGTCCATCCCGGCTCCTTGAGGCGGCTGCCCGATCATTTGCAAATACATGCGGCGGATCGTCCAAACCCTTTGGAGCACATCCGGCCCCAGCAACTGCTCTTCGCGCCGTGTGGACGAGCGTTCGATATCAATAGATGGGAAGATGCGCCGTTCTTGCAGACGTCGCGAAAGGTGAAGCTCCATGTTGCCCGTGCCCTTAAACTCTTCGTAGACCACATCGTCAAGGCGTGAGCCGGTGTCGATCAGAGCGGTGGCGATGATGGTTAATGAGCCACCCTCTTCAAGATTACGGGCAGCGCCGAAGAAACGCTTGGGGGGGTATAACGCGGATGGATCCATACCACCCGACAGGGTGCGGCCAGATGGGTTGACCACCAGGTTATAAGCGCGTGCCAACCGGGTGAGGGAATCCATCAGGATCACCACATCTCGACCGACTTCAACCAGGCGTTTGGCGCGGTCCAGCGCGATTTCAGCCGTGCGCACGTGCGAACTGACCGGTTCATCGAAGGTCGATGCAACCACTTCCGCATCCACTGAGCGATCCATATCGGTCACTTCTTCAGGGCGCTCGCCAATTAGAGCCATGATCAGGTGAACTTCGGGATATTTCATTGAAATTGAATTGGCAATTTGCTTGAGGATGGTGGTCTTGCCCGCCTTAGGCGGAGAGACGATCATCCCGCGCTGCCCCCGGCCGATTGGAGCGATCAGGTTGATCACCCGGGTCGAGAGAATGCCCCTGTCTATTTCCAGGTCGAAGCGTTTTTCGGGAAAAATGGGGGTTAGCGTTTCAAAGTGGACGCGCGAGCGCGCTTCTTCGGGGGGAATGCCGTTGACGGATTCCACCTTGAGCAGGCCGTAATGCTTTTCCGATTCCCGGGGAGGACGCACGTGACCGATAATCAGATCGCCCGCCCTGAGATCGTAGCGCCGCAGTTGTGCCTGCGAAACGTATACATCATCCTGGCCTACCTGGTAATTGGTACGCAGAAAACCAATACCCTCGCTCATAATTTCGAGGATACCGCCGCGCACTTCCAAGCCTTCTTTTTCGGCCTCAGCCTGGCGGATTCTAAGAATCAAGTTTTCTTTCTTGAGACGTGCTGCGTTAGGGACATTGAGCTCTTTGGCCATATCACGCAGCGTCGCCAGAGGAGCATTTTCTAGTTCGAGAATTTTCATGGGATATATAATCGTCTCTACAATATGGAATGGTTATGTAGAATTAAAATCTAAAGGAAACCAAAATTGATCAATTGATTAATAATTGAGAACTCACAGAGGGTTTAATTTCTTTAAAAGTGAAATATCGCGCCGATTACCTAAAGCGACGCCGCCCTAAACCGCTTTACCAGACAAGCTATTTAATATCATTGTGCAAATTATCTTGAGAAAGGTCTCGGGATTGATTGGGCCCACCAGCTATGATAGCGATGCCGGTAGGAAAACCAGCTTAACACCTACAAATAGTCCTTCACTCTGTACCAATTGGATTATAGCAGATATTTTTAAAACTTGCAAGCAAAAATCAGGTTTACAAGGTCTTTGATGATAAATTTCTTTCTTTAGGATTTTCCGTGAGATTAGACCGCATTTTTGGATGTTTGTGGGTGCTTTTCACAAACAAACATCCAAAAATGCGGTTATAAAGAGCAGTTACCTGCCGTTATAATACAGTTGTCGCCACACAAAGGTTCGTTATATTTTTTCTGAGGTCACAAAACATGGACAAACCTCTTTTAATGGGAATCGATCTCGGTACTTCCAGCACCAAGGCCGTCATTGTCGATGTGGAAGGGAACCTGCTGGCGGTCGCTCAGTGCGAATATCCGATATCATCGCCTCATGTGGGCTGGGCCGAACAAGACCCAGAAAACTGGTACCAGGCTGCGATTAATACCGCCAGGCTTGCCCTGCAGGAAGTGGGGCAGCCGGCTGAGTCAGTGGCGGCGATTGGCCTGGCCGGACAGATGCATACCACCGTGTGCCTGGACGCCGGTGGGCGACCCTTGCGGCCAGCAATCCTGTGGGCCGACCAGCGCAGCGGCCGCCAGGTCAGCCAGGTCTACACGCGGTTGGGGCGAGAGAAGCTGGCTGCCTGGACGGGAAACCCCCTCGCGGCCGGATTTATGCTGGCCTCCTGGCTGTGGTTGGGCGAGCACGAGCCCGAGGTCTGCCGCCAGACCCGCAGCCTGCTCCTGCCAAAAGATTATTTACGTTACCGCCTGACGGGCTTTTTGGGGAGCGAACCGAGCGATGCCGCGTCCACGCTGCTTTTTGACCCGATCCATCGGTGTTGGAGCCTGCCTCTACTGGCCGCTTTGGATATCGACGAGCGACTTTTACCGCCAGTGTATCCTTCGGCGGCCGTGGCCGGCGGGCTGCTGCCAGAGGTAGCCAAGGTCACCGGGCTGAGAGCAGGTACGCCGGTTGTGTTTGGGGGCAGCGATCAGGCGCTCCAGGCGTTAGCGCAAGGGGTGATTAATCCGGGTCTGGTTTCATGCACCATCGGAACCGGCGGGCAGCTTTTCACGCCTTGCCTGTCGCCCCGGCCGGACCCCGCCTTGCGATTGCAATTGTTTTGTCACGTCATACCCGATCTCTGGCACCTGGAAGCGGCCATACTGTCGGCGGGCCTTTCGTTGCGCTGGCTGCGCGATGGGGTTTTCAGGGGTTTGGGTTACACCGCACTGGCCGATCTGGCCGCGCAGGCTCCGGTTGGGTCCGATGGGTTGTTTTTTCTGCCTTACCTGGCGGGTGAACGGACGCCGCTGATGGATGCGCAGGCCAAGGGCGCACTGGTTGGCCTGACCGTGCGACATGACGCCAGGCATGTGGTTCGCGCTGTGATGGAAGGAGTGGTTTATGCCCTGCGCCAGGGATTAGACCTGATAGAATCCCTGGGGGTGCCCGTTGAACGCGTGCTGGCAAGTGGAGGGGCCACGCAACATCCATTGTGGCTGCAGCTGCAGGCGGATATTTTCAACCGCCCGGTGTATCCCGGCAGCGTTCAAGAAGCCACAGCCAGGGGGGCCGCCATGCTGGCTGGCGTGGGGGCCGGTCTCTACCGGGATGCGCAGCAGGCGTGCCATTCGGCAGTGCATTTACCCGACATGCGTATTAGCCCTCAACCCGACCAGGCGGCGCGTTATGCCGAAGCTTACCCGGTTTATTGTGGGCTGTATGCGCCGATTGAAAGGTGTCTGCGAAAACCAGGGGATGCGATGGATTTATAGGTCCTTGTTCAACAGTAAGAAGAGAGTCCCCGTGTGCTTGAGCATTAACGGGGGTTAAAAGAGGACCACCTCGCATGGGGGGGACATGCCAGGTGGTCTTCAGGGAGGGAACACCACCTGGCACACCATAGCATGGGGGGGACATGCTATAAATGTTACCGGTGGAGGACACCCAAACTACCAATAAATTAATTGGTGTCTTAGTAGATAATATACACCAAATTTATCTCCAATGTATTAAAAAAGAATTAGAATTGCATGAGTAAATATTTAGTTACTGCTCGGGTATACGTGAATAAGGCGCGAATTTGAGGTGTTTTCGGTTGCGAAGCAACCGAAAACACCTCAAATTCGGGGACTCTCTTCTCGCGGCTGAGTAGTAACAATGTTTATTTTTTTCCAGGGGTCTTGGGGGCATTCCCGGGCCGTTTGCGAAACAGCTCTTCCCAGTCGGCGATTTCTTCTGCCGATAGAAAACGGTCCTGCGCGGGTTGGTTTGTTTTTTCCTCGGGCAGGTTGAGCAGTTCTGTCGCGAAGGATTCGGAGGAAATAAAGCTGGCCTGGGCAGCGCGCGCTGAAGCCTGGACCTGGCGGTCGGAGCTGACCACGATGTAGTTCTTGGCGGCTTTACCCATCTGAATCAGGCGCGACTGGATGGCCTGGTCGGCGGTGGCGCCCTGACGGATAAAGTGCGCTTTCACCTGCCCAAACTTGCGTTGAACTTGAAAACCAGGCGGGGCGAGATCGAAAAAAACTTCAACCTGTTTTCTGCGCAGACGGCTGAACCGCTGGAGCCAATCGATCAGTTTCACCTCGTCATCGATATCTTTAAGGCTCAAGCCAGGTATTTTAGGGATCAAGTTGTGGCCGTCAATAAGATATGGCATAGTCAGAATTTATACCACTTTACTTTAAATAAATCGGAGATAACGGTGAAATTCCAAAAGTCAGGCCGTCACCTGATTGCCTGAACGATCCAGGCGGATAAGGTTCGCAGTGCAGATCTCACCTCTTGACAAAATTTAAATATGCAATACAATTGTGATAATGATACAATGATACAATAAATCATTGAGACAAAGGAGGCGTATGAATTGAACCCTCTGAAAGGTAAGATAGCACTGGACTTTCGATCCGATGAACCGCTCTACCTCCAGATTGCCCACCAGATGGAACAACTTGTGGGCAAAGGTGAGCTCAAGCTGGGTGACCAGCTCCCTACGGTGCGTGAACTGGCGACTGAGCTGCGGATCAATTTCAACACAGTGGGCCGGGCCTATCACGTGCTGGATGAGAGCCGCCTGATTTCCACCCAACGCGGGCGCGGCACTTATATCTGGGAGCAGCCTACCGAGGAGATGATGAAGCAGCTCAAAATAAAAAGCCTGGAAGAACTGGCGCGCAATTATTTGAATGAGGCCAGCCGGTTGGGTTTTACCCTGGATGATGCCATCGACGAACTGAAGCATATCCAAACGACCGGCGCTCAATCCACTGATGGTAATCTGCAAGAAGATAAGGAATTGTGAGGAAAAATGATGTCATTAATACAGTCTATTCAATCGAAAAAAGATAATCAAAACCAATCTCAGCTCAAGTCGCGTCCCGATAAGGCTCCAGACAATATTCACATCAGCCCGATTGCTGGCCTGGTAGGTGGGTTAATTTATGTGATCGCCATCATCGGCGTGATCGTTCTGGATGGAAATAAAGCCGGCGGCACCGTGACATCGGCCTGGGCGATCGCTTTTATGCTGGTCGGCACTATCTTACTGTTTGCAATCAAAGTGGCTCAGCAGTGGGAAAAAGCCGTGGTGCTGCGCCTGGGCAAGTTCCACGGGCTGCGCGGGCCGGGCCTGTTCTGGATCCTGCCCATCGTTGACTCGACGCCGGTGTGGATCGACCAGCGCGTGATGGTCACTCC
>DAIQPZ010000043.1:0-18500 GCA_036787065.1 Anaerolineaceae bacterium
ACCCGCAATTACCTCAAATTCGGACCACTTTCTTCTCATGCCTGAGTAGTTACCTAATATAGATTATACCTGCTCGAAAATGTATAAATGATAGTTTTTTTCACGAGGATCTGAGGTGTTTCGCAGGGTCACTTTTCCCATCCCCCTATCCCCTTTCCCAGGAAGGGGGAAAAGATCCCGAGGGTTGAGGGGTGAGGCCGGAGGTGGGGTGAAGATTGTGTCTATGTCAAAGTAGTGGCTAATTATTTATGGGAATGCCTTCTCTGGACGCGACTGAGCGGATGTATGCCGCGGCCGTCGCGTATTGAGAAGCATCTGGCAGGTGCTCTAACATGAGCGGTAGGTCAGGATCCAGCCGTTGCAGCTCGCGCAGGAAGGTGGAGTAATCCAGGCCGCCTTGACCGGCGACAACTTCGTCCAGGTGGACGGTGAGGTGGGTGTGGAGCAAGATATCCTTGGCGTGGCAGGAACGGAGGTAGGGTCCCAGCTTTTGGATGGCGTCTTTGATCAATGCACCGTTAGCGAAATAACGTTGTGGGCTGCAAATCAGGTTGACCGGATCCAGGTGGGCGCCAAAGGCCCGCCGGTCGATCGCATGGATCAGGTCGAGGTAGCTGTCCGGTGAATCGGGGACCATCCATGGCATGGTTTCGAGGGTAAAAAAGGTGCGCCTGGGCTGCACTGCGTCGATAATCGCGCGAGTGGTTTCGACGACCATCTCGAAGGTTTCAGGCGTCAGGTTAGCTGGATGAGGTCCGTCCCATTGCGTTCCGCGCGACCCAGAAATATTGACACAGCAGCGCGCGCCCACACGCTCCGCCAGCGATAGGGCCTGCACACAACGGTCTAGTGCTCTTTTGCGCTCGTTTTCGTCCGGGCTGAGCGGGTTGCTCCAGGCGCCCACCTCGGCGATCACCACACCGGCATACTCGGCTGCCCGGCAGAAAGCTTGCACATCGGCATCGCTGGCGTTGGGTTCGAGCGGGCAGTAACATGCGCGGTAGCCAGAGGCCTTATGTTCGGCGAACCATGCCTCTGGCTGTGTATAAGGGGTGAAAACGGGGCCGCCTAAACGCATCCCCGGCTCAATTGAGTGAGTTCTTGCTGCGCGTGCGCTGCAACTGGTTGGTGGGCCGCTCGTGATACAACAAGTCCAACGACAGCTCAATCACTTCTTTGGCTTCATCCGGAGTGGTGGTACCGATGGTGACCATGTCTTGCTCACGCAGCGTGCTCCATACGAACGCCAGCCCAACCACAGGCAAAAGGCGCCCGGCTGCGAGGGGTTTAATCGTCATCACAGGTTTTTTGGCCTCGTGGATGATCCGCATGACCCAATCGGCCTCTACCTGCATCAGGAAACCAGCGGCATTATAGAGCTGGACATAGGTAGCGACGTCTGCCTCCATGCGGTCCGCGTAGACGACGCTTTCGGGCATATGAGTGGATAGGCCGGGGATCATTCCGCGTTCGCGGATCATTTTCGTATAGATCGCCAGGTCGCGGATAATGCCCCCGCGGCGATCAATCAGTGCATCGGTGACGCATTGGTGAGGCAGGCAAAAAGTGGCCCCAAGATTTTTGCATTGGTCAAACATCACCCCGGGTTCCTGTTCGGTGGGTCCGCCGGGCGCAACGTTGAAAACGGGCGTCAGGATGCGGATCATGCTTTTACCGGTGCGATCTTCAGCCTGGCGGATAGCGCTTTCAAGCAGTGATGAGGGTGGCGCCATGACCGCATCGATCCCGGCGTTGAGGAACACTTCCAGGATGCTGGCAATACGGGCCTTATCCTGGTACTCCTTGATAAATTTATCTTTTGCCAGGCTGGTGTGGGAATAACCCAGAAACCAGTTCGAACCGACGATCAGACGGGGTAAACTGACACCCCCCACTGTAGTGCGCGGAAAATCGATCATGGGTAAACTCCTTAGATTTGATAAGCGATCAAGCGAAGTCACAATAAAATGGTCGCAATGGGTTTATTTTAACCCTTAAATCGGTGGGTGGAGCAGGCATTTTTGAGCAGTTCATACCAAAATTGAAAGGACACTGAGAATGGGGCGTGGATGGAGGTGTGCTCTTATGAAGTCGGGTAAAATAGACCCAATAAACTATGGATTGGATTTCAATGTATGCGTAATAACGGCCAGTTAATCCTGACCCTTGGCTTTTTATTGCTTGCCAGCGGTTGTAAAATGATGCTCACGTCGGTTCGCTTGCCGGATCCGGCGAGTTCGCCAGTTCCAAACGTGGATACGATCGACACGGTCATTGCCATGGGAACTGAATCTGCCGCAGGAACCTCGGATGTCTTGGCAGCCATCCGCGTGTCAACCCAAACGCCATCCCTTGAACCGACGATAACTCCCACCGAACCACCTGCCCCGCGTTCTCCCACGCCCACACTCGCGCCCGCTTACCAGCAGAAGTGCCTCCCGGTCCAGGATCTTCCACCAGACGGCCTGAGACAGAACGGGGTAATTGTGTTGGGCGGCTTGCAGGCGCGCCTATACAATCTAAAAACATTGGGTAAACCGGTCATCCCTTTAGCTATCAGCGGCTCTTATTTCGAGTTTTTATCCAATAACTCGGCGGTTTCACCGGATGGCAAAAAATTTATCTACCTGGAAGGTTCTCCTGATCCCAAGGGTTACATCCCGATGCGCCTTGCCCTGCGCATTGTCCGCGCGGATGGGCGACGGGTGGCGGTTTCACAGCCCTGGGACCCGCGTTGGAATGCGATCGTGAGCTGGTTCGACCCTGAAACCCTGCTGATGGCCTGGGATATTTCATATAAAGGTCGGATGACGGTGGTCAACCCTTTCACCGGTCAGGCCCGGGATCTGGAGCCCACCTTCCCCGACGTTTACCAATCTCATCTGCCTGGTACGACCTGGGATAATGCGACCAACGCGGTATACAGCCCTGACCAGACCCAGGTGGTTTATCTGCGGGATGATAGGGTCGACCCAGAGCACCAGATCGTCCTGTGGGACGTCAAGAGCAGGGCAGCCGTGTGGCAGCGACCTGACTGGGGCGCCCTGGCTCATACCCCAAGATGGTCGCCAGATGGAACGGCTTTTGCGGTGGCGCTGGACGGCGGAACCGGAAAGGAGAGCCAGGACGAGTTGTTCCTGGTCAACCGGGAAGGCGATGAGCGCCAGTTGACCCACCTGGCCACGACCGGGGATAAAGCCGTGTTCCGTGGGCTAACCTGGTCGCCAGACGGACAATCTCTGGCTTTCTGGTTAGATTACCGTCATGCGGTTAACGCTTATGAGACAGAAGAATTGGGGGTATTAGACCTGACAGGCGGCCAGATTACTCTGTACTGCTTTGGCACGGGCAGCGCGCGCCCGGTCTGGGCACTGGATAGTCTGGCGCTTGCTTTTGAGATCGACCCGGTTAACTTGCCTATTCAGACGATTTTACTTGATCTTCAAAGGGGTAACGCTTACAAATTGGCGGATAATACTTATCCGGCCGCGTGGCTAAAAACGCCATAAGCCACTTAAGCAACTTTTTTGCGCAAGAAGGCTACACCAGCCAGGCCAAGGATCAGGGTTCCGGCAGCGGTGACGCCAAACATAGGTTGGATCCCCGCAGATTGCGCCAGTATGCCACCCAGCCAGGGCCCGGAGAACATGCCAATGCCGTAAACTGCCTGGTGCAAACCCATGGCTGTATTGCGTTCCGCCTCTGACACTTTTTCGATGCTCATTCCCATTAAGATGGGGTAGTTTATCCCCGATGCCAATCCAATAATGAAGGTGGCGACGAAGATCAATGGCATGGAGGGGGCCAGAGCTGCCACGCCAATGCCAAGCGCCAGGAGGATGAAGCTGACCAGAACCAGGCTGCGCGTGCCGGTGCGCTTGACGATCACAGTTGCCAGCAGGTTGCCAATGGTATACAGCGCGCCGTTGAGCGTGACCAGCAAACTCTGGGCGATATCGCTGGCGCCGTAATTTTTTGCCTGGACGATGATGAAGCTGCTGACGGTAGCCCAGGTGGCGTGCTGGCTGACGGTGTTAAGCAGGGTGGGCATCAGCACACTGCGTGTTCGGAGGATGCGCCAGAAGCTGGATGGGGTGGGTTTGACGGGTTGGCGGGGGTGTTCTTTGATCGGCAGCGCCACCAGGATCGCAAGCATGGCCATGCTTGCGGCCATGAAGAACGCCATGGAATAGCCATGGCTGGCCTGGTTGATAAAGCCGGTCAGGCTGGTTGCCAGCATTCGGCTGGCCGAACCGACCACCGTCAGAATGCCTGTGGCGCGTACCGCTTCTTCCGGTGGAAAGAGACTGCTGAAGATGACCACCAACGGTACCCAGGTGGCAGCAGCCATGCCGGTGATGGCCCGGCCGACCAGCATGCCGTTGATGCTGCTTGCTGTACCCAATACTAAGGCGCCAATGCCTACCAGGGCAAGCCCTCCGATTAAAAACGGTTTGCGCCGTCCGATCCAATCTTCCACGATGCCCACCGGGAGGCGTACGATTGCCTGCCATAAGCCATACATGGAAAGCACCGTGCCTACCATTGCCAGGTCACTGGTGCGGGTCTTGACGTAATTCGGTAAGGTGGGGGAATACATATAAAGACCCATCCAGTACAGAAAGACAACCACAATATAAACGCCGATCAACACGCGGCGATTGGCGCTTGCTTTGGTCTGTGAAATGGCAGTTGTGGCTGACGAAGGCTGCATGAGGTGCTGATCCTTTTATTTGGGAACGAATAAGGGGACGATATAATCGGCAATTTCAGGGCTCAAGTTGGCCCCGGTGGCCAGGAATGAGTAATAATAGGGGAGGATCGCTTGCCGGAAGGGATGGCGGATAATTTGTAGGATTTTCCTTGCCACCCGGTCGGGCTGCATCACACCTGGCATGTGGGCCGAATGGGTGCCTACCTCTGCAATTTCTTTTTGGGCGGGGATGAGCGGGGTGGCGACGTAGCCAAGGCAAAAGGCTGTGACTCGCACGCCGTAGTGTTTCACTTCCCGCCGCAGTGCCTCTGAAAAACCGTATACACCGTATTGGGTGGCGGTGTAAATGCTGTTACCAGGTAAGGCAATCAGCCCGGCGATGGAAACAATATTGATGATGTGACCCGATTTTTGGCGCAGCATCACAGGCAGGACGGCCTGGGCCATCTCGATCACTGCCGTCAGGTTGGTTTCCACCTCCTGGTGGATGTCTACCGGCTTCATGTTGACCAGGAATCGGTCGTAACACACCCCGGCATTATTGATCAATACAACGATGCTCCACCAACGCTCGCGGCTGGCCTTAACCACGGACAGGATCTGCGCCGACTCACGCACGTCTGCCGGTGCGCGATCGCTTCGCCAATCCCACTCGACGCGCCGGTGATGATGGCTACTTTATCTACCATTAAAGGGTAAACTCCTGGCCCCTATTTTACCTCAATCTTGAAAGGTACCATGAAATTCGGCTCATTGGGAATTTCCGTGGTGAATTCCATTCCACGGGAAATCCCGAAGAACCGAAAATTCTATCAGGGTTTGATGATCCGGGCGGTTATAATTGGACCGAGGAATAATATGTATGGCATTTAATCTATCTTCTCGAATGTTTGTTGTGGGCCTGGCCGGTGGTTCTGCTTCTGGCAAAAGCACTTTTTCCAATGCGTTGGTCACCCTATTGAACACGGCCGATCCATCCCTTCGGGTAGAGCTTATCTCCACCGACAGCTATTTCCTGCCCAATGATCGCATCCCAACCTTCTTTTCGCCGACCCAGGCGCGCGCGATGCCAGATTACAACCGGCCCGACTCCCTGGATATGGCTGAGTTTTTCCGCGACATGGATCAGCGTTGCACTTCGCCGCAAGCACCAGATGTGCTGATCGTCGAAGGGTTAATGGTCTTGCACCTGCCTGAGATCCGCGAACGCTGCGATCTGCGCCTTTTTGTCGAGTTGGATGCTGACCAGCGTGCTCTGCGCCGCATGCTGCGCAACCTGGACACCCATAACGACCCGATTGGAGGAATCAACACCGCCGACTGCATCGCCAATTATTTCCTTGAATCGGCCAAAGTCGGGCACGATCGCTATGTCGAGCCCTCGCGAAAATACGCTGATTTCATTCTGCGCGGTGATGGCGATTTCACCCGCACTTCCAAGATGGTGGCGGGACTGATCCGGTCGTGGGAGGCGTGTAAAACACGTGGGAGTCCCGCGGTCAATTGATGCAAGTCCACCGAATGTCAACCAGGTCCCACTCGTCACATAATATTGACATTCAACCCTTCATACGCTATACTCTTCTTATAACAAATCAATACGGGGAGCCTGGTAAGCCAGGCTGAGAGGAGGGCGCTAAGCTCTCGACCCACACAACCTGATCCGGATAATGCCGGCGGAGGGAATGAGCACTTTAATGACTTTAAAACCACTCTCCGCGGCGAGGGTGGTTTTTTCTATGCCTGAAGAACCTTTAAAGAAACGAGCCGTCATTTTCGCCAATGGTGTCATTGACGATATTCGAGCTGCTGGGGCGACGCTGCGCCACGATGATTGCCTGATCGCGGCGGATGGCGGGCTGCGCCACTTACGCCGTCTGGGCCTGACACCGGCGGTCTTGATCGGTGATCTCGACTCGGTGGATCCCCAGGAAATCCCTATATTGCGCGCTGACGGTGTGGATGTCTTACGTTATCCAGTCGATAAGGATGAGACCGATCTGGAGCTTGCCCTGGATTATGCCCTCAAAGGGGGTTTTCATCGCCTGGTGGTGGCCGGCGGCCTGGGCGGTAGGCTGGACCAGACCTTAGGCAATCTTTGCCTGCTCACCGCTGGGGCCTTCCAGGATGTTGAAATAAGGTTGGATGATGGGCGTGAAGAGGTATTTTTTGTTCGTTCTTCCTGCGAAATCACCGGGCTGCCCGGCGACACACTCTCCCTTATCCCGTGGGGCGAACCGGTCACCGGAATTGTGACCAGTCAGATGCGTTACCCACTCAAGGGTGAGACCCTTTTTCCTGATCATACCCGCGGTATCAGTAATGTGATGCTGGCGGAACAGGCTGCGGTCGAGATCGCCAGCGGCTTGTTAATGGTGATCCACACACGCTTTTCTGACCGGTAACGGACAGAAATCATAATAAGGAGCTGTCATGAAAAAAAGTACCTGGTTATTTCTATGTTTTATGGTTTTGAATTTAGTGCTGGCGGCCTGCGGGCCATTGGGCGCTAGCACCCCGGTGACTCACCCTTCTTCCGCTTTTACGCCGACCAGCGCGCCGGCGGGTGGTTATCCAGCGCAAGGGGTTATACCAGAAAATACCGCTTATCCGGCTCCCGGGCAAACCCCGGCGGAGACGCCAACGGCTACCCTGGCGCCTGGTACGGCCGTTTTGAATGTGATGACCCACGATTCGTTTGCTGCCAGCCAGCCGGTCATCGCAGCTTTTGAGCAGGCCAATCACGTCCATATTAATTTCATCAAGAGCGGTGATGCTGGGGCAGCACTAAACAAGGCCATCCTGACCAAAAGTTCTCCGGTCGCGGATGTCTTTTATGGGGTAGATAATACCTTCCTCTCGCGCTCGCTCAGCGCCGGGATTTATGCCCCCTACAATTCTCCACTCCTGGCCAATATCCCTGCCGAATTCAAGCTGGATCCGCAAAATAATGTCTTACCCGTCGATTATGGCGATGTGTGTATTAATTACGACAAAGCCTATTTCACAAAGCATTCTCTGGCCGTACCGCAAACCCTGGATGACCTGACCAAACCCGATTATAAGGGCCTGCTGGTGATGGAAAACCCGGCCACGTCGTCACCGGGCCTGGCCTTCTTGCTGGCCACCATCGCCCATTTTGGACCAGACAAATATATTGATTATTGGAAGAGCTTGCGGCAGAACGGTCTGGTAGTGGTTGATGGTTGGGAGACAGCTTATTACACTAATTTCAGTGGTTCTTCCGGTAAAGGCGCCCAGCCCCTGGTGCTGTCTTATGCTACCAGCCAGGCAGCCGAGGTGGTGGATGCTAACCCGCCCGTTAGCGAATCACCCATTGGAACCATCGTTGGGCCGCAGACCTGCTTCCGTCAGATTGAGTTTGTGGGCATCCTGGCTGGCGCCCAACACCGCGCGTTAGCCGAGAAATTTGTCGATTTCATGCTCTCACCCTCTTTCCAGGAGGACATGCCTTTACAAATGTATGTCTACCCGGTTAATTCTCAGGCCAAAGTGCCAGACGTCTTCACGAAAAACGTCACGGCGCCGGCCCAACCGGCAAGTATGTCACCGGATGAAATCTCTAAAAATCGAGACGCCTGGATCCAGGCCTGGACACAGGCTGTTCTGCAATGAATTTAGGCCAGATGGCTGCCGGCCTGCGACTGGCGGAAAACCGTTCGCGGGCCGTGACCTGGAAAGCTCTCGCTTTATGGTTGTTACCTTTACTTTTCCTCGGCTTTTTCTTCTTCTACCCGCTGGTGGCCATCTTCCGCCTCGTCTTTTCACCCATCCCGCTGATCCCTGGCGCGCCCGGATTGGATGCTTCTTCCGGGCATGCCATCTGGCGTCCGCTCTGGTTTACTTTATGGCAGGCTTCTCTCTCGACCGGGCTGACCCTGCTGGTGGGGCTGCCGGCCGCTTACCTTTTTGCCCGCTTCAAATTTCCTGGTAAAAGCCTGCTGAGCGCCTTAACCACCCTGCCGTTTATCCTCCCTACCGTGGTAGTGGCGGCCGGTTTTAATGCGTTGCTTGGCCCAAACGGCTGGGTTAACCTGGCCCTGATGGATATTTTTAACCTGGCGACCCCCCCCGTCCATTTTCTCAACACCTTATGGGCCATCTTACTGGCCCATATCTTTTACAATACCACCATTGTGATCCGTACGGTGGGCAATGCCTGGATGCGCCTGGATAACCGCCTGGGGCTCGTGGCTCAGGTACTAGGCGCCAGTCCTCGGCGCGCCTTTTGGGAAGTGACCTTACCCCTGCTGCGCCCGTCGATCCAGGCGGCTGCTTTGCTGGTCTTTCTGTTCGATTTCACCAGCTTTGGAGTGATTCTAATGCTGGGTGGCCCGGCCTTTTCTACACTGGAAGTGGCTATTTATACCCAGGCGATGCAGATGCTCAACTTACCATTGGCTGGGCTGCTCTCCCTGGTACAAATGGCCTTCACCATCGGCCTGACCGCGGTTTATAACCTGGGCGGTGGGCGTCATGCGCTGGCGCTTTCGCCCAGACCGGTAGTCGAAAACATGCGCCGTCCGCGGACTGTCCTTGAAAAAGTCATCGTCATCGGTCTGGTATCTTTCCTCCTGGTGCTTCTGGTCTCCCCGCTGGCGGCGCTGGCCTTACGTTCAGTGACCCGCCTGGAGGCAAACCGCGGTGAGCGCGGGCTGGTTGCACCTGGCCTGACCCTCGATTATTACCAGGCATTGTTTGTCAACCGCAAGCAGTCCATTTTCTACGTTCCCCCCGTCCAGGCCGTGCGCAATTCGTTGATGTTCGCCGGTGTCACGGTGGCGTTTGCAATGACGCTGGGCTTGTTGGCGACTTATGGGCTAAAGGTCAAGGCGCGCATCAACCGTTGGCTTGACCCCCTTCTCATGCTGCCTTTAGGCGCATCGGCCGTCACCCTGGGGTTGGGTTTTGTGGTGGTCTTCAACCGCCCTCCGCTGGATAACCAATCGTTTCCATTTCTGGTGTCCATGGCGCATACCTTAGTGGCTTTGCCGTTTGTGGTGCGCAGCCTTTTTCCGGCTGTGGGCTCCATCCCCCCCCACCTGAGCCAATCGGCCAGCATCCTGGGCGCATCCCCATGGCGCACATGGCTTGAAATTGACCTGCCCATAATCGCCAGAGCTGCGCTGGGGAGCGCGATCTTTGCTTTCACCCTATCGCTGGGTGAGTTTGGCGCAACTTCATTTCTCGCGCGGCCCGATTTGCCCACCTTGCCGGTGGCAATTTACCGCTTTATTTCACAGCCAGGTGGGTTAAATTACGGTCAGGCCCTCGCCATGTCGACCTTGTTGATGCTGGTTTGTGGGCTGGGAATCTTGATCATCGAGCGTTTGCGCCTGCCGGGGCTGGGCGATTTTTAAATCGTAACCCTTTAGCCATTGAAGGTAAGATGCCGAATTTGAGGTGTTTGCGGGTGCGAAGCACCCGCAAACACCTCAAATTCGGGTCTTTTCCACAGGGCTCTAAACAGTTACTTTAAAATCAAGTATTTTTAGCTGCTGCCTTAACGGTTTGTAAACGCTCACGCGCGTCATTGAGGTTCCGATCGAATAGGGCTTCTAAAGCGGGGCAGGCGCCGCATAGACCGGCTACCACTTTTTTAGTCCGGTCGAAATATTTTTCCTGGCGCTGGAGGCTCCAATCGGCCGGTGGCGTGTGACACGTGTCGTAGACGTTGCATACAAGTCGTCATCGCGTACCCCTGCCAACCCGCCACAGGGTCTCGGCCACCTGGATGGGATGGTTAATGTAGGCGATTTCCCGGTGTCTTTACGGCGCTGGTCGCGGTGCTTTTCTGCGGCAAACCGCAGAGCGGCTAGAAGCTGAGATGAACTGGTCTCTATAGTCATGCTTATGACCCTTTCTTATGGTACCATTTCGAGCATGCTCATACCGGGTATGTTGCAAGTTGACCGGATTATAAAATATTATGAAGGGTCCCTCCTGCTGCGCGAGGTTTCATTTCAGATCGAGGCTGGAGAGACGATTGGCTTGTTAGGTTCCTCCGGAAGTGGTAAAAGTACCCTGCTGCGGATCATCGCCGGGCTGGAGACGGCTGATGCCGGCCGTGTGCTCTGGCAAGGACAGGACCTGGCGCAAATTCCCACTCACAGACGTGGTTTTGGGTTGATGTTTCAAGATTATGCCCTCTTCCCACATCGCAACGTAGAGGAAAATGTGGCTTTTGGCCTGCGGATGCAGCGCCTGCCAAAAAAAGAGATCGAGAACCGTGTGATGCAGGCCCTCGAACGGGTTAACCTGTCCAATTTTGCGACGCGCCGTGTGACTGACCTTTCGGGAGGCGAGCAGCAGCGTGTGGCTTTGGCGCGCGCCCTGGCGCCCGGCCCACGCTTGCTGATGTTGGATGAGCCGTTGGGCGCGCTGGACCGCTCGCTGCGCGAAGAATTGTCACAAGAACTGCGCCGTATCCTGCACACGACCCACATCCCGGCTATCTACGTGACCCATGACCAGCAAGAAGCTTTTTCTATTGCCGACCGGCTTCTGCTTCTTCACGATGGGCGCATCGTGCAGGATGGAACCCCTTCCGAAATTTACCAACGCCCGGCTTCGCCATGGGTGGCCAGCTTTTTTGGCCTGGGCAACCTGGTAGAAGCAACCTTGATTGAGGCTGATCCTCTCCGTCTGCAGACCCGCTTTGGTATTTATCTGGCTTCCACATCTGGTGCAAGTCTGGCTGCGGTAGCCTCACCCAACCTGATGGCGCTGATCCGTCCATCTGGGGCTCGCCTGATCCTGGACGGTGCAGTGCCGTCCAATCTGGTAGAAGGTGTGGTGATGGATGCTATATTCCGAGGTGAAGATTACCAGGTCACTTTGCGGACAAAAGATGGGCAGAACTTGTTTTTCTATTTACCCCAGGCGCCGGCTGCAGGGCAGTTCATCCGTTTATCCATCGACCGTGAAAGTGTGGTGTGTGTATCCCCATGAACTCAGGCAGCGTGATCACGGTGATTAAGTGTAACCATGACCGCCAGGAAACCTGGCGCTATACTGGAAAAGTGCTGGATTATAAACCAGATGAAGTGATCCTCGAGGCTCTCTTTAACCGTCCAGATAGACCATTTTTAGACCTGGCCCTGGCTTATGGTGATCGGTTTATTGAGATTTATTACACCCAGCATTGGTACAACGTGTACGAAATCCACAGCGGGCAAAATGGCCCGGTCAAGGGTTGGTATTGCAATATATCCCTCCCGGCCGAATTCGACCTCGTGACCGGTGTGGTGACTTATATTGACCTGGCGCTGGACCTGTGGGTATACCCGGATGGGCGCCAGGTGGTTTTGGATGAAGACGAGTTTACCGCCCTCAGGTTGCCCGAATCAACCACCCAACAGGCCAGGTCCGCCTTGAGTGAAGTGCAGGCCCTGGCCCATTCAGGTGATTTAGCGAGTTTATTTAAAAGAAATCCGGTCGAAAAAGAATTATGACCGATGAGCGGGTCAGTATCCTGCGCTGTTGCTAAAACTGTTGATCATGTTCTGGATCGTGCCGAGGTTCTGGTAAGCGACAATGCCGGCGATCACACAGCAGCAGCATAATAAAACCACGACCACTATGACGATAATCCAGATCGTCTTGTTGTTTTTCTTGGGCAGGGCAGGCGGGTACTCCTGGATGGGGGTTTCGGGTGTTCCAAAATCTTGTGCCATGGCGTTTTCTCCTCAAAGATTGATTGTTTGAAAATAAAGGGTTATTGAATACCATTCAAAAATGGTGCGCAAATAGCAAGACCACCAAACCCAAGCAGCGGAAGTATGACAGCCAAACATAAAACGATGATTGACAGAGCCAGGTTGACATAACCAAGGATTAACCCGGCGGTTGCCAGACCACTGCCGGTGACCATCCCGTTGCTCTTTTTGATTTCATTTTTGGCGATGTGCCCGCAAATGACCGCGATCAGGGGGCCAATCCCTAAAACGCCAACCCAACCGGCGATACCAGCGATCAGGCTGATGATGGCTGTTGTGCTGGTGCGGGTTACTAGAACCTGGATTGGGGGCTGCGGGTAAACATTTTGTGACATGGTAATCTCCTTAAGATATGAAAAACGATTAATAGATCATGAGCTGGAGGACGCCTTTGCGCGGCGCCACATCCGTAAGATAATCCAGGCAGTGATCAGCACCAGGATCACGGCGATCACCACCGGAACAACGATAGAGATAATTGAAACCAGGGTGGACGTCAGGTCTTCGGCCAGGCTGAAGGGTATATTTCCTGCCCCGGCGGTGGTCGCCGTGACCATCGGCCGGATGGCCACGGCTTTAATTAGGTGGACGCCCCCGGCCACCAGCACCCCGCCGGCGATCGAAAGCACAGGGTTAATCTCGGTAATCACTTTCGCGCTGGCAGCAAACAGGATGGCGCCCGCAGTGGGACGAATGAATGTCTGGATGACGTCATTGACATGGTTGACCGCGGGGACCTTATCGGCGAAGAATTCGATCAGAGATAACACCACCAGCAGTCCGATGATCCACCAGTTGGTCAGCATATCCCAAGGCCGATCGAGTTTAATCAATGGTGTGAACTTTGCCACCAGGGCCACAATCAAAAGAGGTATGTAGGCATTTAAACCGGCGCTGGCAGAAAGCCCAAACGCCGATAGTATCCCGAGCACATTCATTGACCCTCCTTTATTAATTAAAGTGAAAAACCTGACCAGGTCCCGGTGAAAAGAAAGCGCCCCAGGTCCAACGCGCCGATTTGTATCATTGCCAGGGTCAGCCCGGCCAGCAGTGGCAACCAGATCTGGGAAAGGCGTTCGAAGCGGTTTTCAGCCTTAAAAATCATGATTAGCACCATGCTGTAGACCATGGTTAAGATCATTACAACCCCGCCTGCACTTAATAAAGCCAGTGGGTAAAGGATCAGCGGGTTACCGCTGAGCACCAGACCGATCAATCCACCGGCTAATATCATTAACCCGCCAACCTGCTTCCAGTTTCCCAGTGCCGGGCGTGTGTCCCACGTGGTCCAAAAGGTCTGGTTAAACATGGGCAGCAAGAAGGCCGTGATGGTTAACCCCATACCTGTTCCGGTCACCAGGCGCAACCAATTTTGGGGCAGGTAAAGTGAAGGCGCGTTGGGGAAGAAATGCAGATAAGAATTGACGCCGTCAATCCCAAAGGCCAGGACGAATAACCCGAACAAGGCTAAGGATGCCTTGGAAGGCAGTGCTCCACGCCGTCCCTGAAATGCTTGAAAAACCAGGCATAAAATGGCTCCCAGATACATCCCTGAACAACGCGCACACAATGGCATCTCGCGGGTGCCAATGTGAAATGAATGCGTATCGATCCTGTGACAAACGGCGTATCCCACTGCATCTGCTTTTCCAAGCAGACCGGGTGGGGTAGATCTCAACCAGATTAAAAATACCAACACAGCAACCGGGATAACCAGGTGCTTCCATTGGAGGCCTGTTCGTTTTTCATTACCTGTGAGCGCCATGATTTTAACTATTATAGAGGGTTGCAAGATGCAATGCAAGTAAATTAAATAGCGATTTTGGAGGAAGCAACCCGATAAAGCTATTTGCACTTTTCTGAGAAGGAGTGACTTGACATCCACCCGGTCTTGTAGTATAAAAAAGGCGCAAATTAAAAACCCTCGTTAGGCGAGGTGTTTGTGTGAACACAAGCCGCTGCCCCGAAACGTCGAGAGACGCCAAGGAGTAGGCTAGGCAAGGTCGGCTTAAGGCTTTGCTCAAAGTGGCTGGGAGATTTCCTTACGACACACAACACCAAAGCTCAACCAGTGGGGGTGGTGGCAGCTAAAGACTGCTCTCTTAGGATACCTAACCTCCCTGGTCCCAGCCTGGGAGGTTTTTTGTTTGCCCTCGCGCGCTGGCCGGTTGGCCCCAATCTCACCGCGCGAGCTTTGGAAGGAGGTGATTGCGTGAACGCGGACCATAGTAAAGAGCCTGACCCTGATCAACTTGTCTATCAATTGATCAAAGATGACCCCACTAAACTAAGGCCCAACCCCAGATATAACCACGCAGCCGCCTCCCTTTTTTTTGTACCACGCCGGTGAGAGCTGCGACGGTTATATCCCATTTATAAAATAACGATTTAGGTTCCCATTGGATGAATCAAACTGACCGGGTTCGCGCCAGGCTGTTTGGGCTTGCCTATGACGGATCGGTGGTTTGTTGTCCCTGGCCTCAGCCAGCCTGGATTTAATCTTGCGGCTCAGGCTGATTGCGAGAAACGAGGTGTCATGAATTAAGGTGCAGCTTGCCTGCAGCTAAAATTTCTGCATTCGGAGGCAAGACATGAATGCTTTATCGAAAACGTTTTACCGATATCGCCGGCTGTCCAAAATCATCAAGTTGTTCTTGATCATTGCCGGTCCCGGGATCATTGTGATGGTGGCGGACAATGATGCCGGTGGAATTACCACTTACGCTGCCACCGGCTCAAAATATGGGTATGACCTGATCTGGTTTCTGGTGCTGCTGGGTCCAATTGCTTATTTTGTCCAGGAGATGACCGTGCGTCTGGGCGCGGTCACCAAGCGAGGCCATGCCGAGGCAATTTTCGACGCATTTGGATCGTTCTGGGGCTGGTTCTCTTTCTTTGACCTGGGCCTGACCAACCAGTTGACTCTGATCACTGAATTTATCGGCATGACCTCTGCCCTTAGCATTTTTGGCATCCCACCCTTGCTGACGGTTATTATCGTGATCCTCTTGATGGGCGCGATGGTCCTACAAGGCAAATATTGGACCTGGGAAAAAATTGCCATTGTGTTTTGCCTGGTCAACCTGATTTATATACCGGCGGCCTTCATGGTCCACCCAGACGTCAATCAGGTATTACGAAATGGCATGATCCCACATTTTCCGGCCGGCTCCACCGGTGAATTGTTTTTCTTCTTGATGGCTAACGTGGGTACGACCATCGCTCCCTGGATGATCTTCTTTCAGCAAAGTTCAGTGGTGGATAAAGGCATGAAAGAAAAGGACATCCCCTGGGCTCAGTTTGATACCATTGTGGGCGCCTTTTTTACCGTGCTGGTGGCTATTTTCTGTGTGATCGTGACGGCGACGGTGCTGCGCGGGGTGGATATCCAGAGCGCTGCCCAGGCTGCTACGATGTTAATGCCCATCAATAAATACGTGGGCACTTTCCTCGCCATTGGTTTATTCGATGCGGGCTTCTTAGGGGCGATCTGTATTTCGCTGGCTACGTCATGGGCCATTGGTGAAGTATTTGGTTGGGCGCATTCGCTCAATCTGAAAGTACGTGAAGCGCCTTGGTTCTATGCCTATTATTTTTTATCTTTATTGATTGCCGGTGTGGTGGTGTTAATCCCCAACGCGCCCCTGGTTTTGATTACCCTGTTCGTCCAGGTGATCGCCACGACACTGCTTCCGGCTACTATGGTGTTTTTGATCCTGTTGTTAAATAACGAAGAATTAATGGGTTCTTACAAAAATAACCGGGTGCAGAATATTATCAATTTCTCGATTGTGATCGGTCTGATCATCCTATCCACCGCTTACAGTTTGAGTGCTTTATTCCCGAACCTGTTTAAGTGAAGGAGGAATAGAAAATGGACGAAAATGAACGCGATTATAACCAATCCAAGGGTTTGCTCGAGAGTATTCGTGAGATCAATGCCAAATACCGTCACCCACGCATCAAAATGACACGTTTAGTTAATATCTCATTGTGGGCGCTCAGGATCTATCTGATCGCCATGTTACTGATCTTGTTTTACAAATTTGCCACGTTGGTGATCCATTAGGGAGGTGCGGGATGAGCGAGATAACCACGCCTATAAAGAACCAACCTGAAGAGACTTATTTTTTAAGTGAAATCCTGGGGATTAAGATCCTCATGCTTGGTAAGAAAGTCGGTAAGCTGACCGATCTGATCATCAAAGAGAACGGCCCTCTACCGGTGGTGGTGGGGCTGTTGATCAGCCGCCCATTTGGCGAGTCGGCGGTGGTCCAGTGGGAGCAGGTCAGGTCGTTCGATGCCCGATCTGTTCAGATCGAAGTCGACAACCTGGATGCCTGTCCCAAAGAACCGGATGAAGATGCGATCTTGCTGAGGGATCACATCCTGGATAAAAAGGCCCTCGATCTGGACGGGAGGGAAATTGAAGTGGTGTATGACATCCGCCTGGTGTGCCGCAATCATAAGCTGTATGTAACCGATGTCGACCTCAGCCGTTACGGTCTGCTGCGCCGCATGGGTTTGAAGGGCTTGGCTAACGCCATCTACCGGTTGGCGGAATCGATCCAGGAGCAGACCATTTCATGGACTTACATCAAGCCCTTGCCATCTCGCATGGGTCGCTTCAAAGGCGACGTACAGTTGAACGTGTTTAAAGAGGCCTTGGCCGATATGCACCCGGTCGATGTGGCTGATATCCTGGAAGAGTTGGACCACGAGCAGCGCATGAAACTTTTTGAAGAACTGGAGCCGGAACATGCCTCCGATACCCTGGAGGAGATCGACCCCAATGTGCAGCGCGACCTGGTCGCATCGATGGCGCCAGAAAAGGCGGCTCAGTTGATCGATGAAATGACCCCGGGGCAGGCTGCGGACGTGTTGGCCGCCTTGCCGGCGGAAGATGCCAAAGATATCATCGCCCTGCTGGATGAAGAAAATCGGCAAAAGATCCCACCCATCTTGGAAGAGCATGGTGAAGATATCCTCAACCTGGCCACAGAAGAATTTATCAAGTTCCCTCCCGATATCACTGTGGAAGAGGTACAGGACCGCTACCGCGAGGCTTCTAAAGGCAAGGACGTGGTGATATATCTTTATATCGTGGATGAAAAAGATCACTTGTTGGGTGTGGTAGATATTAAAGAGCTGCTCCAGGCGGAGGACAAGACCTTGATGAAGGATATTATGAACGAAAATATCATTACTTTGGACGCAGACTGCCCTTTGAAAGAAGCGTTGGAAACTTTTACCCGGTATAATTTCCGTGCCCTCCCCGTGACCACTGACGACCACCATATTTTGGGCGTGGTCACCTACCGGGATATGGTCGGGCTCAAGCACCGTTTTGTTGATTAAAGATTGGGACAGCGATGAGAATATGGGAACGACTTAAACCTTTTCGACGGCGCCTGCTGCTGATCCTTGCAGTGATCGGGCCTGGCATTATCACCGCGAATGTCGATAACGACGCGGGTGGCATCACGACTTATTCGGTGGCGGGGGCACGCTACGGTTACGACCTGCTATGGATGCTGATCCTGACCACCCTGGCTCTGATAATCGTCCAGGAGATGAGCGCCCGGCTGGGGGTAGTGACGGGCAAGGGCCTGGCCGACCTCATCCGCGAGAAAATGGGCGTGCGCATTACCGCCGTCATCCTGGGCATCCTGGTGATTGCCAACCTGGCCAACACGGTCAGTGAGTTTGCCGGAGTAGCCGCCAGCCTCGAAATATTTGGGATCAGCAAGTATATTTCCGTCCCCATCGTCGCAGTGGGGGTCTGGCTGTTGATCACCAAGGGTAATTATAAGATCGTGGAGCGAGTCTTCCTGGTTGCCAGTGTCTTATACCTGGCTTACGTCGCATCCGGGCTGATGGCCAATCCTGATTGGAACCTCGTGCTCAAGGCTTCGGTGACACCTACGTTTCATTTCGAGTCGGGATACATTGCCCTCTTCATCACCGTGATTGGCACCACCATCGCACCCTGGATGCAGTTTTACCAGCAATCCTCCATCGCGGATAAAGGACTTAAACCCAAGGAT
>DAIQPZ010000044.1:0-18474 GCA_036787065.1 Anaerolineaceae bacterium
CGTCACAACTCGACCATGACAAATGTCAGTAAATTTTGGTTTTACAGGATTTACCGTGGAATAGGCCGCATTTTGGGGTGTGAGCGCGCGTACGCGCGCTCACACCCCAAAATGCGGGGATTTACCACGACAATTCCCAAAGACTCCAAATTTTTCACAAGAGCCTGGGCAGTTACGAAACGAGAATAGAACTTGACTCCAGGACTTGACCTGGGTTAAATGGGCATATAAAATCGTAAGATCAGTGCGTTTAAATTGTCGCAATGTCTTCATTTTTGCGGTTGGCCGGTTTGTAGATTGGATAGACACTTAGTAAACTTGTGCTATACTGGTATTATGCAACCTGATCGAAGCTTATGGCCAGTCTGGACGTGTTTCCTGCGGCGTGGTGGGATAAAGGATTGGGTGTCTTTTCTTTTAGAGGGCGGGGGACCGCTGACTGCTTTGATGGCGCAGATGTTTTACTTGGGGCAACCTTTTTTAAGTCGGGGCAGCGCGCCAGATCATCTTCTGGCCCTGGCTGAATTACTAGAAGATAAAGAAGAGTCCAGAACGTTTGCTGCATTCCTTCGGGAGGAAAAAATCCAGTGAACCTGGTGGGTTTAGCAGTTGTCGTATTGAGCGGCGTGTTGATGGTTGTGTTCCGCATCATATTTTTTAAGCGGCCGATGCGTGGCATTCGCCAGTTGCCGGCATTTAACCTCTTGCGCCAGGCTATCAGCCTGGCGGTTGAAGATGGATCGCGCCTGCATATCTCATTGGGTAAATCCAGCGTATTTAGCACTCGCGCTGCACCCGGGCTGGTGGGCTTGAGTGTGCTGGAGCGGGTTGCCCAGCTCAGCTCTATCAGTGATAGCCCGCCGATTGCCACGAGTGGGGATGGAAGCCTGGCCATACTCAGCCAGGATATTTTGAGCTCAACTTATCGCGATATGCATGCCGCGGAATTATATGATCCAAACCTGGGCAGCCTGACCGGGGCCACGCCTTTTTCTTACGTGGCTGGGACTTTGCCAGTGATTCATGATGAACATGTCTCGGCAAATATCTTCATTGGTAATTTCGGCCCTGAAGCAGCCTTGCTGGTGGATAGAGCCGAGCAAGAACACAGTTTTTCGATGGCCGCCAGCGATGATCTGGCTGCACAGGCTGTATTTTATGCTATTGCCAGGGAGCCTTTATTGGGCGAAGAATTGTTTGCCAGCGCCGCGTATCTTCAATCAAAGCCTTACAATGCAGCCAGCTTGCGGGTTCAGGATGTGCTTCGTTGGTTCATCATTGCCTTTACAGTGGCAGGCGTATTTCTTAAGCTGGCTGGACTCCCAATTGGATTGCCATGAAAATTGTATCCACAATTGTTGCTATCGTCACTGGTTTGCTGATCCTTCTCGCCTATTTTTTTCATCCACTGTTTCCTGAATTAAAGCTTCCACTGCACTATTTGCTGGATTGGGCCATTATACTGGCGGCTGTAGCCAGCTTGATCGGGATCATTAACCTTTTATCGGTCCATTGGAACAAAATTCGCAAGCGCAAGGCGGGTTTTGGCTACAGCCTGGTGGTCTTGATGGGTTTCCTGGCAACCCTGGTGATCGGCATTGTTTTTCGATCTTCCTACGTTCAATGGATTACCCAGGTCCAATTTGCAGCAGAAATGACCCTGATGGCTCTCTTGAGCATTACGCTCGCTTTCGCCGGCTTCGGGCTTTTTCAGCGCAAATTCAACCTGTTAACCATTACCTTTGTGATCAGCGCACTGGTTTACCTTGTGATCAATATCGGCTATCTGACCGCGGGCAATTCAATCGATATAAATAATATTGCCCTGGCGATCAACCGGATACCGGTGGCTGGCGCGCGCGGTATTTTAATCGGCGTGGCGCTTGGCAGCCTGACGATGGGTTTACGAATCCTCCTGGGTGCTGATCGCCCGTATGGCGGTTGATGAATTATGGCTGATGTCCGTTGTCCAATCTGTGGAAAATCGAATCCGGCAGACACCGAAACATGTCGGTATTGTGGTGCACGCCTGAAACCACTCACGAATTCGACCGATTCAAGTTCACAAGGGGAAACAACTTCGTCCAAAGCGCAGAAGACTGATGCTGATTGGCTGGGTTCTTTGCGTGGGCAGCAAGATGTGCCTGCATCTGCATCGAATCAGGGAGTTTTCGTGCCCGGCCCGCTTTCACAGAGTTCAACCGGAAAGGGTGAACCTGAAAATTCGTTAAACACACCGGATGAAGATTTTTCTAGCTGGTTATCACGCATTGGCGCAGAAGAATCACTTGGCGAGAACAGCGATGCGCCAGTTGAGAAAACGCCTGGGGCGCCCACATCTGGTGGAACTGACGATTGGTTGGCCAGCCTGAGAGAAATTCCTGCGGGTCGGGACCCCGAAAAAAACGATCTCTATCCATCTGGCTTGAACGGTCAGGGTAATCAGGACGATTCGAGCTGGATGAACCGGCTTGAGCCAGTCAGCCATGAAAGTTCATCGGACTCCGGATTTAATTTCTCCATTCCGGAGGAACCTGTCGCGCCTTCCGATGAAGATTTACCTGCCTGGCTGAAAGAATTATCCGGGAGTGCAAAACCCATCCAAAGTCAAACCCCGGCTATTTCACCTGCCCCCCAAGCGCCGTTGCCTGATTGGTTTGATAATCTTGTCACGGCTCATCCAGACGAAGCCGGAAAGATCGAAACACAGGATCGTTCGCAATCCCCCGCCTCCATTGGAGCAACCCTGCCGGCAGAGTCCGATCAGCCATCCGTTGAACCGGCTAAAACGCCAGAAATGCCCGGTTGGGAAAGCCAGGAACCGGATTGGTTTTCTGGCCTGGCTGCACCACAAACCGCGAATGAGAGCCCGGCACAAGCAGAAATTGGTTCGCCGTGGGATGGGCCTCTGCCCGATTGGCTTTCTTCCGCACAGACGACTACCGTAAAGACGGGTGCTGATAGTGGCGATAAGCAAAAACCAGGGGGTGAGAAGGCTCAACTATCTGAATCTGCGCTCGATTCGGGAGTGCCGGATTGGGTTTCCAACGCGGTCACTGGCCTGGATTTACCGGCTGAAACCAAACCAGAAGAAGAACTGGCATGGCGTACGGAACTGCCGGACTGGTTATCCGGAATTGCAGCCATAGAACCTTCCGTTCAATCGGCGCAACCCTCGAATGAGTCCTCAAGAGGTTCATACAACGTTGTTCCAACCGGAAAAGACTCTGAGGCTGAGTCGCCCGTGGGTATGGGCGAATTGCCCGATTGGATGTCTAACCTTGGTCCACAGGCTGCTCCGAATCCAAATGAGGGCTCGCAAACCCCGGCGCTTTTGTATGACGAATCACCGATCGTAGGGGAGCAGGCTGAAGTCAGGCCCTTTATAACTGAAGAAATACCGGATTGGCTGGTCCATTTAGGTCCACCTGAGGTTATCTCGTCGGTCACTCTACCAGCTGAACCTGGGGCAGAAAATCCACCTCCTGGTCAACTTGTAAAAAAGAGTGATGACGACTCAGGCATTGTGCCTGCTGATATACCCTCCTGGGTACGGGCGATGCGCCCGATTGAGACGGCTACCCCGTCGGTTAAGTCATCTCTTGAAACAGATGAAAGAGTCGAAAATTCGGGACCCTTAGCCGGGGTACGCGGTATATTGCCGGCAGAGCCGTTGTGGGCGGAAATCCGCAAACCCGCGGCCTACTCGGTCAAACTCCAGGTCTCTGAAAAACAGCGCGCCCACGCAGCTTTGTTGCAGGCGCTGTTATCCGTTGAAACCGAACCGCAGAAAATTGTCCGGACGCGCCCGTTCCCCTCCCAACGAATTTTCCGCCTTATAGTTGCCCTGGTTATGATCGTGGCGGTCTGGCTCCCAATCTGGATCGGTGGCCCATTAACACCCCAACCGGCCTTCCCTGTCAGTGGGATAAACACGGTCAAGCAGTCAATCGGGGCAATCCCTGCCAATGCGCCTATATTAGTGGCGGTGGAGTATGAGCCTGGCCTTTCTGGAGAATTGGAAACGATATCGGCCGGGGTAGTCGCTCAATTGATGGCGAAGTCAGCCAATATTGTGTTTGTCTCGACGAACCCCACGGGGCCCGTGCTGGCGCAGAATTTGCTCAAACGCGCGCAGGCACTGCAGCCATCTTATTCTTCAATTGATAAGGTTGCCGACCTGGGTTACCTGGCTGGCGGGCCGGCGGCTTTGTTTGATTTCTCATTGGCCGTACAGAATGTGGATCCGCTTAAAACCGGTCGACCACCAGCCTGGAATAACCCACCGCTCAATTCAGTGAAAACACTGGCTGATTTCTCGCGTGTATTTGTTTTGACCGATAATGCGGATACAGCCAGGGCCTGGGTAGAACAAGTGAAACCTTCCCTTAGACAGACGCCTCTATTGATGGTCGTCAGTGCGCAATCGGCGCCCATGATCAGCCCATATCTTGATTCAGGTCAAATATCTGGCATTATCACCGGTTTAACCGATGGGGCATCCTTTGAACAGGCCACCAGCCAATCGACGTCGATCCGGATGTTTTGGGATTCTTACCAGGCAGGTCTATTCGTTATGGTCGCTTTAATCTTGATCGGCGGCCTGATCAGCATTTGGAATATGATGCGCGCTAACCGCCGTCCGAGAGGTGAGGCTTAGGTATGCAGCAGGCTGATTTGATTTGGGGTCTGGTTGGTTTTTTTGTCACCCTGATGGTTTTTAGCTATATATTGGGTGATAACCCGTTTTTCCGTCTTGTCACTTACTTGTTTATTGGCGTGGCGGCGGGTTACGTGTTTTTAACCTTATTAGAGCAGGTAATGTGGCCTAAGTTGGTCTTGCCCCTGTTCAATGGTTCGTTGATTAGTGTCATCCCGCTGATTTTAGGTTTATTTCTCTTGACCAAACTGTTCCCGCGCTTTAACCGCTTGGGTGATATCCCAATGGCCTATCTGGTTGGCGCCGGGGCCTCGATTACCATGGGGGGGTTGATGGTCGGGAGTCTCATTCCTCAAGTGATGGCGACAATCAACCTGTTCGATTTGAGCCTGGCTGCAAAGAATGAAGTTCCCCCGGCGGTCCAAATGATCGATGGAATCATCATCTTGGTGGGCTCTTTAACTACATTGATGTATTTTTATTTTTCGACCCGGGCGAAACCCGATCAGCCATCCAATAATCGCGGGCCTGTGATTGAAATTCTGGCAAAAATTGGCCAGGTCTTTATCGGTATTACCCTGGGCGCTTTATTCGCAGGTGTTTATTCGGCAGCCTTGACTGCCTTAATTGAACGTGTTTCATTCGTCTGGAATTTTATCCTTAATTTCCTCCATCCCATTTTGGGATAAAAGATACTCATGATGACTTCGCTGATTGATGTTGATTCATTACTGGCCATCGATGTGGGTTCTGTTAATACACGCGCATTCCTTTTCGATGTGGCCAATGGGGCTTATCGCTTTTTAGCGGCTGGTGTGGCTCCAACCACAGTGCAAGGTGCTTTCAACAATATCAGTGATGGGGTCCACATGGCCTTGGAACACCTGCAAGAAATCACTGGCCGGACGTTGATCGGAAATGATGGCCATTTAATTGTCCCGACGCATGCGGATGGAACAGGTGTAGATGCACTGATGTGTACCCTTTCTGCCGGGCCAGCCGTGCAAACCGCGGTGGTTGGTTTATTGGCGGATGTGTCGCTTGAGAGTATACAACATCTGGCAGCGTCCACATACAGCCACGTGGTAGAGGCCATCGGTCTCACCGATCGGCGCGGTACAGAAGCCAAAATCGATGCGATCATCCGCGCCCAACCCGATCTGATCTTGATAGCAGGCGGGCTCGAAGGCGGTGCAAGCCGCTCTATAATGAAACTGCTCGAAGTGATTGGCTTGGCTTGCTTCCTGATCCCGGTGGAAAAACGGCCTGAGGTGATCTATGCGGGTAACCAGGCCCTGTCTGAGAAGGTGCAAACCAAACTCGGGAAACTAACCCGGGTGAAATTGGCTCCCAATATTCGTCCGACCGTCTCCGTGGAAGATCTCAGCCCAGCCTTGGAAGTGGTTAACGATGCGGTACTCCAGATCCGCATGCGCCAGATCGATGGGGTTAAGCAGTTGAGTGACATGATGGGTGGTAATCTTACCCTCTCTTCGACCGCTTTTGGGCGGATGGTCCGTTTTCTCAGCCATATTTACACATCGAACAAAGGTGTGTTGGGGATCGATTTGGGCGCCACTTCGACCACCATCGCCGCCGGGTTTGCCGGAAAACTATGCTTGAATGTTTGCCAGCCTTTAGGTATGGGGGACGGTCTATCTGGGATTACCCAGCATGTCGCGGAAGTGAACAACTGGCTGCCCGTTATGGTGCAAGAAAGTTATATCAGCGAATATTTTTACAATAAACAGCTCCACCCCGGTACAGTTCCGGCTACGGTAGATGACCTGGCTATTGAACAAGCCTGTGCGCGTCTTGTTCTCCGTTCAGCATTACGCCAGACTTCTCAGCGCTTTCACCAAATCAGTTACTCAACCAGCCTGGGATTGACCACTCCATTTGAACCTATCCTGGCCAGTGGGGCGATACTCACTCAGGCTCCCACGCCAGGCCAGGCACTCTTGATGCTTCTGGATGGGCTGCAACCCATTGGGGTGACGACTTTGGTGCTCGACCAAAATAATTTGCTCTCGGCTTTAGGCGCGGCCGCTGGGATTAATTCCCTGCTGCCAGTCCAGATTCTTGAATCGAGCGCCTTTTTGAATCTGGGGACGGTGGTGTCTCCGGTGAGCAGTGCCAGGTATGGTACGTTGATTATGCGCGTCCGCATGACCACCGAAGATGGCGCAGAGAACCGTTTTGATATTAAGCAAGGCTCTCTTACCGTTTTACCTATTCCTCTGGGTCGGAAGGCCCGGCTGCGCCTGGACTATTCACACGGAACAGAAATTGGCTTTGGCAATTCGGGAAGCAGCAGTTTGAACGTAGTCGGCGGCGTTCTCGGAACCATAATCGATGCGCGCGGGCGCCCATTGGGTTTGCCTGAAGATTCGTCGCGGCGCCGCGAGCTGATCAAGAAATGGCTCTGGACTTTGGGCGGTTGATGATACTGGATCGGATCTTGCATCATCAACGCTATGCTAAAGGATGATTTATGCTTGCACCAGTGACCCATCTTTTACCCCTTGCTAATATACGCCGGGAAAGACTACTGCCTGTAAACGGGCGGGTGATTGTTCGCGCCGGTCAAAAGGTCAATGCGACCGATGTGATCGCCGAGGCCCGCTTGGCAACCGAGCATCTAGTTTTAGAAGTGGCGCGTGGGTTGGGCCTTCCAGCCGATAAGGCCGATAAACTAGTTGATCGGAAAGTCGGCGATGATGTGGCCGAAGGTGATGTGATCGCCGGTCCGGTTGGGGTTTTTGCCAGGGCGGTCAGGGCTCCGAAGCCAGGTCGGATTGTGGCGATTGGCGGAGGGCAGGTTTTACTTGAACTGGTCTCACGCCCGTATGAGCTGCGCGCTGGACTTTCGGGCATGGTGACTGAACTGGTGCCTGACCGCGGCGCCATTATCGAGTGTAATGGGGCATTGATTCAAGGTGTTTGGGGAAACAATCTCATCGAGGGTGGGATCCTGACTGTTCTGGCGCGTAATCCTGGAGATGAACTGCTTTCCATCCGGCTGGATGTCAGCATGCGCGGCGCAATTGTCCTGGGTGGACCCTGTACTCAGGCAGATGTGATTCGAACGGCTGCTGAAATCCCACTGCGTGCTTTGATCCTGTCCAGTCTCACGCCGGATTTATTTCCGGTAGTCAGCCAGGTGCGCATGCCAGTATTGGTTTTGAATGGGATTGGTAAAGTCCCGATGGATGACGCCACCTATAAGATCCTTTCCACCAACGATAAACGTGGAATCTGTGTGAATGCAGCCCCGTGGAACCGGTATAATCGTACCAGGCCCGAGTTGGTCATCCCACTTCCATCGAGTGGCCAGCTTACCCCGCCCCGTGAAGCGGATATTTTTGCACCTGGCCAGACAGTCCGGGTCGTCCAATCGCCCAATCGAGGCGCAATTGCCACCATCGTGACCCTGAGGCCGGGGGTGGTCGCATTCCCAAGTGGTATCCGTATGCCTTCCGCCATTCTCCAAATGGAAAATGGCGAAAAAGCAACCTTTGCTCTCGCGAACCTGGAAGTCATTGAATAGTTTAAGTTTGAAAATTAGGAGACGCTCTTATGGCAGACAATTTCGACATCGATGGGAATGAGAACCCTGAACCCACGCAGCAACCCCCGGCACCATCCAACAACCGTAACTTTATGATCGCCCTGGGTGTTCTGGGTGGACTTTTCTTGTTAGCTGTGATCGCCATGATCATCTTCCTGGCACTCATATTACCCCAGAGCCGGGTACAGCGTGAAAAACAAATTGCCTTGATCAATGTGAACAATACAGCCACTGTAGCAGCCGTTACGGCTCAAGCGAAAAGCCGGACCACTGCTACGCCTACCCGCGTACCCCCGACCACTACACCCACCACTACACCCACCACTACACTTAAGCTGTCCGCCACATCTGTGGTTGCCCAACCGACTAAAACGCCTGCACCGCTAATTGACCAGATTGATCCCAGGACCGCCACAGTCTCGGCTTTGTTGACCCAGGCCGCTGGCGCCAAGCTGACGGCCACTTTTGGTCCAACCACCACCCAGACGCTGCCCAAAACTGGCTTTGCTGAAGACGTGGGCATTCCTGGCTTGATTGGGATAACCATCTTATTGGTGGTGGTGATCTTCCTGGTCAGGCGCATGCGAGCTTCAACCGCCGCCTGATAATAGGGTTTATCTACTTCATGAAATTTACCTCCAGTCTTGCGTTTTCTACGCAAGACGGTGAGGTTCTGTCATAAATTGCCCTCAAAATCGGGAACTTTCACCCCAAGGCTGAGGTGTTGAAATAAAAAAAAACCGCATCCATTTTGGGATACGGTTTTTTATTTCAACGATTTTGTCTTAGACGACGCTGGCGGCCACCCCTTCGCCGAAGCCCAGGAGCGACTTAACCATCGATTGGCTGCGTCCTTCTGCATAGACGCGCAGCACGGGTTCCGTGCCAGATGGGCGGATTAATAACCAGGAATCGTCCGACATCTGGTATTTGACCCCATCGATGGTGATGATTTGTTTGATCGTCTCACCGCCAATCTGAGCGGGGGCCTCATTGACCAGGTATTGGGTCATCTGTGATTTTGAAACCGGATGGCTCAAGCGCAAGTCCTTGCGCTCGTAAAAGGCAGGGCCAACGTCTTCCAGCAGCTCATTCACCATGTCATACAAGGTGGCTTTGGCATCAGCTATAATCTCGATCAGCAGCAAACCCATTAGTATCCCATCACCTTCGGGGATGTGGCCCTTGAAAGATATGCCACCCGATTCTTCCCCGCCGATCAATACATCTTCTTTCAGCATATAATCGGCTATGTGGTTGAATCCTACCGGAGTCTCGTGTACGGTCAGCCCATAACGCGCGCACAGGCGATCGATCATCCGCGTGGTCGAAATGGTGCGTACTACGGATCCTGTCCAGCCGCGTTTTTCAACCAGATAACGTAAGGCCAACGCCATAATTTTATGTGGGTCGACGAAGTTTCCGCGCTCATCCATGGCGCCCGTGCGATCGGCATCTCCATCGGTGGCAATCCCAAAGTTACCCATGCCGGCGCCGATTGCGCCTGCCAGAGCGCCCAGGTAGCGGGCGATCGGCTCGGGGTGAACACCACCAAACCCTGGGTTCATTTCACCGCGGATCTCCTGTATCTCACAACCGGTACCCTGGAGGAAACCACGGATGAGTCCCCGCCCCGCGCCATACATGGAATCCACCACTAACCGCTGGGGATTATCAGCAATCTTATTAACGTCGATTAACTTGCGCAACTGCTCGTTGTAATCGGTGACTGGATTAAAGCGTTGAATCAGGCCGAGCTGGCGGGCTTGCTCATAATCCATCTGGTTTGGACCCCGGCCCTGGGCCTCGTTGTCATTTAAATAGACTTCGACACGCCGGCATTGTTCGGGCAAGGCTGAGCCACCGTAAGCAGATTTGAGCTTCAACCCGTTATAACGAGGCGCATTATGCGAGGCTGTGATCATGATCCCGGCCGCGGCATTGAGATGGCGCACCGCATAAGAAATGGCGGGGGTAGGCGCGTCAGCGTGTGCCAGGTACACTGTAAAACCATTGGCAGCCAGCACCCTGGCAGCATCTTGCGCGTAACGATCCGAAAGAAAACGGGTATCAAACCCCACCACCATTTTATGGGGATCGGGTTTTGGTTCAATCTTCACCCCATCATCCCATACACCTGACGCGACTGCATCTGCGATGGCCTGGATGACTAACCTGAGGTTTGAGAAGGTGAAAGTGTCTGAAATGACGGCTCGCCATCCATCGGTGCCAAAGTGAATAGACATAAGTTGATTATCTCCTGATTAACGATGTTTTATAACTTCTCAACAATTAGGGGGAAGCGGGTGTTTCGGCTTCGTTTCCCACCCCAAACACCCCGCACCCCACTTTATTAAGAAGTTACGATGTTGTTTATGTTTACCACGCAGGCGCAGGGGTGACTGTTTTAAGTAAAATCTGTACGATCCAGCCTTGAATCCCTTTGTTTGTTGCCACGTGCACCCAGATGACTGCGCCATCTTTGGCTGTTTCCGTTAAAACCTTGAGCAGACCGCCATCCAGAACATAGGTGACAATTTTAGCAGAAGATTTAGGTTCTGCGCGAATTACCGCTCCTTCTCCATTCTGGGATACCACCAGCGCCCAAACGGGTGTGGCCGATGGTACCAGGGTCGGGGTGATGGTCAAGGTGGGTACCAGGGTATGCGTGGGAGTAGAGGTCAGGGTCGGGGGAAAGGGCGTTTCGGTAGGGGTGTTGATCTCAGTGAGCGTTTGGGTTTGGGTGGGGGTGGGGGTGGGGAGTACGCTGGAAATTGCGACTTGTTTGACCATCACACTGTAAAAATTGTTCAGGCCAACCAAACTCAGCAAACCGATAATCAGCATGGCCGTACCTAAAACATAACCGAAGGGCTTTATGAGGTGAAATCCCATGAATCTCAAGAAAACAGTTCCTAAAATAATGGCCCAGGTCAGATAGATGATGAAAATTGCCAGGCCCTCTGGCCACAGGTGGGCAACTCCGCTGGCCAGACCAAAACCAGCCGTCCCAACAGGCAGGTAAAGCCCATAAGCAATTACCGCACTAAAAAGAAGTGGTTTTTTTTCTGAACGAACCATGGTGATAGTTGTCAGGATAATTCCCAGGGTAATAACGATAAAATCGGCCCAGTTTAGCTGGGTATGATATGGCGCCTGGGTGAACCTGTTAAAAGGTGATGAAGTCCAAAAACGAGGGATCAGGCCCACCAATCCACAGCCGATAAAGACCATCAGCCCACCCACCAGAGCGCTGACAAGTGACCGTAAAAAATAACGTCCGGTGCCCACGATAATGGCTAAGGAGAGGCCAAACATAGGCGCCATGAAAGGCGCCATCAGGGCGGCCAGGAAAAAAAAGGCCGGTGAATCGGTTAAGATGCCCACACCCAGGATGACGCCACACAACAAAGAGAATAAAAAGAAATCAAAAGACGGGGAGGTCTCTTTCGACAGTTCGTCTAAGATAGCTGCATGTTCGTCGCTGCCTAACAATGATATCTGTCGGCGGTCGCGCCGGCGCCGGGCAGGGGGTAAATTATCAGATTCGTCAGGAATTGGTTCGCTGGTAGGTAAGCTCATGGGTTTGAGTATAATCAATCGTTCGGATCATATTAAGCTGATGCGTCACTGCTCAGCCATGGGAAGAAGGCTTCCGGATTTGAGGTGTTTGCGGGTGTGAAGCACCCGCAAACACCTCAAATCGGGGCTTTTTCACAAGGACCTGAGTAGTTACGCTGATGCTATTATTATAATGGGTTTCGGCCAAAAATTATTTAATGACTCTATGGGAATTTCCGGGGTAAAATCAGCCTATGAACAAGCAATCCATTCCTCATTTAACAATAACGATGCAATCTCTATTCCATTCCTGGAATAAACATTTTTTTTGCTTTTTAAAAACCAACCTCATCGTCTTGTGTTTATTGGGTCTTCTGGTGGCGGCTTGCTCCCAAACACCGCCCACACCCACACGTGTCAAAGAGGGGACCTTGACAGCTATCGTAGAAGCATCTTTGACCAGCTCAGTATCAATTAAGACGCCGACCCCAGACTCCTCTCCCACGCCAGCACAGTCAATGGTAATTTTGGTGGCGCCATCAGGCAGTGACCAGGCTCTTGTGGCAGGGTTAAAAACTGTTTTGGATGGAAAGGCAGCCAGCAGCGGCCTGTCTTTATTGGTTAAGGAGACCCTCACAGCCAGCGATCTGCACCCGGGGGTCAGGTTGGTCGTGGCCTTACCACCCGACTCGGGGTTGGCGGCCATGGCTTTGGTTAATTCACAAATCCAGTTTGTTGCCGTGGAAATAGACGGGTTACAGCCTACTCCGAACTTGAGCCTGGTTGGCGCGTCCGGTGGTGGCTTAGACCAACAGGCTTTTCTGGCTGGTTACCTGGCTGCTATGGTGACGCCAGATTGGCGTGTGGGTGTGATCAACCCGGCGGATGACAACCTTGGACCCTTGATTCGGGATGCATTTAAGAATGGCGCGCGTTATTTCTGCGGTTTGTGTAAGCCGGCTTATCCACCCTTTGTGATTTATCCTCAGGCTATGCCTTTGGATAATCCCTCCGATCAGGCCAGTTGGCAAGTGGCTGCTGATAATTTATTGGGCAAATCAGTCCAAACGGTATATGTCCCACCTCTGCTGAGTTCCCCGGAACTGTTAGACTATCTAGATCGGGCCAAGGTCAATTTGATCGGCGCGCAAATACCGTCAGGTCTAAAGGTTGGCCATTGGCTGGCCTCTATCCGCCCTGATCCTGCACTGGCTCTGGCTCAACTCTGGCCTGATTTAATGGCTGGCAAAGGAGGCGCTTCGTTGGCTTTACCGCTGGTTGTGGAGGATGCCGATAACAGCCAGTTGAGTGTTGGAAAAATGCGCTTGATCCAGGAAATGATTGTCAACCTTGCTCAAGAACGGATCAATCCGGACCCTGTTCCAGAACCTTGATCTTTTATTTTCCTGGGGGATCCAATGGGCTGCCCATGAATTCTTCTGCGGTAGCCTGCCCGGCCTGTGAGATCCCTTCCCGGCGGATGACTTTCCAGAGGGTCATACACAAAATTTTTAGATCCAGGCTGGGGGACCAATGGTCAACGTACCATACATCTAATCGAAATTTTTCTTCCCAGTTCAAATTGTTTCGTCCATTGACCTGCGCCCAACCGGTCAGCCCGGGTAGAACCTCGTGTCGGCGAGCCTGTTCGCTTGAGTAACGTTCCAGGTATTGGACCAGCAGGGGACGCGGCCCAACAAGGCTCATTTCACCGCGCAAGATGTTAACCAGTTCGGGCAGTTCATCCAGGCTGGCTGAACGCAAGAATCGCCCAAATTTTGTCAGGCGTTGTTCGTCGGGCAGGGGACGGCCTTCGACATCGTAAGCTTCACGCATGGAACGAAATTTATACACCCCAAAAAGTTTACCCTGGTAACCGGGCCGGATCTGTTTGAAAAGGATGGGTGTGCCTATAAATTGCCGTACCAGAAACGCGATTAGCCCAATCAGTGGAGAAATAATCAACAGACCCGGGATAACCAGGAGCAAGTCCAAGGCACGCTTGGAAGCAGGTATGCCTTTTATAAGCCCAGGTTTGACAAAATTGAGATTCACCATTGGATTGTACCAAAGAAAATAAGAGTGATAAACTATAATAATGACATATTAATCATAACTGCTCAACTGCGAGATGAGAGTCACCCAATTCAATGGGTTTGTGCAGTTTCGAGCAATAACGATTTACATTTTACGTCAAAATCAAGATGGTTGGGTAATGGGCGTTTTAATGGATCGCCCGAAAATTTTCACTCAATTGTCACTTTTTTAGGAACCATTCAGTGAATTTGGGAGGACATATGAAAGAACGGATCTTGATCGTTGAAGATGATGAAGCTATTTTAAAGGTGTTGAAACGTGTCCTGGCTTACGAGGGCTATCAGGTCGATGCTGCCCTGGATGGACAGGCGGGTTTGACCATGGCCAATAACGAACATCCTGATTTGATCATTTTGGATTGGATGCTGCCGGATATGGATGGCCTGGATGTCTGCCGTCGTTTGCGCCTGGTGGGCAGCATTCCTATCCTGATGCTGACCGCCAAAGACACGATCCAGGACCGCGTGCAAGGGTTGGACGCTGGCGCGGATGATTATGTGGTAAAGCCATTTGAGCTGGATGAGCTTCTGGCCCGGATTCGTGCTTTGCTGCGCCGCACACAACCGGACCGCGCCCAGGTGCTCAGTTTTGCCGATCTGACCCTGGATACCAGCACCCGCCAGGCCAACCGGAAGGGCCGCACCATTTCGTTGACTGCCAAAGAGTATGAATTATTAGAGCTGTTCTTACGCCATCCCCGCCAGGTATTGACTCGCGAGATGATTTTCGATCGTGTCTGGGGATATGATTTCGGTGGCGAAAGTAATGTGCTCGATGTCTATATCCGGTATCTCCGTCAAAAGCTCGAAGAAGGTGGAGAGATCCGCCTGCTGCATACTGCCCGTGGAGTGGGATATGTCTTAAGAGAACAGCCCTGATGTCTTTACGTTTGCGCCTGACCATGCTATATGCCAGCCTTTTAGGGGGAATTATCCTCATCATTGGCATTGTCGTCTACAGCGTGGTCAGTGTTGTTTTGGTTAATCAGACTGACGATCTGATCACCAGAACTGTTTATGATATTACTTCCGTGCTGCGAGTCAGTAGCTCGGGGGACCTGGATGCGGTCAATATTCCTTCTTTGAATTTAATCGAGAATACTTACATCCAGATCTGGGGCAGGGATGGGCATTTACTGTCATCTTCAGATAATATTCTGCGTTATACGAAGCCGATCGATCCGCAAAATTTACAGATCACCCGTCCAGTTTTTCATGATTCTCTGGTGAGTAACAACCATCTGCGCGTGATCAGTGTACCCCTCGAGGTTAATAAACGCCAGGTTGGGCTGTTGCAAGTCGGGATAAGCCTCAGTTTCCTGGACCGGACACAACAGGTTCTATTAGTTGTCCTTATTTTTACAGACATCATTGCCATGGGGATGGCAGCTCTGGTTGGTTGGTTAGTTTTGGGGAGAGCCCTGGCTCCTCTTGAGACGGTCACACAAGTTGCCATTCAAATTACCCGGGCTGATGATCTTTCCCGGCGCATTCCCTTATCTGGTTCGCCTAATGACGAAGTGGGCCAGTTGATTCAAGCTTTTAATCAAACCCTTGGACGGCTGGAACAATTATTTACTGCTCAGCGCCGCTTCATGGCCGACGTGAGCCACGAATTACGCACGCCCTTGACGGTGATCAAGGCAAACGTGGCTTTAATGAGCCGCCTGGGTGAAGCGGATAAAGAGTCATTGGCTGGAATTGAAAACGAAGTGGATCGCCTGACCCGTATGGTGGGCGACCTGTTATTATTGGCCCAGGCTGAATCGGGCAAGATCCCCCTCGATATGCGCCCGGTTGCGCTCGACACAGTCCTTCTGGAAGTATTTCAACAAATGCGCCTCCTCGCTGGGGATCGCTTGCTGGTTAAACTGGTTGATATCGATCAGGTTGTGGTTAACGGTGACCGTGACCGCTTGAAGCAGGTGTTTTTAAACATTGGAAGCAATGCGATCAAATACACGCCTGCCGGTGGACAGATCCAGGTGGGTCTTTCTAAATCGGGTTCGCAGGTGCGCGTGGTGGTTACGGATAGTGGGCCTGGTATCCCTGCCCAGGATATTCCGCATATTTTTGAGCGCTTTTATCGGGGTGAAAAATCACGCACACGCAGTCGCGATGGGGGAGGGTTCGGACTGGGTTTGTCGATCGCGTATTGGATTGTGCACAACCATGGTGGGCGGATCGAGGTTGATTCGAAGGTCGGGAATGGCACGACTTTCTGCGTATGGCTGCCGGTGGAGGCGGTTAAATTAACTTAAGGACCAATGCCCAGGCGTTGACTGGCCTGCAGGCAAAGGCGCCACCCGTTTTGTAACAACCATTTATTTAATGTCTGGCTGCTATCTGCCCCTTGGAGGGCATCCTGGTAGATCTTGCTACCCCAATAAGTATACTGAACGGTCTCATCTGGCCAGAGTGTTTCATCTTGCCCAATCAAATTCATCCCACCATTATAACTGGCCAGGGCCATACGAACATCACCGTGAGCCGCGTCGAGGGAATTTTTAAGATACGCCAGGCCGCGATAAGCATTGGTTGCTGGATCTTGCGGCCTTTCTCCTGCTTTGAAATGAAAGGGCATTACCTGGAATAAACCCGTGGCGCCAGCCCGCGAGCCCGCTTCAGGATCCCCACAAGATTCGATTTGTATGACTGTGGCTACCAGATTGGGTTCTAATTGCCATTGGGCAGCCCATTTTTCAATCGAGGCCCCCCAAAATTTAACCGGGATGGAAAAGAATGGGGCGATGTGGCCGGGTTGTGCCGTAGCGCCTGGTCCATACGTCTGGGTGGGGGATAATCGGGTCGTACCCATCGCAACGATGACGATAAATAACCCAACCGCCAGGATGCCTGCTGTGGGTAGGAGGAAAAAAGACAGGCAACCCGCTTTGTGTCGCCGGCGGGTTGCCTGGGAGGAGAAGAGAAAGGATTGGTGAGGAGGCATTAAGCATTTGGCCTGATGGTCCCCGCCATCAGATTTTCAACGGCGGGTATCTGGGGTAATGACCTCGCGGGATGAAGTGACTACAGTGCGAGGGCTCATTGAGACACTATGATAGGTTGGTTCGGGGCGGCTGTAAGCTGGTTCAGACCGGCCAAAACTGGCGTCTGTGCGTTGGAGCGGTTTGGGCGCTGGGCGCGAAGCTGCCTGGTTGGGCGAAAAAGCCGCCTGTGATGGGGTGGAAATCGTATTTAAAGAGCGAACACCGTTTTGGTGGCTATTGACTGTCCTCTGGCGGTCTGTCTGTGAAAAAAGGCGGTCGCCGGCATATGAGAGTGAGCCGATGATCAGAATGCGGATCAGCCACACCATCACAGCTACGAAAACTGGGACAACTTTCAATAAAGTGCCCTGATCAATGACCGAGCTGCTTTGCAGCGGATGATTGACGATCGCCATGGATACACCCCACCAGGTGAGAATGGCGTTCATCGTGGCTGCCAGCAGCCAGGCGCCAAACAGGTACCAGACCTCATTTGGCTCACTGGCCTTTTGCTCGGGTGTGAAGAGACGCGCAATCCCGGCGAAATCAATGCCACAAAAAGCAATCGAGAGAATGGTGGCCCAATGTAATCCAGCAAAGCTCATGTTGCCCAGAACATCGCCGAGGGCGAATTCTGTCGTGCTGTAATTAAACGATTCAAAGGCTAGCAACGCGGTCAGAATAATTATACCAAAGACCATCCCGCGTTGGAGGCGGATATTGGATAAGAATTTACTCAGGTTTAAACCCAAGCCCTGGCGAGTTCCTGTGATATTCATTTTTTAAAGCCTCCTAAAATCAAAAGGGTTGGTAAAATTGTAACTACTCATCCTTGGGGTGAAAGTTCCCGAATGTGAGCAGTGATTCAAGAGTGATATCAGCATTATAGAACAATTGTTCTGTGTTGTCAATAGGGCAATCTCTGGTTTTTTTAACGAATTGGCTGGCGCTGCCCCTGGCTAGCGTATAGTTGGCCGCCGTCAGTCGGCTGCAGGGCAGATCCTTGACTCTTTAACTGAATTCTGATAAACTCCCAACCCGTTGCAGATTTTCATGAGACCTTGCCTAAGCGTAAGGCCTTTGGTATAATCTGGCAGGTTAAAGGCTGTACCTTATCAAATAAGGGCGCCGGCGTAGCTCAATAGGCAGAGCAACCGCCTTGTAAGTGGTAGGTTATGGGTTCGATTCCCATCGTCGGCTCACGTTGCTGATTGGCGATCGGGATTATTTTGCGGAAATTGAATAACTCTGATCTCGAGCAAGCGACGTCTTGCCAGGCGCACAAGATATGGACGGTTACCCAAGTGGCCAACGGGGACTGACTGTAAATCAGTTGGCGACACGCCTTCGGAGGTTCGAATCCTTCACCGTCCACAATGTTCTGTTTTAAATTGCGGGACATCATTTTTTGTCGGCAAGCCCTCATAGCTCAGTTGGTAGAGCACGTTCTTGGTAAGAACGGGGTCATGGGTTCGAATCCCATTGAGGGCTCATGCTGCCGAGTGGATTGACTTGATTTGTAACTGTTTTTAAGGAGATGGATTTATGGCGAAGCAGAAGTTTGACCGGTCGAAGCCGCACCTGAACGTAGGGACG
>DAIQPZ010000149.1:0-6557 GCA_036787065.1 Anaerolineaceae bacterium
TCCTTTGACCCGCCAGATATAAGGGCGGGCTGACTGGCTCCGCGACTTTGACCAGTCTACCTGGGCTGACCAGGTCACCAGATCTGACTATGACCCGCATGCCCCTTGTGCAAGCTGCCTCTTTGACTCCAACTCCCGAGACACCCGCTCCAGTTCCAACCACCACCCCCAACCGAGCGCCACGATCGATATCAGCCCAACCCAGACGTTGTCTGCCACGCCCGAGGTCACTTTGACCCAGGCGTTGACAGCGACACCGGCGCGGATTTTGATGGGTGGGGGTAAGCGCGTGGCCTTTGTCAGCGACCGCTCTGACGCCAAGACCTTGCAGATCTGGACCATGGCGCTGGCAATCAACCCACTCAGCGCGATTGGTCAGGTAGACGTTATACAAGTGACCATCGGTGCTGGCGATAAGGCCCAACCAGGGTGGTCACCGGATGGCAAATGGTTGTTATTCACTTCCACCCGGGATGGAAATCCAGAGTTGTACATCATGATTTCCCGTGGAATGAGCCACATTTTGGGATGTGAGCGCGCGTACGCGCGCTCACATCCCAAAATGCGGGGATTCACCACGAGAATTCTCTAATTAATCAGCCGCAGGGCGAGGGTTCTTGACGTTCGAACGGGTCGGGCGCGTGGTGGTATTCTTGTGGATTGGACGGCCAGCGCTCGGATTAAGCAGCAAATTAAGCTGATTGACTGCGCGGGGATCGTACTCACGCCGCCCACATAAGTCGCATATCCAGGTGGGAAAATTTGGTACCGTGATCAACTCGTCAGCTAACCAGGTGAAATAGGTACGATAACGCATATGCATCTGGCCGGCCTGGCAGCCGTTGCAAGGTTGGATTAATGAAATCCCCGACTCGTTCATAAATTCCGTTAAACCTTTCATCGGGGTGCTGCTTTAACAATATCGGGATGATCGAGGATCTGCACACTGTCCAATGGCCAATAAATAACCAGACCCTTGCCGACAACCTCACTCAAAGGAACAAATCCCCAGATGTGGGAATCAGAGGATTGGTTGCGGTTATCCCCGAGGACGAACAACGAATCGGACGGTACTTTCCAAGACCCCGGATAAGCTGGCGGTGCGGATATGTAGGGCTCCGTTAAAGGGGTGTTGTTTACCGAGACTACGCCCCCACTCACCGTGACTGTATCCCCAGGGATGCCGATGACGCGTTTAATATAATCCTGCTTCGGATCGCGTGGATAATGGAACACGATCACATCTCCATGGGACGGCTTGCCAATTTTATAGGCCAGTTTATTGATTAAGACGAACTCGCCTGGCTGCAAGGTGGGCTTCATGCTGATGTTTTCAACTCGCACACGCGCCGAAATGGCGTTGATCCCAAGGAACAAAACCAAAGCCAATAAAACCGTTTCAAGTGTATCGATAAAAAGGCCCATGCAGCCTGGCTTGCCACTTTTTTTGGTGGGCTGCTCTTCTGGGACTGGTTCACCGTGGAAATTTTCCAATATTACCTCTATCAGGGTTAAGATACCTGGCACTCATATTAAGTTAATATCCCCAATCAATCCTGTCAGATCGGATACCAACTCAGCCTTTGGGTGAAAGGCGCCGAATTTGAGGTGTTTGCGGGTGCGAAACACCCGCAAACACCTCAAATTCGGGTCTTTTCCACTCGACCAAAGAGCAGTTACCCGTTCGGACCAGTTTGTATCGGTCAAACCTTTGATGAGATTATATGACGCCTTGATGGTCAAGGCAAGGGGTATATGGGGTGACAGTGGAATATTAACTTCTTTTTAATCTCGCCGAGCCTTCATCACGACCCGAATCGGGGTACCCAGGAAGGGGTAGTCCTTACGGATTTGATTTTCCAGATAGCGCAAATAGGTGAAATGGCAAAGTTTGGGCTCATTAACATAGACCAAAAAAGTGGGCGGGTCGCTGCGCACCTGGGTAGCATAATACATGCGCAGCGAGCGTCCCGAGTGGGAAGGGGAAGGGAATTTATCCTGGGCATTTTGGATTACGCGGTTGAGCTGAGAAGTGCTCAATCGCACCAGGCGCTCTTCCTGCACGCGCATCGCCAGTGGCAGAACTTCATCCACACGCTGCCCGGTCTTGGCCGAGATAAACAGAACCGGCACGTAAGGCAGAAAGTTTAATTCCCTGCGGATGGTATCGGTAAAGTTGTCCATGGTGTATGTGTCCTTGGTGATTGCGTCCCATTTGTTCACCACTACCACGGTGCTTTTCCATGATTCGAGGATGTAGCCGGCGATGTGCGCGTCTTGCACGCTGATGCCGTCAACCGCGTCGATCATCAACAGAGCCACGTCGGTGCGTTCGATGGCGCGCAGGGAGCGCAGGACGCTATATTTTTCTACGCCAGGGTCGATATGCCCGCGCCGGCGGATGCCAGCCGTGTCGATCAGCGTCACAGGCAAACCACCCACGTCGATCAGGCTATCGATTGCATCCCGGGTTGTGCCGGCAATCGGGCTGACGATAGCGCGCTCCTCACCCACCAGGCGGTTGAGCAGGCTGGATTTACCCACATTAGGCTTACCCACAATGGCAATCTTGATCGATTCATCTTCCACAGTCTCGGGGATATCTCCGAACGAAGTCACCAGCGCATCTAACAGATCCCCGGTGCCTGTGCCATGGATGGATGAGATGGCGAAGGGATCACCCATACCCAACTCGTAGAAAGCCATGGCATTATCGCGCAGGTCGCTGCTGTCCGCCTTATTGACCACCAGGAGCACCGGTGGCCAGGGTTGCCCGTTGAGCGTTTTCTGGCTGCGCCGTAAAATTAGAGCCACTTCTATATCCGCCGGGGTTACCCCACTGATGGCATCGACGATAAATAGGACCCCATCTGCCTCCTGGACTGCTTCCAGGGCCTGGCCGCGAATCTCGCTGATAAAATCAGAAGACCCGATCGACAGCGGGGTTTTTCCCCCTGTGGTGGGGTCAATCCCGCCTGTATCGACTATCTTGAAAGAGACGCCATTCCATTCAGACTCGGCGAAAAGCCGGTCACGGGTGGTCCCAGGCACAGAATCTACAATCGATAAAGGTTCGCCCGCCAGGCGATTAAATAAAGTGCTTTTTCCAACATTGGGTCGGCCCACAAGGGCAACAATCGGCATCGGCATGGTAATTTTCCTGAAATAAAACTTAATGATTCTCCCGGCTTTATGGCGTTGGGGTCGGGGTCAATCGAGGCGTTGGAGTCGGTTTTATCGTCGGCAGCGCCCGCCCGGTGGGTGTGACCGTTGGACTGGGCGTGGGGGTGATCTCGATGATGCTCACCTCTATCGTACCGGGTAAGACCGATTCGGCGCGGATCTGGTTAAGGACAATGCTGACCAGGGGGGTCAATTTTATCACGCCTGGCCCTTGATTGGTGAGATCCACACTAACTGTTACCTGGGCTGAATTAAGCTGGTCCAGCAGGTATAAAGGCCCGGTGAGGATCACATCCACGCGGTCGGGCGAGAGATTGGCTTCCAACCCTGGCCCTAGCCCGATCATCTGAACGTGCATGTTGGAAAGGGTCAGGCTGCCTTCGATGGCCGCAACGCCAACCTGGACGGCCACGGTCTGGTTACCCACCACGGAAACTCCCACAGGCAGGTTGAGCGTGGCCTGCACATCCAGGTCTTCTTTCACCCCATTCGTGTCAATAGGCACCGTCTCAACGTAACCCGGAAGGTTTTCGATCGCCAACGGGTTGGTCGAAAAAATGGTGACGGAGGGTGGATAAGCCGAGATGTTAGTCAAACGGTACCCGCTGGCGATTTGTCCCGTGGTGACCACTTTAATTACCACATTGCGATAACCGCCGCGTTGGGTGATGGGAATGCTGACGGTGATCTTATTTGGGGTGAGGGTTATCCCGGAGATCGATAAGCCGTTACCATCCAAAGCATCTACCACCACCGTCTGAACTAAATCTTCCTGGACCTGAGCGATATTAACAATTGATTTAACTTCATTCACCCGCTTCACCAGGGCTTCCGGTCCAGAAATGGAAATGGTGCTTTTACTTAAGCTGGCATTGCCGGCCTGGAAACCGACCGCCGGGTCACCCAGTATGGTCAGATGGATTGGGTAGGTGTGGGTGGAGAGGGTTTCGAGAGTGACTTTCACCTTAGCAGGGATTACGCTGATTATTTCAACCGGGCGTTCGGCCACATGCAGCTGGATCGATACATCGTGGTTTCCACTGGCCAGGTTAGACAGGTCCATTATGGCCGTGACCGGGCTGTCTTCCGCAATTAACCGGTCCCAAACCGATTTAGGGGCCTTAAGGGTGACATAAATCTGGGTGGGGATGTTGCTGGTCAGGATCAAACCGGGATCCTGGCCGATGACTTCAACCGGGACGGGTCTGGAATAGGGCAGTTCCTGGTTTGGATCGGCGTAAGACACTGCCGAGATCCACACCGCACTGGCCAGGGCTATGGCCAGGAGGAAAGTCGGGATATTCTTCAAAATACTGCGGAGGACAGCGATCATAAAGGCTCAATCCTCATGGCGCCGGTTTTTGGCCGGGCGGGAAATTAGCCGGGTAAAGATGCTGAATGGGCCGGGCATCTGCGCTGGGCGATAAAAAGCGATCAGGATATTTTCCAACCGTTCGGCGTCCAGCCGGCGGATCATCCGGCCAGCGTGGGCAATCGAGATAGAGCCAGTTTCTTCGGAAACTACCACGGCAATCGCGTCGCTGGCTTCTGAAATACCCAGGGCGGCGCGATGGCGCAAGCCCATTTGCCGTTCAGGGGTGCGATTGAGAATGCCACTGGCCGATAGGGGCATGACGCAGGCAGCCGCGGTAAGGCGATTGTTAGTGATAATGACAGCGCCATCGTGCAGGGGTGTATTTGGATAAAAGATTTGCAGCAGCAGCTCGGGGGTCACAGCGGCGTTAAGATTGACCCCAGTTTGAACATATTCTCGCAGGTTGTCAGAACGCTGGAGGATAATCAATGCGCCATGCTGGCGCGAAGAAAGCCTGGCTGAAGCGGTGACAACCGCTTTTATAGAAGGCTGTATCTCATCGATCACGTTGTTCGAACGCAGGCTGAGCGATCCCGCACCGGCGCGGCCAATACGCTCCAGAGCACGGCGGATCTCGGGCGCGAAAATCACCGGGATGGAAAACAGCAGCGCGGGTAATGTGGTGCGGATCAGCCACGAGAAAGCTGGCAGGTTGATCATACTGGTCAGTAAACTTAAAATGACCAGGATAAACAAGATACCGCGCAGCAGCACCATGGCCTGGGTGTCCTGGATCAGTTTTAATAAAGCAAAGAAAATCACTGTGACCAGCAGCAGGTCGAGCAGGCTGGCCCAGTCCAGGCGTTGTAATAAGAAGAGGAAATCGCTCAGAAGGTTAGCCAATTTAAATGGGACGCATAATCCGGTCGATCCGGAGCTGTTTAAAAAGCAGGACCGTCCCAGGTGTCATCGACTCTGTGGCGGCTTCTTCCCAGGCCTGCACCCCTAAGGCTTTTGGATTGCGCGGCTCATACCCGAGCTTTTTCCACAGAGCACCATTGGCGGCGAGATCTGGCTGGACAAATAAGAGGGAGGCTTCACACTGCAGGTCTTTAGAAGCTTTCTCCATTTCACTTAATAAGGAAGGCAGCGCTTCAGCTAACGGGACGCGGGGATCGATACAGACATCCGTGGTGCGCGATACCAGGTTTTCCACCTGCCATCCGACCACCCCAACCAGTTTTTGATCCTGGTGAAGCAGCAGGAAGGCTTTTTCGCCAAAGGCCGCCATGATATCGTCCTGGCTGTAGGTGCGTTTATGGTTGGGCATGTGACTGAGGAAGACAGCGATTTCAGCGGAATGGCGCGGCTGGCCCCGCTCGAGGCTCATTTTGGCTGCCGGGGAAACGACCACCGGGGCAGGTGGAGGCAGGTTAACTTTGGCGGGTACTGAGCGATGCCAGGCTGCTACGACCTGCCGCCAGGTATCTTCAAAGCTGCCGTTGTTTTTAATCACCACGTTGGCCGACGAAACCTTTTGTTCCAGGGGTGGTTGGACAGCGATACGCTGGCGGGCTTCGTTTTCGCCCATTTTGCGGAATTTCACCAGCCGGTCCAACTGCACCTGCGGAGTGGCCTGGCTGGTCCAAATGCTGTTGCAGTTTTTACCGAGATTGGCTTCCAGCAGCTTTATCGCCTCGATCACAATAATCGGTTGGGAGGCACGGCTGACGATCAGGTCAACCGCCTGAGTGACCAGTGGGTGAACGATACTTTCAAGCAGCGCCAACGCTTCGGTGTCGGAAAAGACCACCTTGGCCAGTTTGACCCGGTCAATTTGTTTGTCTGGGGTCAGGATCCAGCGGCCAAACAGTTCGATGACGGGCTGGTAACCGGGAGCGCCTTTACTGATCGCGCGATGGCTGAGCGCATCGGCATCGATCCCGTAGGCTCCTAAATGCTCCAGCATTTTACGCACGACGCTTTTCCCCGTCGCGATATTCCCGGTCAGACCGATGACGTATTTTCCCGACCACTTGCTCACGTTGGCTCCTGGACT
>DAIQPZ010000150.1:0-6473 GCA_036787065.1 Anaerolineaceae bacterium
TTGGCATAACGGTTAATTCCACATCCTGTCCATCTACGATAAAACTAATTTTTCCATAACGCTCGTAAACCTGGATTTTACCGGTGGACGTCTGCATCTTTACGGACAGCCTGGGATCGAACTCTTCAACCGTCACTTCGAATACCAGGGCCAGATCTTCCGGGAAATAGGAAATGCCGTTAAAATGCAGTTTCTGTTCGACTGTCAATGGACTCTGGCGATCGGTTGAAAAAAATTGGTCTTTTTCAGCACGGAAATTATCCAAATCGGTCATGAATAACTCCAATATAAAATCCAAATTCAATTTACCACTTTTGAATTTAAAATGATAGTAACTGCTCAACCATGCGAAGAAGGTTGCCGAAATTGAGGTGTTTGCCCTTACCAAATAAGCGCAAACACCTCAATTTCGGGTCTTTTCACAGGGGCCTGGGCAGTAACAAAAGATACAGTCATTGAAAAGGCTTAAGGAGAGAGCCTACGCAGCCGGCTAGGAATGCCACAACCATTGAGAGGAGAATTATGACTTACTTCATCACAGGGGGTACCAGTTCCATTGGGCGAGTTCTGATTAAAGAATTGGCAAAAACCGGTGCAGAGACGCGTGTTCTCGCCCGGGCAAAAAGCAACCGCAGCGGTCTCAACCTGCCAGGAGTCAAGTTCGTCATGGGTGATGTCACCGATGCCGCTTCAGTAAGACAGGGGATGCTGGGCTGTGAACGGGTGGTTCATATGGCCGCTCTGGTAGGCCAAAGCGCCTCAGAGGACGAATGGTGGCGGGTGAACCGCGATGGCAGCCGGAATGTACTCCAGGCCGCCTGCGACCAGGGCGTCCACAGCCTGGTGATGGTCAGCTCGTTATCCGTTTTGGGTACAACTGAACCGGGCGAGGTGGCCGACGAGAGCCGTCCTATAAACGAGGCGCATTACTTAAACTTTTATCAGAAGACTAAACGCGCCGCGGACCAGCTGGCGCGAGATTTCGCCGGCAACGGGCTGCCGGTCAAGATTGTTTACCCAGGTTTTGGCTACGGCTGCTCTTTCGCGTCCAGCCATCCCAGTTTCCAGGATCAAACTTTGCTGCGTATGGCAGCAGGTAAGCCGGTAGTAATCATGGGTAGTGGGAAAAACCCGCTTTTTGTCGCCTATTATAATGATACGGTTAAAGGTATTCTGGCTGCCGGCGAAAAAGGTAAAATCGGAGACGACTACATTCTGGGTAATGCCAGCCTTAATTTCGTCGAGATCTGGGCAGTTATCGCCAAAGTGCTCGCCAAAAAGCCCCCACGTCTGCGCGTTCCGCTGCCAGTGATCAAGGCGATTTCAGCCTTAAGCGAGATCCTGACCGGGAAGGTCATCTTCCCATCCCAGTTCCTCGAAATGGTGGCCTACAATTGGAATTTCAGCAGTGCCAAAGCCCAGACCGTCTTAGATTGGCATCCGCAATCATTTGAGACCTCAATGGAGGATACATGGAGAGAATACCAGGCGGGGAAACTAGTGCGTTGAGGACGTGCTGGAAGAAGAATGGGCTTTCGCGCGCATCGTCGGCGACCCGCATTCTTCGATTATTGACCTGCCCCTGGTCCAGGTGCAGGATGGTACCTTCGTCTCGGTAGCTAGCTGATACGACAAAGAAATGGGTTATTCGGCCCGCCTGGCTGAAACAGCAGCCTATCTGGACAGCCACGATTAAGCGTTTCCCTCACCCATTGAGCACCCAAAGCCGGAAAAAAAACTACAACTTTCCTGCCCGGTTTACGTATACTTGATCAAATGCAAGAAGAGAGTCCCCGAATTTGAGTTGTTGGCGGGTGCTTCGCACCCGCCAACAACTCAAATTCGGTCCTTATTCACGTGTGTCTGAGAGGTTACCATTATTTTTAGTTTTCTAAGGAGGAATACATGGTACAAAATAGAGGGAGCATCTTTTTCGGGGTGATCCTGCTGGTGGTGGGGTTGATTTTCCTGGTTGGGCAATTTTTTAGTATTAATATTTGGGCAGTCGTATGGCCTGTCATATTGATACTGGTTGGCCTATGGCTTCTTCTTGGCCGCAGGCGTTTTTCCGGTGCGGTGGGCAATTCTTCGGAACAGGTCGTTTCCTTCGCTAACCCGGCGGTCGGGTCAGTGGCTGGCAATAGCGCAGTCGACGGGGAGATCACCGGCGAAAGCCGCCCTGTATTTGCCTTCAACCGTGTGAAACACAAAGGCTTTGGCAACCTGACCCTGATCCAGGGCGACCGCGAAGAGCTGACCATCGATGCGCCCGATGCCATGCGTTCAAATATCCGCAGCGAAGTCAAGAACGGAACGCTGGTAATTTATCACGACGTCAATGGGTGGGATTGGTTGGACTTTGGTTTCTGGGGCGCTAACCACGTGGAATATCGCCTGACCATGCGCGATATCGCTGGCCTGGATATTTCTGGCGCCGGAAATGTCGTCTGCAACCAGATCAAGGGAAGTCGGCTGGAGATCGAGCATAGTGGGGCTGGAAACATGACTTTGAGCGGTCTGGAACTCGATCAACTCAGTGTCCGCCAACACGGGGCCGGTAACATAAGCTTGAGTGGGCACGCCACAGACCAGGATCTCGTTTTCAGCGGCGCTGGAAATTACCACGCTGAAAATCTTGAAAGTAAAACCGTAAAAGTCATCCAATCCGGCGTGGGTAACACCACCGTCTGGGCCACCGATAACCTGGATATTAACATGAGCGGTGTGGGCAACGTGGAATATTACGGCAGCCCATCGATCAACCGCCGCGCCTCGGGCGTAGGTAATATACGGGGCCTCGGGAACCGCTGAGCCAGGTAACGCTTATAATTTGATAAATTTCAAGGTACGGGTTTGCAAGTCAAGCACAGCAAAAGATCGTGCTTCGACTTGCAGCCCCCCTAATGCGCCAGGATTGATGCTGCGAGTTTTACCCACCCGCACATCCCGGCGCCGGTGTGAATGCCCGTGGAACACAAAATCATAACGACCGGAACTCAGCCACTGGTTCACCTGTCCATCCAGATGACCGTGGGTCGCGGCAACCGCGGCGCCTTCAATGTGATCGGTGTACACCAGCCCGGCATAATTCAGGGGAGACATCGCCAGCAGCGTCTCTTGCATCTCTCCCGTGGGAATGTCACCGTTGCCAAAAAGGTATACTACCCTGAACTCGCTCAACGCATGGATGATTTCCAGGCGCGTGGCATCCCCACAATGGATCAGCAAGTCGACACCTTCAGCTTTTAAGATTGTCAGCGCCGCTTGAAGATTTTCAAAATGATTGTGGGTATCCGAGATGATGCCAAGTTTCATAGTCGAAATAAAAGTACCGTGCATCCTGTTGGTTGAACTCGGGATGCACGGTGTTTATGTAATCCTATCAAAGTTGGACAGGCGGCTGCCCGCTGGGTTGAGACGGGGGCGTCACAGCCGGAGGCTGGCGTTTACCGCGTGAGAGACGGCGCAGCCCGCGCCACACTACCCGCAGAACCAGGAAGGCAATGAAAAAGATCAGCCCAATAACGATTAACGTGGGAAGCACGAAGATAATAAACCAGATCACAGCATTGCCCAGGAACTGCATGGTGTTGATCAGAGCTTGCACTGCATTTCGCGCCACCCCTACAGGCTGCCATCCACCGATCTGCAGTGGCTGGACCGACTCTTTGCCTACCAGGGTGACATTGATCGCCGATAAAGCTGCCGATTCCTTATAATAATTAATCTGCCCTTTGATCACCTCGATCTGCTCGCGGATCTGGGTGAGTTGATTATAAACAGCCAACACATCTTCCGTCTTGGTAGCCGAAGCCATGATCTCCTGGAGCTGCGCTTCAGCTTTCTGCAGGTTGGTCACCCGCGAGGTCAGGTCCGTATATTCCTTGGTAACGTCTTGCCCGGTGACATTCTCGGATAAAATGTCTGTCTGGGCATTCCCGACCTGGCCTTTGATCGCAGTCAAAGCATCATTGAGCTGTCCAGCAGTCACGCGGATGGTAATGGTAGCTTCCGGCACTTCGATGCCCTTATCAGTGGTCGTCTTATACAAGTTGGAACTGACCACGTAACCGCCCATTTTTGTGGCCAGGTTGGTGATGAAATCCATTGATGCAGCCGGGTCCTTAACTACAAGCTTGAGATCGGCATTTTTTATCACGATCCGGTCGGTCGCGGTGGCGGCCGTCGTGCTGGCGGTTGAGTCGGCCACGACTCCTGGACCCACAGCCGATGTCGACCCTGACCCTGTTGTGGCTGATCCAGGCACTGCTAGAGCCGGGGCCTGGGCGGGTAATGCGCCGCTGGATTTGTTGGAGAACTGATCCATAGACGGCGACGGAGTCGCGGCGGCAGAACAGCCCGCCAGTAGGAGCATGATCATCAAAAAGCAGCTAATCCCAAGATATTTCTTCATTTTTTCCTCCAATGAACCTAATTATTCTAATTAGAAGACGAAAAAAGTCAGCTATAGTTCCCTACGATAGTAACTTGTTCAGCCATACATTGGAAGTTGCCGAATCTGAGGTGTTTGCGGATGTAAAACAACCGCAAACACCTCAAATTTGGGTCTTTTTTACATGGGCCTTGTAGTTACCACAATATGGAATTACCAGCCTTCTGCCAGGCGGATAGCATGGCGTGGAGGAAGATTGGCGTCGTAAATGCGCTTCTGGACGCTGGCCACATCATAAGCCACACGGTGATATTCCCACGAGGAGGTCTTTGTATCAAAAATAGCATAAGCGGCGCGTGCATCGCGGTCCCGTGGTTGGCCCACCGAGCCTGGGTTGAGCAGCCCGCGAGGTTTGAGAACGACCGTCTCACCCGGCGCCGGCACCAGCATACGCACCGCGGCATAATCTGAGACCATGCGGTAAATGACCGGAAGATGGGTGTGACCGATAAAACAAAATGGCGTATCAAAAAAACTGAAATTGATCTGGGCAATACGCAGGTCGAGAATGTATTCCCATACCGGGTTGCGCGGGCTGCCATGGGTCAGAGTGATATTTTCCAGGGTAATTTTCTCGGGAAGGTCTTTTAAAAATGCCTGGCTTTCCTCGCTCAGCTCTGACTGCATCCACTGCACCGAAACCCTGGCCTCAGCGTTGAAGGCATCCACATCAATTTTGCCCAGGGCGGCCGCGTCGTGGTTCCCCAGCAGACACACCAGGTTAGGCAAGCCGCGTATACGCGCAATACATTGGTTGGGATCAGGACCATATCCAACGATATCCCCCAAACACCAGGTCGCATCTACCCCATCTGCTTCCTTCAAGACGGCTTCAAGCGCAGTAAGATTCGCATGAATATCAGAAATCACCAGAACGCGCATAACACCTTTTCTCGATGAAACCATAAAAAAGCTGTGGGTTGGGCGCGGTCTGCGCTCAGCCCACAGTGGAAGAAGCCTTCATCTAGATTTAGGGCAGGTTAAATTTCATTTCCCATTTGCCTGGGTCCGTTTGGTCGAAGGTCGAATAAATACCGGTAAATACAAACCAGGAATTACCTGGTTTAAACGCCATGGGCTGGCCCTTAGCGTCGAAGAACTGGATCGGTTTATCACCCCCAGCCGATTTCCACACACCTTCGTATGCCCTACCATCGCGGTACAGGATCGCTCTGCGCCCAGTGGTATTATCTTTGACGGTCACATCGTGCTCGGAGGGTGCATATTGAATATAATAGGCGAACAGCACCACCACGTTGTTGAAAGCCAGTTGTTTATTATCCAGGCGGTCTACCAGGGGGATCATGGTCAGGTTGTTTTTGGCGTCCACATTTTCAATCCAGCGCAAATAAGTACCACTGGCCTTATCGTAGCGCCACTCCCCCCGGTTATAAAAACTGTATTGCACCAGCAAGTCATCGCCGGTCTTGCCACCCGCTGGAACCGCCGGGTCAAAGCGCATGCCATCAAGATTCTGGCGCTTGTTTACCACCCCGTTTTTGGTGGCCAGCTCGCTCAATGCTTTGGTATCCGCAAAAACACTGATGACGGTATTGGAACCGTCATCGCAAATACCCGGGCAGGTGGAAGGGGCTCGGGTGATAGCCCGGCTACCCAAGGCGTTCATAATTTTGGCAAAAATGGTCTGGTAAGCAGAAACGAACCCAAGGATGCCCTGGTACATCGGCACCAGTTGGACATCAATCAAACGCCCTGAACGCATCGGTCCAACCTGTTTCGAGTCTTTGCCATAATAAAGCGCCATGAAACGGTTAGCGCCTTCACCAGTCCAGTATTCAAAAACAATATCCGCCAGTGAAAGACCGGCATGCGGGCGCCCGATGGCCGGATAATTAGCCACCTTGATCATCAAAGGCCGCCGGTCCAGCAGAGTGGGAACAGAGACATAAACCCCGGTCAAGGGATCGATGTTAGTTGGGAAATTGGTCGGACCATAAGCCAACTGCACCGGGGTTGGGCCGGTGGTCGGGGTGGCGGTGTCCTGGGGGGTGGGCGAAGC
>DAIQPZ010000151.1:0-6443 GCA_036787065.1 Anaerolineaceae bacterium
ATTTTCGTAGCATATAAATGGTTGAAAGGTGCAAGTCGGTCCGGTTGAGTTTTGCCAGTATTAACACATCATCGATGCGATGGCTCATCCTGAGCTATCCGCGGACAACGATTGATAGAGTTCCTGCCAGTCCAATCGGCGGTCACCCGGGGTGGGGGTGTAAAAAAGTTCTTGACTCATCGGTTACCTCATTTTTGGATAGTGACCCAGCAGAGTGACTCGACTTGTATATCATGGTTAACGGGATGAATGAACATCCTGATCTTAATCCTCTTTAATTTATTATGCAATGAATTGGTTCATTTGATGTGTTTGCGGGTGCTTAGCACCCGCAAACACATCAGTAAAACTGGCGCCCTAAGAGGATTGCTTTTAATGTTCCAATCCGGTATGATTTTATAAACCCTTCGTAATTGCAAAGCCCTTAATCCATAATTGAGCCGTCACATCCTTCCAATCCTTTGACTCCCAGTAGGTGGTTGGTTAAAGCGATTGAAAACCCAATACCGTTTGAAGGACGAGGTAACCACCGGCAATTTGCGCGAGCGAATTGCGAGGAGATATTTTTATGAGTCACCCATTCATCGATCTCAAAACCAGAGATAACTTAATCCACCAATCGATTGAAACAATCGATGCCTTGAGCAGCCGGTATGAAAGAGGCGCCGTGGATACGCTTGGTTTTTTTGATGAATTAGGCCGGTGGACACGTGAAACGAGCGAGATGCTGCAAACCGCGGTGAATGCGAAGACGGCTCGGGATTTTAATGCCTGTATGTTGGTTGAAGATAAAAAATTGTTTTTAGTTAAATTAATCAACCACGGCCGAAAAAGGGTTGTCCTTGCATAGGGTGCAGGTTATTCGTACCTGAAACGCCAGATGCCTATACCGAAAAGCACAATCGCCATACCGAAAAGCACGCCAGCTTCGGGAAGGACCCCTTGCAGACCTTGCCCGCGAAGGACAATGTCCAACATTCCGCGCATGGCCCAGGTCGTGGGTAAGATCTGTACACCCGTTCGAACCGCCTGGGGGAAAAGTTCAATCGGGTACCAGCAGCCACCCAGGAGGGCCATGACCATGCCCAGCATGATGCTCAAACCGCTGGCCTGGCTTTCTGTTTTAACGAACGTACCGAGGGTTGTTCCTAATGCGGCGGCTGCCAGCGCTGAGGCGAATAGGATTAATGCCAGGGCAGCCGGCGATTGGCCCCAGTTAACTTTCATCACCAGTAAGCCAAAACCCACCAGAAACACCATTTGAACCAGAGCAACCAATACTTGCCCGGCGATGGTCGCAAATAAATAGAGGGACTTTTGTGTGGGTGTGACCAGGATCCGTCGCAGTGTGCCAACCTGCCTTTCGTAGGCGAACATCCCTGAGATAGAAAGCAAGGGGACAAACACCCAGGTGATCAATTGTCCCGCCGAGGAATTAGCATGCGGATTGTAATTAATTGGGTCCTGGGTTGTGCCAGTGGTGGAGGTGATACGGGATGGCGCTTCGGCCAAACCGGTTTGGGCCGCCTTCAACGCGGCGGAAAAGTAAACCTGACGAGCCGTGGAGGAGTCAAATGGTTTGAGCTTTTCTGCTTCAACCACGCTCCGGTTGGCGATCGCAACCGAGCTGCCCACGCGCGTGGTGACCGATTGAACTGCCCGGCTGGTGACCATGGCATCCAGGTTGTTCGGCTGTTGGCGCAAGTCTAGACTGGCGAGACCTTGCTCGACGGCTGCCTGATCAAATCCAGCGGGAATGATCAGCACAGCAGCGGTCTGGCGCTGGGAGAGCTGGTCTTCGGCCTCGTTAAGTGGAAGCAATTCGGGGCGCACGGCGGGGGATTTCCCCAAAGCGTCGATGAGGGCGGTTGAACAAGGGTTCCTCGCCTGGTCGACCACCACCAATCGAACCCGCGAATCACTTGAGACCTGGGTGCCACCCCCCAAAACGACGGTGAATATAACCGGTAGTATGATAAAGAACAGCCATTCAGACCACCCCGTGAAACGTATGCGGATGTCTTTCCATATGATGGATAGTATCTTAGTCAAGCTGATCTCCTTACCCCTGGGCGATATTTCGCCTGCGTAAAATGAGGACGGCTGCCGTAAACAAGATTGCCCCCATCAAGAACAACGCAGCGACCTGGTTAGCAATATCCATCAGTCCGCCCCCTTGAGCGAGGACGTTGAACGCATCCACGCCCCAGGCATTGGGCGATATATGGGTCAGAACGCTGAACCAGGCTGGAAATTGGGCCATATTAATAAATGTTCCCCCCAATATGCCAAAGGTGAGCATGATTGCAGAGCCGATGGCATTGACCTGTCCGGGTGTGCGGGCCAGCGCTGTGATAATCAACCCCCAGCCGACAGCGCCTGCAACAGCCGCCAGCAGCAGGACGACCACACCCAACGGGTCGCCCCAATCGAGCTTAAAAAGCAGCGTGGATGCGCCGACGAGGATCAACATCTGTAAGACCCCTGTCAAATAAATACCAAAGATTTTTCCACCCAGCACCTGTGTGATGCTGGTTGGGGTAACCAGCAGGCGCGGTAAGGTGCCCATGGCCCTTTCCGTCAATAAACTGCGGCCCCCGTGGCTGGTGGTATACATGAGGAACATTAGCGCCATACCGGGAGCCAGTAAGGCCAGTATATCAAATTTCACTGCTTTTCCCGAGGCCGTGGTGTTTTTTATGCTGATGACAGACACAGAGCTTGCAACAGCCTGGTTAACTCCGATGACCTGGCCGACTTGAGCGGCTCGTTGGGGTTGGATTAACCCACTGGCGATTAACTGCCCAACCGCCACTTCCCCCCCAACGCGCCCGACTTCAACCTGGCTCATAAACTGGTCTACGATGGTCTTGACCACACCCGAGCTGGTTGGCCGGGTTGGGTTGGTGTATAACGTGATGGTTACCACCTGACTGCTAGAGTCAGTCGCAGAAGGTGGGTTTGAGGGAATTATACTTAGGCTAAACCCGGCGGGAATCAGGATGGCTGCGGCAGCTTTATCTTGATCCACCATCTGGCGCGCTATCCTCGGATCGGTTAACAGGGTGGGGATAACCAGGTCTTTTAGCTCGGTCGATTGAAATAAAGCCACCAGCGCATTACCGATCTGACCCCCATCCTGGTTGACCAGCACGACCGGGATGCTGTTGATGGTTGAGGCACTGCTGGTAACCCGCCCGGTGACAGCACCCAGGCCGAGGGTCAATAAAAAAGGGGCAGCGAGCATCAGAATTAAAGCCGCCGGATCGCGGAAAGCGATCAGGACATCTTTCCAGCCGATCAAGAAAATTTTCTTCATGATTAATCCCTCAACGCCCGGCCGGTCAGCGCAAGGAAAACACTTTCAAGGTTGGGTTCTTGCATGTCCACCGAATGGATCTTAATCCCCATTTCGTTAGCCCGTGTGATGGCTGGGGCGAGCAGTTCTTCTGCTTCGGGAACGATCACAGTGATGGTTTGCCCGGTATAATCGGCTTTGATCACACCTGGCAAAGTGCGTAATGTGGCTGCCAGGGCAGCCACATCTTCACCTTCACCGATATGCAGGAGCATGGCGTCGTTTTCACCCACCTGGCGGGTAAGCTCGACCTGGTTGCCCATAGCGATCAACTGGCCGTGATCGATAATGCCTACCCGGTCCGACAGTTCCTGGGCCTCCTCCATGTAATGGGTGGTATATAAAACCGTCATGCCCTGTCGATTAAGCTCCTTGACCGCATCCAGGATGGCGCGCCGAGATTGGGGGTCAATGCCCACGGTGGGCTCATCCATAAACAACAGGCGCGGGTGATGGAGCAGCCCCACGCCGATATTGACCCTGCGTTTCATCCCGCCTGAATAGGTCTTCACGCGCTGGTTAGCTTTATCCGTGAGGCCGATCAGAGCCAGCACTTCATCGATACGCACCTTGAGGTCTTTCCCCTTCAGGTTATACATCTGGCCCCAAAAGGTCAAATTTTCACGCGCGGTGAGATCTTCGTACAGCGCCAGATCTTGGGGGACAATGCCGATCAATTGGCGTACCGCCATCGGTTGTTGGTTCACAGAATGACCATCAATCCATGCATCGCCACTGGTGGGGGTATAAAGCGTCGACAACATGGAGATAGTGGTAGTTTTACCAGCGCCATTTGGCCCAAGCAGGCTAAAGATTTCTCCTTCCTGGATCTCGAAAGAGATGCCTTTAACCGCAGTAAAATCACCATAACGTTTAACCAGGTTTTGAACAGTGAGAATAGCGGTCATAGATTTTTATTTTGGATTAGAACCTTTTGGGTCTCCTCAGGCCCATGTGAAAAAGACCCGAATTTGAGGTGTTTGCGTGTACGAAGCACACACAAACACCTCAAATTCGGCATCTTTCTTCGCGCGGCTGAACAGTTACCCTTTTGGAATTTGGATAATAATCCATGGGCTTGTTCTGCCCGTTCGCGCATAGATTGCAGGCCCAGATGGCCGGCGAAAAACTGGGCTGGATCGAAGCCTTTTCCATCATCTGTGATCGTCATTTCAATCTTATCTGGGTTATCTTTTACGGTCAAGGTTATTTCCGTTGGATTGGCATGTCTGGAAGCATTACTGAGAGCTTCCTGGACAATACGGAAAAGGGCCTCTTTGACCTCTAATGGGGCCTGGGGTTCTTCATCCAGCCAGGTGCTGACGTGGATTCCACGGCGTACTTCCAAGGCCAAAGTTTGCCGTTTAATCGCAGCAACCAGCCCCTCTGTGGCCAGCGATTCAGGTCGCAGTTCGAAGATGAGGGCGCGCATTTCGGTCAGACCAGCATCCGCAAGAGAGAGGATATATTCCAGGGCTTCCTTCAATTTGGCCGGATCGCGATCCAGGCTGGCCAGGGCGAAGTGTGAGACGAGGGAAATACTGTAAAGCGCCTGAGAAACCGAATCGTGCAGTTCGCGCGCCAGGCGCTGCCGCTCATTAAGCGCAGCCAGCTCTTTGGCCTGGCCGTAAAGTCGGGCGTTCTCGATGGCCACGGCTGCCTGGTTGGCAATCGCTTGCACCAACTGCACATGAGCTTGGGTAAATGCCTCGGGCTGCGTGTGAGCCATGCGCACAATACCCACTACCACGTCCTTGACAATCATTGGCACACCTAACCATGAACCGATCGCGTTTATATCATTTGTGTCGATCAGCGGGCGGTCCGGGAAAATTAATTTAAGATCTGAATTCTGGTCGTGTATATCGTTGATTAAGATCGCTTGATGCGTGGAGACCAGATGGGCGAGTGTTTTCGACGTGGCTACCGGAAACCGGCTGTGTAATGGGATGGGTTGGTGGAAGAAACCGCGGATGGCGACCACCTCAATTTCTTCTTTTTCAACCAGCAGGACGATCGCGCTGGTAAAGGTCACGATGTTAGTGAGTTGGTCCAGAACTCTCTCGATCAACTGGTTAAATTCCAGGGTCGATGTCAGGCTGTTGGAAACTGCCAGTAAGGTGGTCAGTTCACGCGTGCGCTCATCGACCCGTTTCTCGAGCAGTTGGATCGATTGCATGCGCTCAGTAATATCTTCGATAATACCTGCCAGGCGGTAGGGTTTCCCAGCTTCATTGAGGATGGGAAATGTACGAGCGCGAACCCACCGCTGGCTGCCATCGGAGCTGATGATGCGGTACTGTTCGTCGTACGGTACCTTTGGAATCTGTTTAAGCACCTGAATCACGCGGGGTAGGTCTTCCGGATGAATCGAGTCTAAGAACGATGTGGGATGATCATAAAGGCTCTGGCGGGTCTTACCCCAAAGGTCCTCGTAAGCAGGGCTGACGTACAGGATTTTCTCCTGGTCGATCGATTCGATAAGAAAGACTTCATGGATGTTTTCCGCTAGTTGGCGGAATCGTTCCTCATTTTCTTGCATGATGGCATTCGCATTGGCCAGCGCCTGGATAGAGGTCTGTAAATCCGCGGTGCGCTGCATGACCCGGTTTTCCAAATCGGACTGTACATGGCGCAGTTTTTCTTCGAGTTCGATGTGTTCGGTAATATCGGTCAGTGATACCACCGCGCCAATGCCTTCGATGCCACGGATGGGCGAGGCAGATACGGATAACCAAATCGGTTTATCCGTATCCGGTAGGATCAGGCGGGAGACAAAATTACGTACAGTATTGCCGTGCATAGCCTGATATGCCGGAGCGTCTTCACTCTTCATTGGTTGGCCATCTGTCTGTACGGCGTTAAGCAAGTTGATCCGCTGCTGCAAACTGAGCTTGACCCGATCTACGTTTAATCCAATCAACCGCCGTGCAGCCGGGTTATATTGGGTTAATTCACCGCCGGCTGAATAAATCAAAAGTTACTACTCAGGCCCCTGTGAAAAAGACCCGAATTTGAGGTGTTTGCGGGTGCGAAGCACCCGCAAACACCTCAAATTCGGCGACTTTTTTCGCATGGCTGAGCA
>DAIQPZ010000152.1:0-6419 GCA_036787065.1 Anaerolineaceae bacterium
GGGCATTTCTTCCAGGCGGCCCGAAACTTCGCGCAGCGCCTCAGCCCAACGGGAGGTAGAATCGGCCATTAAAGCCACGTGGTAGCCCATATCACGGTAATATTCAGCAATGGTGATACCGGTGTAGATACTGGCTTCACGCGCAGCCACTGGCATATTGGATGTGTTGGCGATCAATACGGTACGCTCCATCAAAGGCCTCCCATTGCGTGGATCGACCAGTTGAGGAAATTCTTGCAGCACTTCGGTCATCTCATTCCCACGCTCGCCACAGCCAATGTAGACCACCACCTGCGCATCGGACCATTTGGCAATACTTTGTTGGGTAACTGTCTTACCGGCGCCAAAACCACCCGGGATGGCGGCCGCGCCGCCTTTAGCCAGGGGGAAGAAAGTGTCCAGTACGCGTTGGCCGGTTATCAACGGGCCGCCGCCTGACTGCCCACGGCGAGCAGCGTAAGGGCGCGCACGGCGGACAGGCCAGCGCTGCAACATGGTCAGTTCCTTCTCGCCTGTTTCTGTCTGGACGCGTGCGATCGGTTCAACGATTGTGTATTTCATTTCGGGGGCAATCCAGGTCAGTTTCCCCTTGACTTCCGGGGGAACCATTACGCGGTGTTCCAGGGCCTGCGTCTCGGGTACGGTACCCAGGATCATGCCACCTTTCACAAAATCTCCCACCTTTAGCGCCGGGTTGGGCGTGTAACTCCAACGGTCTTTGCGGTAAAGAGGTGTCAGGTGAATCCCGCGCCCAATAAATGAGCCGCTGCGCATCTGGATCACCGGTAAGGGGCGCTGGATACCGTCAAAAATACTGTGAAGCAGGCCAGGCCCCAATTCGACGGAGAGCGGCAAGCCTGTGCCAAATACCGGAGCGCCCGGGTGCATGCCCGAAGTTTCCTCGTACACCTGGATGGTAATTAAGTCGCCGTTCAGGCCGATCACCTCACCTACTAGATGCTCTTCACCCACCTCAACCAGTTCCAACATACTGACATCGCGCGAACCGCGTGCGCGGACGACCGGACCATTAATCCATGTCACCAAACCAATCTGCTGGCTCATAGTGACTCTCCGATCAAAAGATGATATACCGGAGAGCGCAGATTGTTCTGCAATCGGCTCAACCGGGTTTCCAGGGTATTATCATATTGCAAATGGCCATCCGCAGTCTCGAGGCTGATCCCGATACGGTCCACGAGTGGTTCGCCGACGGTCAAATGGACATTGAATTGTTTCGCGGTCTCAGCCAACACCTGGTTAGTCAAGCATGTCATGGTCTTCTTATCAGCTCGCACCACCACATTGTCGGTTTTCAACTGAGTCAGAGCTTCGCGCAGCAGGCGCTGGCAGATCTGGCTGTAATCGGTCCACAATTGGATCGAAGACAACTGTTCGCGGACGCTGCTGAATACGGAATCCAACAATTTTTCACGGTGCTCCAATTCCATCGTCCGCGCCTTCATCTGCGTTGTGGCCACCGTTTGGCCGCGCAGGCGAGCCGCTTCTAGTTGAGCGCGTTCGATAATTTCGGCGCGCTCCGCCATGGCTTGCTCCTGGGCGCGCTGCAGGATGGCATCTGCCTTCGCCCTGGCGTCAGCCAGGATAAGCTCAGCCTCAGCGCTTGCCTCGCTCAGCACAGCGCGCGAGAGGGATTCGATGTTTTCGGCTAACGATCTCATAAATCTACCACCTGATCCAATCTTCCTGGGGACATCACCACCAGAGGGAGAAATAATTAAATCTTTATACCAATTGCCCGGAACACGAGTTCACTCAGTGAAGGCCGGTCCGGTTGTGCCCCGGCTGGCGCCTGGATTTCGACCACCAGCGGGACAGTGCTGTGTAATCGAAGCTCATCCATCCTGACCCCGATCATCACCGCCACATCACCTGTCACCAGGATAATACCAATCGCTGGATCTGCCAGAGCCACATCCATCGCCTGGTTGGCCTGTTCGGGCGTAGAGACGGTCACACCGTTCACACCCACCAACGAAAAGCCTAGCACAGCATCCGGATGGCCGATGACCAGAATCTTCATTTCAACCCTACCGCTGCAGGATAATGAAGGAAATGATCAAGCCGTAGATAGCGATACCCTCTGCCAGACCCACGAAGATGAGTGCTCGGCCAAAGGACTCGGGCTTCTCTGCGATGGCGCCAATAGCGGCTGCGCCGGAGCTGGCGACACCAATCCCTGCGCCCAGGCAGGCCAGGCCAGTGGAAAGGGCAGCAGCCAGCGTCACATAAGGGTCACTGGTAGGAGAAGCAGCCAGGCCTACGGCCATAACAGTGGCAGGCGACGCCAGCCAGACAATGCCAATCCCGGCAGCCATCAAACCAATAATGGCATTGAACCCATGCAATCCCATCAATAGACCACGCGTAGCGCCGGTCAATCCTTCTTTGCGTTCGCGAAGGAAATAAATCACTGCTGGAATCATCGGAACCAGCCCTACGAAAACTGCGACGATCACGATCATTGTACATTCTCCTTAACTAATGAAATATCCTGGTGAAAAAGACCCGAATTTGAGGGGTTTGCGGGTGCGAGGCATCCGCAAACCCCTCAAATTCGGCGCCTTTCTTCATTTGTCTGAACAGTTACAATTTAATTTTCTTTAGACGGATACAATGCCAGGGGCTCGTAACGCGTTCCCCCGCCGGTAAAGAACTTACTAAACATTTCGTAGTATGACAAACGCATGGTCTGAATGCCTACGATCAACCCTTCAAAACCCGTAATAAAAATGTTACCGATAATGACCACAAGCCAATATCCGAGGCCGTGCGTATTGCCACCCATCAATGCTGCCAGGATGAAGATGGCGCTGCTCAACCCACCGTGAGCCACCGCAAAGGCACCCACACGGACAAAAGAAAGACTATTGCTCAGGTAACTGACCAGCGACTCAAATAATTCAAAGAAAGCCTGGATCGCGTAGGTAGCGATGCCACCCTCGATCAGCGGGCGGTGGCCTTCGATCAGGTGCTTGAACACCTCGGATAAAGTTACAGCAAACCCACCGACGACTGCCAGAACAATAAAAACAATGGTTGGGACCGGGATAGACAGGCCCAAGAAAGAGCTGCCCGCCTTACCCAGCAGGCCCAGCAAGCCCCAATACAAGACGAGTCCGGCCAGCCCATTGTGATCAAAAAAGAAATGACCCCAATCGCGCGCCACGTAAGCGTTGTAGATGCCAAGCAAGAAAGCGATGTTGAGCAGGATCAGCCCGGCGCCAATGGCAATCTTCAAGATGGTCATGATATTGTTGATTGGCTGCATCCACAAGGCTGGGATCACGTCTTCAAAGCCGAAGAAACTGCCGTACATCAACCCAAAAAACGCGGCGACCAGACCGCAGGCCATGACCACCCCACCCAGCCCAGCCATGCTGTTCAAGGCCTTGACTTTCCGGCTGGACAAGAGCCATCCCAGACCGGCTAGAACTAAGCCCTGGCCCAGATCGCCAAACATAGCCCCGAACAAAAGCGGGAACATAATGGTCATCAACCAGGTGGGGTCGATCTCGCCATAACGGGGCCGCCCGTAGGTGGTGACCAATGATTGGAATGGGTTCAAAAAGCGGGGGTTATCCAAAGCGACCGGCACTGCCTGGTTGTCGCCGCCGCGTTTGGTCGTGAAAGACTCGATGATAGAGTCTTTTGAGACGGCTTTGATGCGCTCGGTAAAATCGTCTATATAGCGAGTCGGCACCCAACCCACGATCAGGTAGGTATAACGCAGTTGGCCAAAGCGTACAATAGCGTCGGTCAGCATACGGCTGGCGCGCACGTCCCACAAAAGCGCCTGGAGCTGCTTGACGTAGGCATTATGCTGCGCAACCACCGTTTCTTTGAGCTCTTTAATTTCGCGCTGGGTCTCGCCAACTGCATCGTGCAGGGACTGGATGATCTTTCCGGGCGTGCCCTGATAACCTTCCGGCAAGGTAAGCGGGTTGAGGTAGGCGCTTCGGGCGGCCCGTTCGAGGATATCCGCATTATTCTGCGAGCCGGTCAGCCAGACCACCGCTTTTTGGTTATCCTGGCGCAGAGTCAGAAAGACATTAGGAATACGTTCCAGACTGGTTTGCAGCCTCTCGATGTTGGCGACTGGGAGGAGGCCTAACATCGAAAATAAGTAACGCGGGCTGCGCAGCGCGCTGATATCCAGATCGATTTCGGCGACCGGCTCGAGCTGGCGAATATTACTTTCCACCAGTTCCAGCTTTTTGTGCTCAGCGTTCATTTGATCGCTGGTTTGTTTGACTTCCTTCTCGATATCATCGACCACCGGTCTGACCTTATCGAGTTCAGTCAGAGACTCAAACTCTTTTTTAACCGGCTGGCCTTCGTCCATGCTTAACGCGAGCATAATCGATTGGATGTGCCGCTCGAGTGCCGCGTATGCAGATGCTTTCTCCTGCCAGTTGCTGGCTGCGCCAGACTCATTATTCTTCACCGTCATGTAGCTGCTGTCTGCCTGGTGGAAAATGCCCTGCCCGCTCAGCACTTTCGTCACATCCAGCAGATCCCTGGAGGGAATAATCAGCTCTACTTCAGTCATCGCTTGTGGATAGAACATAGACTCTCCAACAATAAGATAAGATCAATCGTATAATGGCATCCCGTTAACCCGGGATTATGTAAACACGGATGGTCGCTGGTTGGTTACAGCAAATACTGGCGAAATTCATCGTCTGGTGTGTGCGATGACTTAGCCTCAATCAACACAGTCAAATCTTGAATCTCAAGCTCAGTCAACATCAGGTAGGCCAGGGACAGACCAATATGAAATGGGCTCCCCACGAATACGGCTTTACATTGGTTCATCAGGTGCCGTTTGAGCTCAATTTCCAGTTTCGGCAGGTTTTTATGGTTTTCCTGGATTAACATATCTACATCTGACAAATGCGGATAGACGCGTTTCACCACCTGGGCAATATCGGCGCCGGCGGCAATATCGCGGATATCTTTATCGGACACCCGGTATCCAAACGACAGGGTATAGTTAATCAATTCTTCTTCGGAAATGTGGTGATATTCGCGGTAACGAATGGCCCACATGAGGTTGGTAATATCTATCAGCGTACCCACCACACGCAGTCCCTGGGTGCGATCTTCGGCAGGCAAGTTGTTGGTCTCTTTCCATAAGCTGCGCCAGTAATCCAGGTCCAGGGCCACTTCCAGGGGAAAGAGATTCTGTTCCGCACTATAGCGCTTCATGGCATGCGACAGGGTCTCATAATAGGGTGTACCGCGCAGCAGCTCAACTGCCGCGCCGATACTGCCGGCTTCGACCATGGCCTGAGCAGGGATATTGGTGATCGTACTGGGGGGGAAAAGTACAAAGCGCACCCGGTCCCAGGAGGCCCCGGTCACAATCCCGCGCAGCACGGCCTTGAGGTTATCTACTTCAAAATAGCGGAATAGCTGGATCAAGACCTGCCGGGCCTGCTTAGGAGACATGCGGATAATGCTGGCAAATTGGTCCGCCACGCGTGCCTTAATCTGGAAAACGGTGCGCCTGGGGGTGAGATCTTTATCACTCACCCGTTCGAGGTAGGGTCCATAAGGGGAGCGCTTCAACTGTCCAACCAGTGTGGGAAAATCCACCGCTTCACCCAGCACGGCCAAATCTTGGGGGGTGTAAAGGGTAGCATACATGACCCTTACCCTGGCATTGATGGCCGCATAATCCGTTACTCCGCTCGCAAGCATCTAGGCTACTCCCTACCGACCACACGGGCAAGAACATAAGCGACCGAATGGTCGAAATTAATCGATGCCATCGATTCCATTTTATGTACCTTATCCTGGGCATCCTTTGAAATCCGGTCGATCTCTTCCACCGATTTGGCCTTTTCAACGATCTTTTTGGCCTCTTCTTGGGCATCTGCACGGGTCTTTTCGATCAGGGCCAGCGCATCTTTTTCCGCCTGCAGGGGCAGTTGGGCCGCCTGGCTGTTGGCAGACTCATATACACCATCAGCTTGTTTTTCAATATCTAAAACCTGTTGTATCCGTTTATCGTCCAAGTCACCTTCTCCATCCTGTATCCATGCCTTGCCAGGCGCGTCAGGTTAACAGATTTTTTCGACGGCCTAAATTGGTTGAAAAAAAATAACTCGTGTAATATCTGGACGGCACGAGAAAAAATAGACTATCTATATTCTACTTGTATCTTAAAAACCTGTAAATGACCTTCGGCAAACCTGATCTTTATAGAATTTTTATGAATACCGGTCGAATAAAAGCTCCCCCCCAGAATTCGGGGATTCATGACAGAAACTCCCAATGGGTTTTATTGTACTTCCAACACATTCGTTACACAAGATCCGCCTACTTTGAATAAGGATTAGTCATTGCTCAGGCCCGTGTGAAAAAGACCCGAATTTGAGGTGTTTGCGGGT
>DAIQPZ010000153.1:0-6360 GCA_036787065.1 Anaerolineaceae bacterium
TCGCCGGGTGGCAGCTCGGCCCTGGCATTAACCAGAAGGTGAATTTCTTTTCCGGCCAGATTGGGGATCTGCTTCTGCCAACCGGGCTCTTCAAGGGTTGGAAAGCTAAATTTGATCTGCCCGTGTTTTCCTTGAATGATAAATTTTAGGTGACCGATGCCGGCTTTGCGCGCCGCCAACTGACCGGTGAGGGTGGTGACCAGTTGCTCGATCACCCTTTTACCCGAGCCATCAGGCACTGATAGGGTGAGGGCCTGGTCGAGCCAGGCCAGGCTGGTTTCACCCGCGGCATAACTTTCGTAATCCATCTCCAATGACTTTTGCGGGAGGGGGACCTGTCCGGATTGAATTTGATCCAACCAGGGCGAAACGCCATTTGGGGTTAATGAGGTCTGCAACAGGATTGGTTTTCCGGGGTAGCGTTCAGCCAGATGGGTGTTTAGCTGCCAGAGGGAAGGGGAGTCGAGTAAATCAATTTTATTCACCACCAGCAGGCCGCTTTCTTCGATTTGTTGGTCGAAGATATACACGACATGCTCGTTAAAAGGCAATTCTTCCCCTTGCAGACGCCTTAGCAGAAGGCGCGCATCCGCGAACACAGAAAAGCTGGCCGGGGAAAAATTAGCCCCGGCCAGTTGGATCAACGGTTTTACCACGGTCGCGACAATATCGGCACACGAGCCGACCGATTCGGCAAAGACCACCTCAGGATCGGCGCTCTTCAACAGCTCACCCAGGCGTTTGTTCAGGTCATCGTACTGGCAGCAAAAGCAGCCGCCGGTGACTTCAACGGTAGGCAGATCGGAAGCGCGAAAGAAAGTGGTATCGACCAGGTATTTACCCTGGTCGTTGGTAATCACGCCCACGCGCTGGTTGGCAGCCAACAGCAATTTGATCGCATTGATGATGGCAGTTGTTTTTCCACTTCCCAGAAATCCGCCGACCAGATGCAGCTTCAATCGCGTCAGCCTAAGACCTTTTTTATTTCAGCCAGTAATTCCCGGTTCGATGGGATTAAGGATGAATATTTTAATTCGCCGTTGATATATAAACTGGGCAAATTTTTGATTCCCATTTTAACCACACGGGCAATGTTTTCGGGTTTGGTGAACTTATATTCCACCAGGTCGATCTGCCCGGGTAAATCACCGGCGGCGCGTTGGGCTGCCCCCAACATATAGCTACAGGCGGCGCAGGTGTCGGAGTCCAGAGTAAACACCTCAACCAGAGGTTTGTCGAGATGGGCATAATCGGGCAGGTCCACAGGGTAATCGAACGTGTGGCTCTCGTAGTTCGCCAGCATTGCGCGGGTGCCCTCGGGGTTCCGCACGGCCTCTAGCACACCCACTGTATTTTCAATGGGCACGTCATAAGGCATATCGCAGCCTGGGGCAAGGATAAAATTATTCGTTTTCAGGCCCCGCGACGGATCGCGAAGTTGATCGAGCAGATCGACCACAAATTTCATGTTGTCCTGCTGCGAACCGAGCAGCATGCGCGTGGTCAAGGGGATATTTCCCCCGATGGTGATGTTATACCGGTCGGTGATCGCTTTGACGGTTGGCAGGTCGATATTTTCGTCCACCGAAATCGAATCTGGGTACGACTGGCACATGACCTCGATATTTTTTGTGGCGTCCCCGCATACAAAGAAGGATGAGTAAACGCCCATCTGGCGCAGTGTAGTGAAAATAGTAAAGTAGGGTTGGAGCAGGAAGTTTTTAAAGTGGCGGGGGGACACTTGCGAAACCAGAGGGTCTACCACGGCGATCACGTCCATGCCGGCCTGGGCATACAGGGTGGCCATTCGCAAAGCTACATCTTGCGTGTAGGCTAACAATTGCTTCAGATAATCCGGCCGGTCGAAGGAATCCATGAAGATATCTGTGCCACGCAGGTGAGACGCGAGGGTCATCGGGCCACAGATCAACCCATACAGCGCGGTGGTGTCGCCAACGGCCCTTTTCATCTGGCGCATCACCTCCAAGATCATGGGCAGGCGGCCATCTGACGCTTCTGGAAGGTGGGTGGGTAGCTCCAGGGTGGATGCGAGGGGGTGCGAGGCCACGCTGGGCGGACCGTTTTCGGCCCAAACCAGGTCACAGCCCAGTATCTCCGCTTCAACCTGGAGATCAAAAATGACAGGCTGTCCATCCGGGTCGTAGACTCGGTTGACTTCGAGCAAGGATTCTAATAACTTGTCCCCATCCTTGAGCACCTCTAACGCGGAATAACCGCGAAGCTTTCCGGCATGGACGCCCGCAAAAGGCACCCAGGGGATAGATGGGGTCTGTTCGTGGCGTAAAGCTGCTAATAATAATTCCTTACCGTGGGGATGATTCTGATCGGCAAATGCCATAAGAGCGCTCCTGGATGGATCAATTCAAAGATGGATAAGGTTATTTTATCACCAATGACAGCGCTGTCAAAGATGTTAATGTGGTCGATCCAAGTGATCCGGATAACATGCGAGGGACTTTTGGCGTCGACGAAAAAGGGGAACTGCGGGGCGAACGCCAGGCAAAGCTGCCACCGGTTAAATTATCCGCTGGCGTTTCTGCTCCCATTGAGCCCTGGTGGGGGTCCCGCACGGTTACACGATAGACACCGATATGACTGCCATCACCGGCGGTGATGGCCGCAGACGTCAGCCGCATCATACAGGTAAAGTGGGCCGCCGTATTGGCGCGCCAGCTTACCCAGGTCTAGACCGGCAATCCTAAGCCGCTGGAATTTGGATCCGTTTGGGTTGAGAGGGGAAAAATCAATGGCTTTCATCATTTATCGTGGATAAAACATCCACGGCCATTTGTCCTAACACCGGGTTAAGCGCGCGGATGCGCCGGTTGAGCCGGACCAGATCGCTGACCAATCCAGGGCGTTTGACCAGCTGCCGGAGGAACCCGGTCAAGTGAAACCTGCCCGTTGAATTGATACCCGGCCCGAGATCGGGCAATGGTTCATCCCAGGCGTCGAGGATTACACGCACATGGCTAAACGGGATGTCGTGGCTTTGAGCCCATGCAGCCATGGGATAAGCTTCCATTTCAACCGCTATGGCCCCGGTTTCTTGCGCCGCCCGTTTTTCAGTTGGCGAGATCAAGGCCAGCGGAACCGTTAGAATAGATCCCTCGCGAGCCATTGGATTGTTTCCTGCAATCAGGTTGCCCGCGAGGGGTAAAGGCACAAGTCTCAGCTCTGGCTGGCCTTGCATGAGGGCCGCGAGCGCGCAAACTACATCGCCCGGTTTCAACCCTTCCGCTAAGCCACCGGCCCAACCCAGCAATAACAGGTGGGTATATATGTTTGGGTCCAGGTTCTGACAAAAGTTTGCTGCGTGCCTGATCCCCACACCACACTGGCTTAACCGAACATCACCCCTGGCAATGGCGCGCTGGATAGGTCGCTTGATCGCGGCGCATTCGAACGCAGTCGGGGCCACGATGAGTGGGACGGCTTGGGAAGAGGTTGGGGTAATGAACATTGGCGTGTATCGTGATTCAATCTGCCTGAACGCTGCCGGCCTCCGCGGCGCGTTGGCGCATCTGGGTGTGGAGATGGTCGATATCTTTGGGCACAAAGATGATTGCGCCCATGAAGAAGATGAAACACAGCGCCCAGGTACTGAGGCAGATGATCAAGATAGACGAACGCAATGAAGTGGCATCGGCAATTAAGCCGGAGATCAATGGCGCGGACGCAGCCCCGGCGCTTTCGATAAAGCTCTCAACAGCGTTTACAGTCGAACGCACTTCAGGGAGGGTGATATCGTAGAGGGTCGAAACGACGTTCGGGGAGGCAAACGGGAGGAACAGAGCGGTGATCATCAACATGATGCCAAACAGCATGGGCTGTTCGATGGGGACGTTGATCGTGAAATAGAGGAAGATAGCTCCAAGGATGACACCGACCGCGCTGACAATGAGGCGTCCAGAGGGTGTCTTCTTGAACAACCAGTCGCCTAAAAAGCCCCCTACCGGGTAGCCCAGGGCAAGCACCAGGACGGCGGGCGCCATGGTGAAGAGCATGGTACTCGAATCGTAGTGACGCTCAATTTCGAGATATCCAAAGAATGAATAAGTGATCACATTCCACGGAAAAACGCCGAAAAAACCCTGGCTGTAGATCATGATCATTGTTTTCCTCTTAAACAGATCACGGACAACCTTCCAGCTAAACGGGTATTTCTTGGTGTCCACGCCATTAAGCTCTTCTTCACCAGAGCCGCGGGGAATATCCTTTACCCCAAAAAAAATGACGACCGCCAGGACGATCCCTAACGACCCTGTGATATAGAACACAGAGCGCCAGCCAATCACACCGCTGAGTAAAAGCGCCAAAAGCATACCCATCAGGTAACCGAGGGGCTGTGTGAGCTGCAGCAGGCCGAAGATTTTCCCTCGACTTTTGGGTGCAAAATAATCGGCTACCAGGCTGTACAGCCCGGGATAGCTGGAATCGTCGATACCCGTGGATGAGCGCGTGACCAGGAAGAGGGGATAGGTGGGGGCCACAGCGCTGATCCAGGTGGTAGCCCCCCAGATTAAGGATGCCAGTGCCAGCAACCTGGCCCGGTTGTATTTGTCACTCAGCCATCCCCACACCGGAAAGAGCGCGGCCCCCACAATGAGAGCGCCGGTATTGATCAGACCCCATTGCGTATAGTTGATTTTAAAGGTGTCCATGATCGGTTTCATCAAAGGACCGATTAAGAGCTTATCGCACTGGTGCAGCAGTAAAAACAGGAAGAAAATAGCGATGACCCGCCAGCGATGGCTGGCCGCGGGTAACGTGCGTGAAACGACAGCAGACATGAGTGGCCTCCGGGGATATAAAGGGATCGATCAACTCACAGGCAGATAGGACTATTATATCCATTCTCAAGGTTACAGACAAATAACCACGAAACACACCAAAACACGTACAAAAAACCCGCAGAAAATCTTTTTTCTAACCCTTCCCTTTAGGATACTGTTGGAGAATCGGAAAAATTCGCTAAAAAGACCGGCCGCACTGACGTGGGGCACACGACAAGAACAAGTGAGCTGTCGTTGCGAGGCTTTGCGAAGCAATCCAGATTGCTTCGCAAAGCCTCGCAACGACAGCTCTATCTTTTTTGTGATTCGCCAATAGTATCCTAAACAGAGAGGGGGCTTATTGTATAATGGGAATCAGGAGGATATTTCCATGACCACACGCGTTTACTTAATCCGCCACGGGGCCACGCAGCTCAGCAGTGAAGACCGTTTTTCAGGGGCGACCGACGTTGACCTCTCCGAGGAAGGGCGCTTGCAGGCAGAGCACCTGGCTAAACGCCTGGCCGGTGACAAGATCTCAGCTTTTTACTGCAGCCCAATGATCCGTACCGTCGAGACCGCCCAAATCATTGCCCGCCTGCATGGGATGGTTCCGGTGCAGGTCGATTCGCTGCGCGAAATCAACCACGGGCATTGGGAGAAGATGCTTCGGGGTGACGTCGAAGTGCAGTTTCCTGAAGAATACGCGGCCTGGCAGACGGACCCGTTTACCTTTGCCCCCGAAGGAGGCGAGTCGGGTTTAAGTGTCATGGCGCGCGCATTACCCGCCATCCGTGAAATTGTCGTCAAACATAAAGATGAAAATGTGGCGGTTATTTCCCATAAAGCCACCATCCGCCTGGTGATCAGCAGCCTGCTTGGGTTCGATGCCAGGGGCTACCGCGACCGCCTTGACCAGTCACCGGCCTGCCTGAATATCCTGGATTTTAAAGACCCTGTGTGCGCGCGGCTGACGCTCTTCAACGACGTCTCACATTATATCGATCAACCCCCTTACCCGAGACGACATCTCTCAAAGTGGTGGGACGCGCAAACCACCGATGGAATAGATGGCGAATCAAAAAGGTAAAACCGGCTCATTGAATATCAGTTAACCACTCGATCTCTACCTTGCTGCTTGGCCATATACATGGCCTGGTCCAACTGCCCGCCGTATCCGCCAGGCGATGTGGACACAATAACCTGGAGATGCGCCGGGTACCAGGACGATCAACTTTTGGCCACCATAACGGCCAGCGATATCTCCATGCCGCAAAGATTTCTTGATCCTTGACACAACCATAGGACCAGAAGATTCGCGTTTAATCCGATGGGAAGGGCTTTTCTGGTTTGCTCAGCCTATCCAGGGAGTAGGCCTGGGTTCTCAGATATTCAAATTCATCGACCGGCTGAGTCTGGGCGCAGTTGGAGATGAGATTTTGGACTATCCTGGCCAGCAGGAGTGCCTTCGGGCTGTCTTTTTGCTGAGTGCCCAAGTCTGTGTTGGCAGTGAACTTTAGAAACGCAAGTCGGCTGGCTGAGACGGATTCTGGAGGGCATTCTC
>DAIQPZ010000281.1:0-1916 GCA_036787065.1 Anaerolineaceae bacterium
GCGAATTTCGCTGTGGGAAACATCGGGAGAGTGCTGGGTGCTGACCAGCACGGTTTGGAAGCGGGCCGGCTTACCGTAATGGTATTCCACCGTCACCTGGGTTTTGCCGTCAGGGCGCATCCAGGGCAGAACACCGGCCTTGCGAATGGATGCCATCTGGCGAGCCAGCTTGTGGGCCATGTAGATCGGCATGGGCATCAGGGTGGAGGTCTCGTCGCAGGCATAACCGAACATCATGCCCTGGTCCCCGGCGCCAATCGATTCGATCTGGGCGTCGGTCATCTCGCCTGCTTTGGCTTCGAGGGCCTTATCAACGCCCAGGGCGATGTCGCTCGACTGCTGGGCGATGGCTACCTGGACAGCGCAGGTGTTACCGTCAAAACCTTTCGAGCTGTCATCGTAACCAATGCCGTTGACAACTTTACGAATCAGTTGGTCGAAATTGATATGGGCCCGGGTGGTGATTTCACCCAGCACCATCACGAAACCGGTTTTCGTAGCCGTTTCGCAGGCCACGCGTGACATGGGGTCCTGCTCAAGGCAGGCATCCAAAACGGCATCGCTGACCTGGTCGCAAAGCTTGTCCGGATGCCCCTCCGTGACCGATTCAGAAGTGAACAGGTAACGAGCAGAGTTCATAAAAGTGGTGGTCATTAAAATCCTCCTTTTAAAAGAAATGTCCCCTTCCGGTCAACACGAGGGGGCATTATACAGGCTGCCCTCCTATCTTCCAGAACATCCTTCTGTCGGAATTGGCACCTTGGACTGGTCTTGCAAAGTAGTCCAGGTTGCCGAGGTTTCACAGGGCCGGTCCCTCCACCTCTCTGGATAAGAGTGCCTCAGGGGCGATATTGATTTTTGTAAGGCCATATTATCACAAGTTATGTAAACTGGGAAGATGAAAAATGATCTGCATCCCATTGATCATAAATTTGGTTCTTATCTTGCTCGATGCTATAATGATATAAATTAACGACTCTTCCGGCTCTACCGGGGAGCGAGTGTGTTTTGTCCCGCGGCGGGACAAAACACACTACCAGATCAACTTTTCACGGAGGAAATGTCATGGCGGATGATTATTTGGCGAAACTACTGGGCGACGGTGAGCAAGTGCTGTACGTGGACCGCCAGCACTGGTTTGTGCTGGTTCGCAATATTATCGTGGAGGGTGTGGCCGTTGCGGCGGTCCTGGTGCTTTACTTCGTACTGTCGAATTTTTTTAAAGGACAACCATGGGCTAACTGGATGTGGTTGATGCTAATTTTGTTGGTCTGGCCGGTAATCAGCGGTTTGTTTGACTTCTTTAACTGGTACAACCGGAAATTTATTGTCACTTCCTGGCGCGTGATCCAGCTTTCGGGAATCATTAACAAGGCGGTGATCGACTCGTCCCTGGAGAAGGTAAACGATATCGAGCTGACCCAATCCTTCTTTGGGCGCATTTTCGGCTTTGGTAACGTTGAAATCCTGACGGCAAGCGAAATTGGTGCGAACAAGTTCATGACGATCCGCGACCCGCTGAAGTTCAAGAATTTTATTGTGAATGCCAAGGAAAGGCTTGGCCACGATGACGACCACCGGTCTGGGGTCAATGCGGGACCAGCCGTTCAGTCCGCCCCGGCGCCGGCCGATATTCCGGCCATGATCGACCGGTTGGCTGACCTGCGCAAGCGGGGTGTGCTGACCGAAGAGGAGTTCCAACGCTCCAAGCAGCAGTTATTGCAAAAGATGGCTGAGCAGAATAACTCGAAGTAAATAAGCGTAAGGCTTTTTGCTCTTCACGAAGGGAGATACCCAGGGCAACCGCGCTTAAATTATTCGTGCGCTTGCTTGGCAAGAAACTCTGCCACCGGCACGCTGCGCAGTCCCCTAGCCCCTCCCCACGGAGTGGGGAGAGGAGAAAAGGATTATTATGG
>DAIQPZ010000154.1:0-6345 GCA_036787065.1 Anaerolineaceae bacterium
CTGACCTGTTGCAAGGTGGGCGCTGGTATGGCGTGTTCGCCGACAAATTCCATCAAAATCACGTTACCGCCGTGCGCCAAAGGTTTTGGCACATCCGCACCCGCTGTATAGAGCATGGTTATAGTCTGGTATTCGGCCTCTAACCACGATATATGGCGCAGCTCTTTTCCAAAACGGGTGTTCTTTCGCATCGCCAGGTCTTCGCGCCGGGCGTGGGAAACCTTTCCATTTTCGTCCACCATTTCGCGCCCCTGGCGGTAGCGAGCGTCATTACGCAAATTGCGAAACATACGGGGCCGGTAAATTTTAGCGGCAATCAGGGCCAATCCAGTCGATGGGTGCGCGCTGCAGCAATAGACATTGGCCTCTTTACCCCCTTTTACCTTGGACAAAACGTCCGTGATAACCTGCCCGTTGTAGAATTCTTCCAGCCCATTCAGGATCCAACCTCGTTCGTGTTCAGATGGGCTGAAAGTAGGCACGAAACCCGCGTGCATTTCCTCCTGGACTTTAGTTGTATGGCTGGCAAGTTCAGCCAGGAACTTCACCCGGTCTTGTTTTCCTCGCCGAAAAGCCTTGGAGGATGGTTTTTTATTGGAATTTGAAAGGTCAAACTCAGTATCTTCAAAATATGCATCTGGATCAGTGGTATGTTTCATACACTCTCTCGGGTCAAATAAAGCACTGGACAGCGCTAAGGACAGCCGAGTCCTGGCTGGTTCCGGTTTTCAATTGGAAACGACCAGCAAGCAGAGAGTCACCCAGGCGAAGGTCACCACAGGCATAAAAAAATCACGGAGCAGCGAGTATGCCCGTGAACTGAGGAGTTTACAAATTAACTCAGGGGATCATGAGGCACATTCGTCCAGGGTACGCTGCGCGGTCAGGTTGGATACAACAATTTGATTGTGATATTTTACGTTACGCATGTGTACCTCCTTTTCAAAACAATCCAATTAATAATGAAAACCTTAGCATTAATTAATTGAAATGTCAATTTTTTTTACCGCTCAGGTAATCATGAATTTGACCCGAATTTGAGGTGATTACGGGTGCGATGCACCCGTAATCACCTCAAATTCGGGAATTCTCTTCTCGTGGCTGAGTAATAACATTTTTTAATATACCAACAACTCACAAAATTTAAGATAAAATATTAAATTATAGAAAGAAATCAAGGAGATAAAAGCATGACCCCGCCACCCAATGGTAACCCGGCTAATAATAAACGGCAAAAATTTTATATGCTGGTCGAATTCCCTTACCCTTCTGGGAGTGGTTTGCACGTTGGGCATGCCTTTTCCTTTGTAGCAGCCGACGTATACGCGCGTCTGAAGCGCATGCAGGGCTACCAGGTTCTTTTTCCGATGGGTTGGGATGCATTTGGCCTGCCGACCGAAAATTACGCCATCCGGACAAAACGCAAACCGCAAGATGTAACCCTCGAAAATACGGACAACTTCCGGCGCCAGATGAAGCGGCTGGGTCTATCTTTTGATTGGGACAGGGAAGTCAACACAACTGACCCGTCCTACTACAAATGGACACAGTGGATCTTCCTCAAGCTGTGGGAAAACGATCTGGCCGAAAAACGGGCCATGCCGATTAACTGGTGTCCATCCTGCAAGATTGGGCTGGCCAATGAAGAAGTGATCGACGGTAATTGCGAACGCTGCGGTAGTGAGACGACCCGGAGGATGATCAGCCAGTGGGTAATAAAAATTACCCGCTATGCCGACCGGTTGGCTGACGGCCTGGGGCAAACAGATTTCATTGAAAAGGTGAAAACCTCGCAAATTAACTGGATCGGCAAAAGCGAAGGCGCGCGCATATTCTTCAAGGTTAAAGGCTCGCCTGCGCCCCTGGAAGTATTCACCACCCGCCCTGACACCCTGTTTGGAGCAACTTTCATGGTCATCGCCCCCGAGCATCCACTGGCGCAGTCTCTCACCAACCTGCCCGAAGTAGCGAGTTACCTGGAGCAAGCCAGTAAAAAATCCGAACTAGAACGCACCGACCTGGTAAAAAACAAAACCGGCGTGTTTTCCGGACAGACCGCGATCAACCCGGCCACCGGTCAAGAAATCCCGATCTGGATCGCCGATTTCGTCCTGGCAGCGTACGGCACGGGCGCGATTATGGCCGTACCGGCACATGACGAGCGCGATTTTGAATTTGCCCAAAAATATCACCTGCCGATCCAACCGGTGATCGCCCCAGTGGAGAACTGGGATTTTCACACGCAAGCCTATGCGAAGCCAGAAGGCCGCCTGATCAACTCGGGCCAATTCGACGGCCTCACTCCACCGGAAGCTATGGCCAAGATCACGATCTGGCTGCGAAGCACAGGTGCGGGTAAAAAAACCGCTTCTTACCACTTACGCGATTGGATCTTCTCGCGCCAGCATTACTGGGGCGAACCCATCCCGATGATCGACTGCCCGGCTTGTGGTTGGCAGCCGGTGCGAGAAGCCGATCTGCCGGTGACCCTGCCGGAAGTCGATGCATACCAACCCACAGATAGTGGAGAATCGCCTCTGGCTGCCATCCCTGAATGGGTCAACACCCGCTGCCCGCGCTGCGGTGGACCGGCCCGGCGTGAAACCGATACCATGCCGAATTGGGCCGGCAGCAACTGGTATTTTTTGCGCTATACCGACCCTCACAATGACCATGAATTTGCCAGCCTGCCTGCGCTGCGACGCTGGATGCCGGTGGATATTTACGTGGGGGGAGACGAGCACAACACCCTGCACCTGCTCTACTCACGCTTTATCTACCTGTTTCTGCACGATATCGGCGCCGTACCGGATGAAGTACCTGAACCATACCAGAAGCGTTTATCCCATGGGGTGATCCTGGGGGCGGATGGTAAACGGATGAGTAAAAGCCATGGAAATGCCGTTCCGGTGGACGATGCGGTGGATAAATATACCGCAGACGCCACACGCACTTACCTGATGTTCATGGGTCCATTCGATGCCACCCTGGCCTGGAATGACAATGCCATGCAAGGGGTGACCCGCTTCCTCGATCGCTTTAGCCGCATGCTGCGCAGCGCTGCCCAGTCAAACCCCTCTGCTGGGAGCAGCGCGGAGGCTAGCCACATTCTGCACCACACCATCCAGGCTGTAGGGCACGATCTGGAGGAATTCAAGTTCAACACAGCTATAGCCAAATTGATGGAAGGCTTAAACGGTTTGGAAAAACTGCCTCTCAGCTGTGCGGATGCCAAAAAACTGGCAGCGATTGTGTTTCCCCTGGCGCCTTTTATGGCTGAACGCCTGCTGCTTGAATTAGGTGATACAGCCAGTGATGCGGCTGCCCCCACATGGCCGGCATATGATCCCGCCCTGGCCAAAGCATCAAGCACAACTATCGCTGTGCAGGTCAATGGCAAGCTGCGCGGTACCCTGACCGTCGAAATTGGAGCAGGTGAAGAACCGGTGCGTGAATTGGCACTCAACACCCCGTCCATGGCCCGGTATATCACCAACGGACGCATTGTCAAGGTAATCTACGTGGCAGACAAGACGATTAATTTTGTGGTCGCTTCCGATCATTGACTCTCACTCCTGGTCAGGGTATGATGACTGCTACCCCAGGTTGGTCGGGTGGGCGCGAATGATGGCCGAAGCGACCAATAATTCGAGGAAAGTCCGCACTCCACAGAGCGAGGCGCCGGGTAACGCCCGGAAGGCCTGTCCCTGGAAACAGGGCGCAGGTTTTGGATAGGGCCACAGAAACAGACTGCTGATCAACGGGCAAGGGCTAACGCCTTTAATCGTCAGAAGCGCGGGTGAAAAGGCGGTGGCGGTCGTGATGACCGCTTAAAAGACCACCGGCGCGGGAAGTAATTTCCGCGGCCAGGTATCCCCCGCCTGGAGCAAGGTCAAGCAGGGATGTAGTCTCAAATGGGAGACCATTTGGGATGGGAAGCGGCTCGTTTCCCCGCTCCTTCACCGGAGCCAGAGTCCCGGGTAGACTGCTAGAGCCGTCCGGTAACGGCCGGCCGAGAGAGATGCTCACCCATGCCGGGAGAGTCTGCCATTGGCAGGGACCTTCTGGCTGGACAGAATGCGGCTTACAGACCGGCCTGGGGTAACACATGCGCAAAAAGGTTATATCCCCTGGAGAAATTTACCCAAGATGGCCTTCAACAACGATTATTCCATGATGTTGGACGTCCTGGCCAATCGCCGCCCGGCGCGCCTCCCAATTTATGAACACGCCATCAGCCCATTGATTATGGAACAGGTTCTGGGTAACCGTTTTGCCTCCTTAGCGGATGGTGACCGGAGTGATTTAAAGGCTTTTTATACTCAATTCTGCCGCTTCTTCAAGGAAATGACCTACGACACCGTTTCCATGGAGTTCGGCATCGTGGGGATCTTACCCGAACACGGCGCCATTAATGGCGGGCGCCCTGGACCGATCCAGTGCCGGGCAGATTTCTTACATTATCCATGGAATGAATTGCCAGACCTCTTTTGGCGCCAGGCAGAACCCCATTTTAACGCTCTGCGCGAGGCGATGCCTACCGGGATGAAGGCCTTGGGCGGGGTTGGTTATGGGGTTTTTGAGGTCAGCGAAGACCTGGTCGGTTATCAATACCTGGCTTACATGGGCAAGGATGACCCCGATCTCATCACCCAGTTATACCAAAAGATTGGGGACTTGATGGTCGCGATCTGGTCGCGCTTTCTGGAGCATTTTTCGGACGTATTTGCCGTATGCCGCATGGGTGACGACCTGGGTTTTAAAACCAGCACGCTCATTTCCCCGAAGCAAATTCGACAGAACATCTTGCCCCAATACCAGCGCATCATTGGTCTGATCAAAAGGTCCGGCAAGCCGTTCTTATGGCATTCATGTGGAAAAATTTTCCCCGTGATGGACGATGTGATCGCCCTGGGGATCAACGCCAAACACTCCAACGAAGACATCATCGCTCCATTTGATGAATGGATCGCCCGTTATAGCAAACGTATCGGCTTGCTGGGTGGCATCGACGTGGACCTGCTCTGCCAGAAATCAACGGGTGAAATTTTTGACGAGGTGATCGAAAAGGGTAAACGTTATCGGGCTGCCGCCAATGGCTACGCCCTGGGTTCAGGTAATTCGATCCCCGAATATGTGCCTGTGACTGGTTACCTGGCCATGATCGAAGCTGCTAAAAAAATCCGCGAGTTAGAATTGCATCAAGCATAGGAGGCTCACATGCGTATTGTCATCATCGGTGGAACCGGTCACATCGGCACTTACCTGGCGCCTCGCCTGGTGGAAGCCGGGCATCAAGTTGCGGTAATCAGCCGCAGTCAGCGCCAACCTTACCGACCGCACGCCGCCTGGAAACAAGTCGAAATGATTGTAAAAGAACGCGAGCTTGAAGAAGCCAGGGGCGCCTTTGGGAAATTCGTCTTATCACTCGAACCGGATGCAGTGATCGATCTGATCTGCTTCAAAATCGACAGTGCCCGCCAACTGGTATCGGCGTTAAAGGGTCAGGTACAGCATTTCATCCACTGTGGGACGATCTGGATTTACGGACCCAGCAGCCAGGTCCCCGCCAGTGAAGACCAGCCCCGCCGCCCATTTGGCGATTATGGTATTCAAAAGGCTGCCATTGAGACTTACCTGCTCAAAGAAGCCCGCGTGCATGGCTTTCCCGCCACACTGCTCCACCCAGGCCACATCGTTGGTCCGGGCTGGGCGCCGGTCAACCCGGCGGGCAACTTCAACCCGGCTGTCTATACCCGCCTGGCGCGCGGTGAAGAGCTGGCGCTGCCCAACCTTGGTATGGAAACTGTCCACCACGTACACGCGGATGATGTCGCCCAGGCATTCGTGGCTGCCTTGGACCATCGCAGCGCTGCCCTGGGCGAAAGTTTTCACGTGGTATCCCCGGCAGCCATTACCCTGCGCGGATACGCCGAAGCCGTTGCCGCCTGGTTTGGACAGACCCCACAGCTTAAATTCTTGCCCTGGGAAGAATGGCGTGGGTTGAACACACCCGAAGATGCCGCCTCCACCTGGGATCATATCGCCCATAGCCCAAATGCATCGATCGATAAAGCCAGACGCCTGCTCGGTTACCAGCCCCGCTATTCATCGCTTCAAGCGGTTTACGAAGCGGTCCAGGAATTGATCGCCCAGGGAAAAATTCAGGTTTAAAACCATCTGGCCAGATAATCCAAAAGACTATCTGGCCAGATCACAAGATACTCCTGCCCCAAACTGCAACCAGATGTTGGAGCCTATTCCCCCTACCGTCCAGTTGTTTGCTCCAGGAGCATTGCTGCCCAACTGCCATCCGATGCAGTTTCTGTTGTTTGTGTGACCTGC
>DAIQPZ010000155.1:0-6319 GCA_036787065.1 Anaerolineaceae bacterium
TGTGAAGTTAGCTCTCTTTTTATGAGAGCGGCAGGCGAGTTCAACCCCGGCGCTCCGCGGGCGCTCACCGGGTTCACACCTCAATCTCCCGGCTCACTGGCGGATGGTTTACTACTCCTGCCATACTTTTTTATTACTGCTCATGTGAGTGAGGCCCGAATTCGAGGACTCTCTCTGAAACAACAAGTGATTAGTCAACGAGTCCCAAAGACTCAGTGCTAATCACTCATTGACTGGCTGTGTGGACCCAGAGAGATTCGAACTCTCGACCTTCTCAATGCCATTGAGACGCGCTCCCAACTGCGCTATGGGCCCATACAAATTGAGTTAATCTGTGTCGCTTGGCCCCTTGCTTTTCAAGGGCCCAGGCGACACATCTTACAAACCCTGGTGGACCTGGAGAGATTCGAACTCTCGACCTCCTCAGTGCGATTGAGGCGCGCTCCCAACTGCGCTACAGGCCCCTTCTTGAAGGGTTTCTCGATTCTAACTGAGAGGAGATGAACTGTCAAGCAGATCGACAACCTTGTTATCAGCAACCTCGTTGTCATCCACCACTACTCACGCCCATTGCTTCGGACTATAATCTAAAAGTAGGGAGATTACGAATTTGAGTTGTTTACGAGTGCCCCGCACGCGTAAACAACTCAAATTCGGGTCTTTTTCTATTCATGTATTGAGGAGGATCTATGGCAGTTGAGCGAATTTCTAGATTATCCCAACCCATGCAAGCGGCTGGATTGGATGCCCTTGTGTTGAACCCTGGCCCGAGTATGGTCTACTTGACCGGATTACATTTTCATTTGAGTGAGCGACCTTACGTGATGATCGTTTGCCCCGGTAAGGAACCGGTGTTAATTCTACCCGAGCTAGAATTGATCAAGGCCAAGGCATGCCTTATTCCCTTTAAATTATTTGCGTACGGCGATAACCCTGCGACCTGGGGAACTGCATTTAAACAGGCCTGCGCGGAAGTTTCACTCGACCATAAAAAAGTTGGGGTTGAGCCGAACCAACTGCGCGTGATGGAGCTGCGCTATCTGGAAAGCGCGGCCTCGCATGCCCGTTTTGAATCGGCCTCAGCGATCCTGGCCTCCTTGAGGATGGCGAAAGATCCGGCTGAACTGGCGGCGATGGGCAAAGCGGTGGATGTGGCCCAGCGCGGGTTGAAGGCGACCCTTCCTAGCATCCGTGCCGGGGTCACGGAACGCGAAGCCGCGGCTGAACTGACCCTGCAGCTTCTGCGGGCCGGTTGCGACTCCAGCCTGCCTTTTGCGCCCATTGTGGCAGGTGGGCCGAACAGCGCCAATCCGCACGCTGTGCCAACTGACCGCCCTCTGGCCGAAGGAGATTTATTGGTCATCGATTGGGGAGCCAGTGTCGATGGCTATTTTTCTGACCTGACCCGCACCTTTGGGATTGGGAAAGTGGAACCAGAGCTGGCAACGATTGCTCAGGTGGTTTTAGCCGCCAACACCGCTGGCCGGGCGGCTGGCCATCCGGGTCTAGCGGCTGGGCAGGTCGATCGCGCTGCCCGTGAGGTGATCACCCGGGCAGGTTACGGGGTTTACTTCACCCACCGGGTCGGGCATGGTTTGGGTATGGAAGGTCATGAAGATCCGTATATGTTCGGCGAGAATGAAATGCCGTTGGCGGTTGGCATGACTTATACGGTTGAACCGGGCATCTATTTGCCAGGGCGCGGGGGCGTCCGGATCGAGGATGATGTTTATGTCACGGCGGACGGTAGCGCAAGTTTTAGCAATTACCCGCGCGAGCTGGCCATTTTATAGGCGCAGTGATGCCCATCGAAGTCGTTCGCCTGGCCCTGGGGCCATTAGATAACAACACCTACTTGTTGGCGGATAGTGACCAAAAAGTGGCTGTGGTAGTCGATCCTTCTTTTGGAAGCCAGGCTGTTCTGGACGAGGTCGCCATGCGCGGCTGGAGCCTGCGGCAGATCTGGCTGACGCATGCCCATTTCGATCACCTGGCGGGTATTTATGAGATTGAAGCGGCTTACCAGCCGGCTTTACTCGTCGGGCTTCATCCGGCTGACCTGCCCCTGTGGGAAAATCGAGGTGACGCGGATCAGTTTGGCCTCACGCTCGATCCGGGCCCGCGCCCAACGTTGTGGTTTGAACATGGCCAACACCTGTCTCTGGGTAACGAGGTGATCGAAGTGCGCCATGTCCCCGGCCACACACCGGGGCACGTGGCCTTTTACCATGCCAGTGGCATTCTTTGGGTGGGCGATCTTATTTTTAAAAATTCTGTCGGCCGTACCGATTTGGCTGGCGGCAATTTTGATGTCTTGCTGGCATCCATCCGAAGCCAGGTATTTAGCTTGCCAGATGCGACCCGCCTTCTGCCCGGGCATGGACCAGAAACCAACGTGGGCGCTGAACGCGCAGGGAACCCATTTGTGTCATAAAAAAAACGAGAGGTTGAATTTCACCTCTCGTTTTTTATCGATCCATATGTCCGCTATTTGGCGTATTCAACGGAACGCGTTTCGCGGATAACCGTCACTTTAATCTGTCCTGGGTACTGCATAGTTTCTTCAATCTTTTTGGCGATGTCGCGGGCCAGACGGGTGGCGGCCAGGTCATCGATGTCTTCGGGGCGGACGATAATGCGCACTTCGCGCCCTGCCTGGATGGCGTAGCTCTGGCTGACGCCCTGGTAAGAATTGGCGATATCCTCTAAAGCGCGCAGGCGTTTGATGTATTGTTCCAGGTCTTCACGGCGGGCGCCTGGTCGTGCGCCTGAGATTGCGTCGGCACACTCGGCAATTACCGCTTCCACACTTTCCTGATCGACCTCGTGGTGGTGAGAGGCGATGATGTTGACAATTTTGGCCGATACACCGTAGCGTTTAGCAAATTCAGCGCCGATAGAGGCGTGCGTGCCTTCTGTGTTGTGATCCATGGCCTTGCCGAGATCGTGCAGCAGTGCGCCTGCTTTTGAGATACCGACGTCTGCGCCCAATTCAGCCGCCAGCACGGCAGCCAGCTTGGCCACTTCAACCGCGTGACCGAGTTGATTTTGGCCATACGAGGTGCGATATTTCAATCGACCGAGCACCCTGAGCACTTCTGGATGGAGACCAGGCACTCCGACCTCAAAAGCGGCCTGTTCGCCGGCTTCGATGATATCGAGTTCCACCTGGCGCTGCTCATCGATCAGGATCTTTTCGATGTGAGCCGGATGGATGCGTCCATCCAGGATCAGGCGCGCTAACGAGCGCCGGGCGACTTCACGCCGCACCGGGTCGAAGCATGAGATGGTCACCGCTTCAGGGGTGTCATCCACTATGACGTCGACACCGGCGGCCTGCTCAAACGCACGGATATTGCGTCCATTGCGTCCAACAATGCGTCCCTTCATTTCTTCGTTGGGCAAAGGTACGACCGATGTGGTCACTTCTGCCACGTGATCGGAGGCCACGCGTTGGATGGCGTCAGCAATGAGTTCACGGGCGCGGCTTTCACCTTCTTCACGCGCTTCAGCTTCAATCTGGCGGATGATGCGCGCCATATCCCCGCGGGCTTCTTTCTCCGCTTCTGCCAGCAAAACTTCGCGGGCCTCAGCCACGGTCATCTCCCCGATGCGCTGCAATTCGGCCATCTCCTGCGAGTATAACTTATCAATCTCACTCGTGCGTTTATCCAGAATACCCTGGCGCTTATTGATGGTTTGTTCGCGTTGTTCGAGGCGCTCAAGCCGGTGATCGAGTTCGGCTCGTCGTTTTTGAATGCGGTCTTCTTCGCGGCTTAACTCATTCCGCCGGTGGGCGGCGTCTGTTTCAACCGCTTGTTGGGCCTTGAGCGCATCATCTTTGGCTTGCAGCTCGATCAAACGCGCCGTCTCCTGTGCAGCTTGAATGATACTGTCGGCTTTTAACTGCTGTTCCTTGAGTGCTTTTTCGACCAGGTTCTTTTTATATTGATACCCGGCCAGGCCTCCTCCTACAAGGCCCACTAAGATGCCCAGTATGATTAAAATGATCCACAAAATGATTTCCATTCTTCATCCTCATTTACCTAGTATTTTTAAAATCCTATGCCTCTGGCCCATCCTCATTAATTCCCGTTTTCGTAACTACTCATGCATAGAAAGAAAGTTGCCGAATTTGAGGTGCTTGCGGGTGCTTTGCACCCGCAAGCACCTCAAATTCGGGTCTTTTTTACAGAAGCCTGAGCAGTTACCCGTTTTCTTCCATATGGATCTCGTTCCATAAACGATTGATGACGGGAGAGATGGTGTCATAAGAGAAGCCGCGGCGGCCCAGGAAGGCGCCTAATTTGTTACGAAATTCAAACCGTTCCAACCCGGCCAGCTTTCGGGCCTGGCGTTGGGCTGCGTGGTATGCCATCTCTTCTTCGTTTCCGGTTTCGCCCAGAGTCTGGTCAATTACCTCGTCTATCACTCCCTTTCGATGTAATTCCATGGTCAAAGCCCGCCGGCTGCGCGGGTGAAAAGCAGAACGGTTTTCTACCCAGGATTGGGCAAATTGAGCGTCATTTAAAAGTCCGCTCTGCGTCATGCGTTCAATGACCCTGTCCATCACGGCTTCGGAGTATCCCTTGGCCTCCATTTTTTGGCGCAACTCAACAACCGATCGTGGACGGTAGCTGAGGACCAAAATAGCGTATTGATAGGCCCCTTCCTGGTAATCCTTTTCCTGCAAGGTGGCAATCTCATCATCGCTGAGAACCTGATCGATGCTCAGCCAGGCGGCCACGATGCGAGCCAGGCCAAATGCAAACTCACCGTCCAGGTAAAGTGCCAGTCGGTTGGGGTTGCGTTTTTGAACCTTGATAGATGTGATCGTATGGTCCATCTTAAAAACAAACAACCGTAGGTCTGCCTTGTGAGGCCACGGCTGTAGACGACGATCAATCCATCACATGGGCGGTATTTCTTTTATAAAGAAGAAACCGACCCTTTATGAAGACAGGTTTAGGTGATTTTTAGCTTGCAGTTCACACAACATCGATGGCGAAGCCAGTTGATTGGTTTTTGATTTCTCGAATTATCTCTCCAAAGATAAGCCTGGCAAGGTGCTACTGGCTCGTTGATTTCTCGAAGCTTTTTCTTGACGATCACCCTGCACGACAGCTATCACAGCGGGCCTAACTGCACAATGAACTGAGCCCTCTGATTTCCCAACCAATTATCTGCGCCAGTTTACTATCCGGCACATAAAGCAATACTCACCAATACCATTTTTTGTCTCACAGACTGCATGACTCGTGCAGCCTGTGGAAGCCATGTTTTCCATGGCAGTCATCTAAAACCGCGGCCGCGCCAAATAAAAGAAAAATTTAAAGGAGCGACAAGCGATCGCAATTAATAACCAATTATTAACATTATACATGAAAAATTAACGCATTGGTATAGATCAGGAAAGCAATTTGCAAAACTGCTCATATTTAGAGCATTTTCAACCGGATTTTGGCAAATTTGAATTTTGTTTTTGTAAAAAAATTTTCAAAAGCTAGAACTATTCTTTGAGTAATTTTAAATTGGGCCATTATTTAATGTGTAAGGCCTGTGATTGAGTATAATTATTATTAAGTGTTATCATAACTTTCAATTTTACGGTCATTGACTTAGGATTTATGGGGAAATACCAAATTCTATCAAAAAAATAAATCAGGGCTATGGAATATATAAATATTGGGGAATGTAGGTTTAAACGCGGCGTTTTACTTTATGAGAGGGATAACCACCACCATCGACTTCGCCAACTTATTCCCCCACGTTATCGTCTGGAGTTGGTTATCCCCCTATGCCTGAAGATCAACTTGCCGTTAATGCAGTTTCTAAAGGGCACGATCTATCACTCGATTCAATGATTATTACCAATCGTCATCAACGTGATTACCCGCTGTGGAAAAGCCCCGAATTTGAGGTATTTGCGGGTGCTCCGCACCCGCAAATACCTCAAATTCGGGCACTTTCTTTACATGGCTGAGTAGATACATATATTCAATCAATAAAGGCACTTATACGGCATGAACCAGCTATCTAGAGTCCGAATAAATAATAGTTAGCCAGCCATTCTTGAGGCAGCGGATGTAAGGTGAGATTTGAATAACACATATCTTGAGAAAGAGTATACCCGCACCATTACCGCTTTGAACCGAACAAGAATTTTAACCCTTCTTCCACGATCGGAAAATTTAGGCGTGATTGGAATTGACGGAAAAGAGTATCCTGTACCAACCCAAGCACAGGTTGTAGAACTATTTGCATATAATAGAGAGCTTGTAGGCAGAAAAGTTCCACAAGGGTTTGATCGTTTAGAATT
>DAIQPZ010000156.1:0-6308 GCA_036787065.1 Anaerolineaceae bacterium
GTTTTGGCCGGCAGGCAGCGGCGGCCTGCTCCAGATGTCTCCTTGGGGAGCGGGGGTGTTAATCTTTGCCACCCTGGCCTGGGCCGCCGGTTCGATTTACAGCCGCAATTCACCCCAACCGGAAGCACCCATGATGGCATCCGCCGTCGAGATGCTGGCCGGTGGGACCGCTTTGATGTTCCTGGCAGCCATGACCGGCGAGTTTGGGCGGTTCCACCTGGCAGCCGTCTCCACGCCGTCTTTACTGGGTTTAGCCTATCTAGTCGTATTCGGGTCATTGATCGGTTTTTCAGCATATACCTGGCTTCTGCAGGTTGCACCCATCTCATTGGTATCCACTTATGCCTACGTGAACCCACTGGTAGCCCTGGTCATTGGGTCAATGATTGGCCACGAGGATGTTTCTCCCCGGACTTTACTGGCCGCGGCGGTTATCCTGGCGTCGGTGGCTCTCACCACGACTTCCCCTTTCACAGCGGCCCATCAGACAGGCACCCACCATGAGGAGAATACCATTGGATAAACAAATATTTCACCAGGAGAACGGCGCGGGTTGGGATCTCACCGCGGCCAAATACGAAGCGGAGGAAAACGATGATATCGCCCTCCTCCGATCAGGTGGCACTTTCCTGATGCCGGCCGAGATCGAAGACCTGGGTGATCTGTCCCCATGGTGCAACCGCGCCATTCACCTTCAGTGTGCCGCGGGGAGTGAAACGCTGTCTTTGCTGCGCCAGGGCGCCGGCGAAGTGGTCGGGGTCGATATCAGCCCGCGCATGATCGCCTGCGCCCGCCGGAAAACACAAGCGCTGGACGCCAACGCAAAATGGCTCGTCAGTGACGTCCTTTCCATTCCCGAAACGTGGTATGGCACAGCCGACCTGGTCCACACCGGGCGGGGCGCGCTGCTGTGGATGATGAACCTGGACGCCTGGGCGTCCATTGTTTACAGCCTGCTCAAACCGGGCGGCCGGCTGCACCTCTTCGAAGGCCACCCGTTGGATTGGGTTTGGGACGTCGACCCGGACACCTACCAGTTCCATCCCATCCATGGCGACTATTTCACGTCACAAATCACCGGCGCCGAAATCTGGCCCATGCCTTTCATCCAGAGAATAGAAGGCCTTGATCCTGCCTCCATTACCATGCACGACCGGCAGTGGACGCTGGCCCAGGTGATCAACGCCGTCATCCATGCCGGTCTGACCATCACCTGTTTAAATGAATATCCCCAGCCATTTTGGGGCCAGTTTCCCAACATACCGGAGGACCTGCTTTCCCGACTGCCGCATACCTACACCCTGATGGCCAGGCGTTGAAGAGCCAACCAGGATATTATGGATCTCACATGCCTCGATCCCTGGTGCGCCACTTCCTGAGAAGCAGGCGTGAGAAGATTCCCGAAGACGTTCATTTTGTCGATATCTCGTTTAATGCCTGATAAAAAATACGGATTGGCCTGTTTCCCAATTCCTATTGATAGAAAGGTGACTGGATAAATATGGAAAACTCATCAACTCTTGTTCGTCACATTGTCATTTTCAAGTACAAGAATGGAGCCCCCGCTGCCCAGATTGGACAGGTCACCGATGCATTCCGCGCGTTAACCCACCAGATACCAGGCATACGTTCCTTCGAACACGGTATCAACAACAGCCCGGAAGGTAAAAACCTCGGCTTTACCCACATCTTTACGCTCATCTTTGATGATGCTCAGGCCCGAGACGACTATCTTCCACACCCACAACATCATCAGTTTGGCGTGTTACTCCAGAGCCTCGGTATCCTGGAGGATGTGTTTGTCATCGATTATGTCCCATCACCATGATAGACATAACCCACAACAAACCCTCGGAAAAGAAAGGTCAGATTGCGGATTGTCCGCGGCCGATTCCAAGTTAGAGCCTGTCGGTTAAACGGCTTGCACAAGCGCTTCACAAGGATCATGAGTACGAGAGGCCGCAGGTTCGATGGAACCTGCGGCCTCTTGAAAAATATTACCACACCCCTAATTAATGGATCTTACTGACGACTGTCTTTTCAAATTCGGCCTTCTGCGCGGGAGTGGCCGTCATCTTTTTTAAAACATCGGCATGTTTCGCCCCGGCATGCTCAATAACCTTCTTTTTTACTTCATCGACCGTTTCGCCAGTAGCAACGAAACTACAATCCATTCCAAGGTCTTTACAAGCAAATTGTTTCATTCTTTTTTCCTTTCAATGATCCGGTAGGGGTGGTCGGTGCTCTCTGGAGAGTTGCACCAACCCTTGTTCAACAAAGATTATTTTACTCTTATTTATCTTCAATTTCAACAGGCAATACATAGATCGACCGTAATGACTCAGCCATGGTAAGAAAGGTGCCGAGTTTTGAGTGTTTGCGGGTGCGGAGCACCCGCAAACACTCAAAATTCGGGTCTTTTTCACACGGGTCTGAGCGGTTACGATTGAACAGGCAGAACCATGTTTACCGAGGGATTTCTAAAAATTGTAGCGATCGTAACCGGCGTTCTGGTTGCAGGAGAAGCCCTGGCCCTGCTGGTTGGGATGGTCGTCTTGAGTCCGCATCCCAACCCGTGGATCTCACCGCGGAATATTTTTTGGTTCGGCCTGGATATTGTGTGTGGCGCAAGCCTGAAGGGAGTATCCAGTTTCGTTGGAGCGATGGAGGTCCTGACCACGTGACGTCGGAAGATATCGGCCCGGTCATAGAAGCGAACCTGTTTCTGCAATTAGTTTTTCTGTAGCTGCCGGGTGACACACCCACAACGGTGACTTTAGATCTGGAAGAAGGGCATGGTGGAACGGTTGTCCACGTGATTGAATCGGGCTATACTTCATTCATGGATTTATCAGTTGCGTGACGGGTTGGGATTCTTATTAACTTGAACCAGACCATGATGCAATCATTTCCATCCCGATCCAAACCCAAACATAAAGGAGGATCTTCGAATTGTCTGCTTCATTGAATATCGTTGGAAAATCTTCCATTAGAAGTATCCGGTTCACGCGGCAGCGCGATTTCCGAAAAACGATCAACGAGCGTGTCAACGCCTATTTGCGCGACAACCACATCCCCGCGCGCGACGTGCCTGCCATGTACCTTAAGACGGCGGTCGTGCTGGCCTGGTGGCTGGGGGTGTACCTGCTTTTGCTGCTCGGTCATTTCCCACCGCTGGTCAACGTCGCCTTGTGCGTGTTGTGGGCGATGGCCATAGCATCGGTCGGCTTCAACGTCATGCACGACGCCAACCACGGCGGTTACTCCGATAATCCGCGCGTCAACAGGTTGGTCAGCCTCAGCGCTGAGATGCTGGGCATGAGCGGATTCCGCTGGCGCACCAAGCACAACGTGTGGCATCATACCTACACCAATATCGCCGGCTTCGACGACGACGTCGAGACGTACAGCACGATGCGCCTCACGCCCCGCGCGCACTGGAAGCCGTTTTACCAGGGCCAGGCCTGGTACTTCCCGCTGGTGTACAGCATGATCGGCTTCGACTTCATCATACGCGACTTCTTAATGGTGTTAATCGGCAAGTCCGACACGAACCACGTTTACCCGATGATGAGCACGGCGGACAAGGTCACGTTCTGGGCCGGCAAGCTGTTCTTCTTCGTGATCATGCTCGCGCTTCCGCTGCTGGTCTTCCCATGGTGGCAGGTGTTGATTGGCTTCCCGATCGTGATGCTGGCGGTCGGCCTGGTCATGGGCGTGGTCTTCCAGCTCGCGCACATCAGCGGCGATGCCGCGTTCCCTGTGCCGGTAGGGAGCCCGCTTCAAATCGACAACGAGTGGGCCGTGTACCAGGTCGAGACAACCGTGGACTTCGCGCCGCGCAACTGGCTGCTGAATTTGTATGTCGGCGGGCTGAATTACCAGATCGAGCACCATTTGTTTCCGCACATCTGCCACCTGAACTACCCGCGTCTCGCGCCAATCGTGCGCGCGACGTGCGAGGAGTTCGGCATCCGCTACAACTGCTACCCAACCTGGCGCGAGGCGTTCGCATGTCACTGGCGTGAATTGCGCCTCCTCGGGCGCAGGTCTTAAGGGGCGCGTGCGGATCTGGCAGCTTGCCATCTCGACGAGAGACAGGCGCATCTGAACGCGGCACGGACGTTGCCCAGTAAAGTGTCCGATAAAGAGAACCTTGCCACAGGGTTAATCGCTGGGTCATATTTATGTCAAGCGAACCAGACCGGTCCGTCCCGATGGAGTTAACCAGTTGACCTTATCATTATCCCATTGGCGGTTGATCCGCACACCTCCTGCGCCAGGCGCCTGGAATATGGCGGTGGATGATGCCCTGCTCGAGTCGATCGGCCAGGGCCTCTCGCTGCCTGTTCTGCGTCTCTACGCCTGGGATCCCCCCTGCTTATCACTTGGCTACTCGCAAAAGGCCGCCGAAGTCGACCGGGCACGCCTTCTAGATCACGGCTGGTCCCTCGTCCGCCGGCCCACCGGTGGGCGCGCCATCCTTCACACGGACGAACTCACCTATGCGGTGATTGCCCCACTGTCCGAACCGCGCCTGGCAGGTTCTATCCTCGAGAGTTACCACCGCCTTTCATCGGCCCTCCTGGCGGCCTTGCGCTCTCTCGGTCTGAACGTCAACAGCCAGGGACTGTCTCCAACCGGAGGTGCCCCCACGGGGTTTGCCCCCGTCGCGGGCGGCTCTTCCAGGGGCAAACCCCTGGCCAACCCGGTGTGTTTTGAAGTCCCTTCCGCTTATGAAATTACCGTGGATGGCAAGAAGCTGATCGGGAGCGCGCAGGCCAGGCGCAAAGACGGCGTCTTACAGCACGGCTCCCTGCCCCTGACAGGCGATCTGTCACGCATCGTCCAGGCCCTGGTTTTTACAAATGAGGAAGAACGATCTGCCGCCGCGGAGCGTCTGCTCGCTCGCGCCACCACGGTCGAAAGCGTCTTGGGACGCCCCGTCCCTTTTGAGACTGCCGCGCAGGCTTTTTCCACTGCCTTCAGCCAGGTCCTGAACCTGGCATGGGAGCCTTCTGAGCTGACCCAGCCTGAATGGGAGCGGGTGGATGCGCTGGTCCAGGAAAAATACGCTAATCCATCCTGGACTGACCATCACTAAATCACCTATGGCTCTTTGAACAAACCTTCATCTGGCCAAAAGAATAGGTTCGGCCTGGATTATCCCCCACCCTCATGCCTCAGCACCTGGTGGCAGGCATCGCATTGTGCCTGGACAGTCTGATCGGTCATAAACCCGTTCTGCGCGGTCCCGCCCATGCCGTGCCCGGAATGGCAGGTGGCGCAAGTTCCAGCCGTTGGAGAAGCCGCTTGCCATTGGGCTAAAAGCTGGTGCCAATGATTATTCCTTCCTCCGCTATCTCCGCCTCGGCTGCCATTGCCTGGCATAGTGATTTGTTCTTTAGGCGTGAATCCTTTTTGGGTCACCGCCTGGTGACATTTGAGGCAGTTTTGATCGCTGATGGGAACTTTTGGAATGGCGGGTTGGACAGCCTTTCCCGTGTACCACTTTAACGCGTTGCTTGCTCCCAGAAATTCTGCTTGCATGCGACCGGTGAGCCCAGTTCCCGAATGACAGTCGATACAGTGGGTGCTCTGGTTCGTATGAAAGGATGCCATATCGGTGGGTTGCGCGCCGGTGGCTCTCTGGTAAAAGGTCGATTCAGGTTGAGAATGACATGAAGCACAAAACGAATCGTGAGATTCCTGGTTAGCCGCGAACACCAACCCGCCAACCGAAATCACGATGACACCGGCAAACACCACCAATAGAAAGGATAGGATAAAAAGGGGTTTCTTGATCAAGGGAGTTTGTTTCTGTGTCAATGGATCACCCGTTGTGAAAAAATGAACAAAATAGAGGATTTTATCCATTATACAATATCAAAGATTACGCTAGAATGAATCTTGTGGAAAAAATCCAGGCGCGATGATAAATACACTCGTTTTGGTTTAAATTGTGCCCCTATTATCTGGGCCAGGGAAGCTTTGCCCCTCCATTTTGTCATCCTGGAACCCCCGGAGGCTTTGCACCACCATTTTGTCAGGCTGAAGCCGGAGGCTTTGCGAAGGCTGAAGGATCCCGCCCCGCTAACCGAGATTCTTCAGTCGTCAAAGCCCTCCTTCCAGAATGACAAACCAGCGTCACTTGTCATCCTGGAACCCCCGGAGGCTTTGCGATTGGGGTGAAGGATCCCGCCCCACCAACCGGGATCCTTCATTCGTCAAACCGACTCTTAGGTCGCCGATCTCCAGCATGACAATTTGGTAATTATCCGCCTTTCCTTGCGTAAAACCCGTAAACC
>DAIQPZ010000282.1:0-1900 GCA_036787065.1 Anaerolineaceae bacterium
AGGAAATTGCCTTCTGTCGTCTGTTCCAGGAAAGTACTTTCTACGACCATTCCTTCTTCCTGCATTGTCTGAAGGGCTTCCTCCCTGCGTCGGTTCATGGTTTCCTGCCATTCTCGGACTCGGTCCATGGAATCGAGTTTGAGCTTTACACGCACACAACGAATTTGAATTATACATAAGAGGTGAAACCTTATGTCACACATAGACCGATTGTGTAAGGGCAGCGCCCCACTCCTGATTTTAAATGTTCTGGAGAGTGAAAAGAAATACGGTTACCAGATCATGCGCGAGCTGGAGCAGCGCAGTGACGGCTATTTCACCATGACTGCCGCCCTGCTCTACCCCACACTGCACCAGTTGGAGCTGGATGGCCTGGCAGGATGTGTCGTCCTTGTTCTGATGAGTATGGGGTTAGCTCTGATATTTTCCTTACACAGGCTCAACGCCATATGAAAAAGATAATGTTCTTACAACAGGTGTGTCTATTTAATCGATTTCTACCATTACCCTTGGTCTAAGAGGTGATATGAAAGCAGCCTTCAATTCTCTCCCCTATGGCAGTGTGACTTTACTGCCCGGTTTATTTCAAAATCGTTTTAATTTGAACCGCCGCTATCTGCCCTCGCTAAAAAGTGAGAATTTGCTGCAAAACTTTTACTTGGAAGCCGGGTTGTGGTCCCCGCCCAGCCAGCCCAAGGATATTCATTGGGGTTGGGAATCGCCCACCTCCCAGGTGCGCGGTCATTTTCTGGGACACTGGTTGTCGGCGGCCGCCACGATCTGGGCCACCACCGGCGATGCCGAAATCAAAGGCAAAGCGGATTACATCGTGACTGAGCTGGCGCGCTGCCAACAGGAAAATGGCGGTGAATGGGTCGGATCGATCCCGGAAAAATACCTGGATTGGACCGCGCGCCACAAGTCAGTCTGGGCGCCGCAATATATACTGCATAAAATAATGATGGGGCTGTATGATATGGTGGTTGTGGGCGGAAATGCGCAGGCCCTCGAGGTATTGACCCGCCAGGCCAGGTGGTTTTACCGCTGGACAGGCCAGTTTTCGCTCGATCAGTTGGATGATATGTTTGATGGCTATGAAACTGGGGGTATGCTGGAGATGTGGGCTAACCTGTACGGCCTGACCGGCGACAAAGAACACCTGGCGTTGATCCACCGCTACGACCGGCGCCGCCTTTTTGATGCGTTGATCGCGGGAAAAGACGTCCTGACCAACATGCATGCGAACACCACCATCCCCGAGGCGCAAGGGGCGGCTCGCGCCTGGGAAGTGACCGGCGAAGAGCGTTACCGCCAGGTGGCGCAGGCTTACTGGCGTCTGGGCGTCACGGATCGGGGTTATTATGCCACCGGGGCTCAGACCAATGGGGAAATCTGGTCGCCACCCGGGCAGCTTTCGGCGCGTCTTGGGCATATGAACCCGGAACACTGCACGGTATATAATATGATGCGCCTGGCCGAATACCTGGCGCACTGGAGTGGGGATGTGGCTTACAGCGATTATTGGGAGCGCAACCTCTACAACGGTATCCTCGCCCAGCAGCATCCGGATACCGGCATGATCGCTTACTACCTGCCGCTCAGTTCTGGCTCGATCAAACGTTGGGGCACGCCCACGGATGATTTCTGGTGCTGCCATGGAACGTTGGTGCAAGCCCAAACGATGTTTGCCAGGTCCATTTATTATGAAGATCAGGACGGCCTGGTGTTGAGCCAATATATTCCTAACCGGCTGGCGTGGAAGTTTGCCGAGGCTAACGTGACCGTGAACCTGGTGGAGGACCTCCAGATGGGATCGATGGCCCGGCCGCTCAGCCAGGCATACCATTTAACCATTACCAGCGACAGGCCGGTTGAATTCAATCTCAAGCTGCGGCTGCCC
>DAIQPZ010000157.1:0-6256 GCA_036787065.1 Anaerolineaceae bacterium
CACCCGCAATTACCTCAAATTCGGGGCTTTCTCTCATATGCCTGAGCAGTTACTTGAAATCAAATAATCATGTTAAAAATTTATGAGGAGGAAAATTAAATGGCAATCCGTACGGCAGAAGCCTATTGGGAGGGAAACCTCAAAGAGGGTAAAGGCAAAATGAGCCTTGGAAGCGGCGCATTTGAAGGCGCCTATTCATGGAACTCGCGTTTTGAAGAGGGTAAAGGCACCAACCCCGAAGAACTGATTGGCGCCGCTCATGCTGGCTGCTATTCGATGGCGCTCAGCGGTGAGCTGGGGAAAATTGGCCTGACGCCCCAATCGATCCATACCAGGGCCCAGGTGACATTGGGAAAAATTGCGGATAAGACCCGCATCACCTTGATCCACCTTGAGACCGAAGTCAGGGTCCCCGGCATCAGCCCCGAAAAGTTTCAAGAAATTGCAGAGGCGACCAAAACAGGCTGTCCCGTTTCAGCCGCCCTGGCGAGTGTTCCGATTACGCTAACCGCCAAACTGGTTGGTTAGCGCCCGGCAGCCGGATTGGCCCTGGCGTTATCACTGATACCGCCAGGGTCATAACCTTTTGCCTTATGGCTGCCCGGCCAATGGACATTGGCCGACATACCAGGCCGCCACATAACCCTGCTGCCCATCGATAGCCTGCACCTGGAGCCACTGGCCGTTCTGGCCAATCTTCGCCAGACCCTGGGCAGCATCCTCAATCACTAAAAAATCACTAGGCAGAGGGCAACGCTTGATCAGGGTCGCATCCGAAATGATGCCCTGAGTACGCAAGGCCAAACCATCCTGCGTAGTGCGGACCACCAGAACAGACGGGCTGGGTTCCAACGCGGGTGACGGCGCCGGGACAACCCCAAGGGGAAGCTGCGGGTTGGTCGAGACGTACCAGGCCGCCACGTACCCCTGCGTGCCCACAATATCTTTCACATGCAGCCATTGGTTGACCACCCCTAATTCGGCCTGGGGGTTGTTGTCTAACACCAGGAGTTGGGCATTGAGCGGTTCGCGTTTGATCAGGGTCTCATCCCCGAGTATAGGTTGGCTGCGCAACGCCAGGCCATCCGCCAGGCTATAAACGACCAACGCGCCTGGCTGCACTCCAGTACCTGGCGGTTGGGGAATAGGCTGGGGGGTTGGAGCTGGGGCAGGCAAAGGGGATGGCTGAGCGCTGGCCACCACGTACCAGGCAGCGACGTACCCCTGGTACCCCTGGCGGGATTCAATCACCTGGATCCATTGGCCCTGGCTGCCGATTTTCGCCTGGGCCCCAGCCGCATCTTCAATGACATACAATTTTTCCTGGAGCGCCAGGCGCGTGACCAGGTTGTTTTCAGCAATGTATGGCTGCTGGCGCAATGCCAGGCCATCTACCTGTGGATAGACGGTAAACCCCGAAGTCGGGATCGGTTTTGGCGCTGGCTTAGGCTGTGAAGATACTCCGCTGATCCACACAGCACCCTTGATGATGGGCGCCGGGGAGCCCGCAAAACCAAACCTCCCGGTCAGCAAGACCTGGCCCGAATCGACCGGAAAAGGCCAGGGATCCTGGATCACGTAATCATTACCGCTCTTGCCCAGCAGGATGACCCAATGGCTCTGCAAGCCTGCCGCGGGAGAATAATCAACCTCAACAATCACCGGGTTGCCGGCCGCCAGGGCCGTATCGATATCGGCTATGGGGGCTGGTGAATTTTCGCAGGGCTGAAAACGGTTAAATTGTACCTGCGGCGTCACCACGGGTAGAACGGCCGGGATTATTAAGGAACCTTGATACCCTCCCGCATTTCTCATCTTATCGTTGAGCGTGGTAGGGGTCTCACTTGCCCCGAATGCGTTCACCACCATCGTCAGGTCGGTCAGCAGGCAGCCAAAAGATCCGATCGTACTGTTTTGGTCGGTGCCTATCAGGTTGTTTTTCCATTTTGGATCTTTCTGTGAAAGCGGTTGCACCTGAAACATGATCATTCTCCTATTAATTGATTGATGATTTCTTTCCCCATCCCGCGCGAATCGCGCGCAAAGCGTTTTCGCCCAGAATTTTTTTGATCTGGACCAGGCTATAACCATCCACAATCAACCGTTGGGTTAGCCGTGGCATCAACGATGCATTATCCAGGTCGTCTGGAGGTATGGCAAAACCATCAAAATCTGTACCGATAGCGACAAAATCCTCACCCCCAGTATTGATCATATATTGGATATGTCGAGAAATGAAGTTGAGCCCCTGGCCGCTTGACTTCGGCATCAACCAGTAAGGCATAAAAATAACCCCACCCACGCCACCGTCCCTGGCAATGCGCTGGATCTCCCAATCCGTCAGGTTATAGGGTGATGGATTGAGCCCGTAAGCGCCCACGTGGGTGGCCAGAAGCGGAATATGCTTACCGCTGGTATCGATAATTTCATAAATCTGCTGGCGGGCAATCGGTGTGGAGTGGGAGAGATCGATCAGCATTCCTAAATCGACCATCCTTTCAACCACGCGGATCCCCAAATCCGTCAACCCATGGGTCAGGTCACGCCAGGTCTCCGGGCGGGCGGAAAGCCGGACAATATCTTCAGGCCAGGGATAACACGGGTGAACGATCCGGTTGGGATAAAAATGCGCCAGTGTGATGTAGATCACACCGCGTTGGTACAGCGCATCCACATGCGCCAGGATCTCATCTTCGCTGGCCTGCTTGCTGTCCAGGCTGTGCGCGCCCTCTACCGCGTGGATCACCGCGATGGGGCGTTTACCTTTTGGCTGGCTGAGAATCGCATCCAGATCGCCCACCGAATGAGCCATCTTGACCTGGTCGTAAACTTTAGAATCCGCCACCGCCGTCTCCATATCACCCATCATTCTGAGCGTGGCATCAAACGGGGGCGTTAACATCAGTTTGCTCCACAGATCAGGGCGGAGAATACTGAAAATTTTTATCAGAGGAAAATCTTTCAGCAGGCCTTTTTCAGGAACGTGCAGCACCGACAGAATGACGTCATAACCGCCGTCCCGTAAACGCGGGAAACTGGCCTGCACGTTTAAGGGATTGCCATGCAAGGTGCGGTTGATGATATAGCGCAGGTTGAGGTTGCGCTGAAAGAGCTGCTGCTGCATCGCCGGGTGAATGTGCAAATCGACGATTGTGGATTCTTCTTGAACTTTTTTCCAATCCAGTGCTGTCATCACAACCTACTTTAGGTCCAGGCTATAAAAATTATAGATAATCTTGACCCGAATTACAAGTTAATCCTTAAGCTTTCGAAAGTGGTAAAATTCTTAGATCACATTCACGGTAATTCGCAAAGCAGATTGACAGGCCCTGAAAGGCATGTCATTTTAAGGGTGAGGGATAGCCGGCCCATGTGGCATGGGGACATTCGATATTGAAATTCCAAAGAAGGAACGAATACAGTTTGCGGACGTGGGCGCGCTGCGTGAATAGCGCGCAATAGCATAGTACGTGATTATCATAGCACGTATGTTCTATGATTGCAAGGGGGGGCGTGCTCCCGAAGCAGGAGAGAATGTGGTCATGATTATTCGTAAAGTAGATTGACTTATTCATACTTTGGTATCAATGTCACCCCGAGAACACATTTTACAATCCTGTTTACAATCCTTGACACGCATCAAAAAGGTATGATAAACTTTACCCAGACTAACTTTTGTTTTGAGGATTGTTGTGATGAGTGCTGCAGTGTGGGTTTTCGACGTTGAATTGACCGCCAGGGGCGGGGGGTTTGCAATTCCTTGTCGAAGTGCGCCTGCTGACTGCTAATCTATACGAAAGATCAAGCGACCGCGGTGCACTTGTGCTCGCGGCCGTTTTATTTTTAATCCAGCCCACTCCAGCCGCGAGCCTATCCCGCGGCTGGTTGGTTTATCGTTATAAATTTTTTGGATAGGAAAAGTGTGCTATGTCTTTACTTACCGCGAACAACCTGGGTCTTTCCTTTGGCGCGTTTGATCTCTTTAAAGGGTTGTCTTTATCGATCGCCCACGACAGTAAAATCGGGATGATCGGTCCAAACGGCATTGGAAAAACATCCCTCCTGTTGATCCTGGCCGGGCTCAACCCACCCTCGCAAGGCGAAGTGCATATGGCGCGCGGGCGGCGCCTGGGTTACCTGCGCCAGGAAGCCGTGGATGCCTTCGCCGACCGTGATAACACCGTTTTTAACGAGATGTTGACCGTGTTTGCCGATCTGCATGACCTGCAGGCCCAGCTCAACGTCATGGAAAAAGAAATGTCATCCGGCCAGGCCAACGGCGGCCTGCTCGATAAATATGGCCGCTTACAAGAAGCTTTTGAGCACGCCGGCGGTTACACCTTTGACCTCCGCATTCAGCAAACCCTGGAAGGCCTGGGGTTAGGTAAAAAATCCTGGGAGACACCACTGAACCACCTGAGCGGCGGACAGAAGACGCGCGCCTTATTGGCCCGCCTGCTGTTGGAAAAACCCGACCTGCTGATGCTGGATGAGCCGACCAATCACCTGGATATCGAAGCGGTCGAATGGCTTGAACATACCCTGAACGAGTGGGAAGGGGCCGTTCTGATCGTCAGTCACGATCGTTTTTTCCTGAACAATACGGTCAATACCATCTGGGAAATGGGGCCCAGCGTAATCGACGTTTACCCGGGTAATTACAGCGCCTACCTGATCCAGCGCCTGGACCGCTGGGAAAACAACGAGCGGGTATTCAACGAAGAAAAAGCACGCATGCTCAAAGAAGTAGACTTCATCCAGCGCAACTGGGTGCGCGCCAGCACGCACGCGCGCGCTCTGGGTCTCTTACGCCGGCTGTCACGCGACCTGGCCATTGTGGATGCTTATGGGATCCAGGGGCTGCGCAGCGGTATACCGTGGGCGATTTGGACTAAAGATTATGGAGTGAAGTCGGACCACCCCCTTGACGTGATCGAGGCCATCCGCAAGGTCAACGCGATTTCGATACCTTCGAGCCGCCCACCACGAATCCGCCCGCGCCTGCAAAGCGACACAACCAGCGGCACGCTGGTCTTACGCGCTAACGATGTGACCATCGGTTATCCCCGGCAATCCCTGTTCACCATCCGTGAGCTGGAACTGCGCCGGGGACAAAGCGCCGCTTTGATCGGTCCAAATGGAAGTGGTAAGACTACCTTTTTAAAAGTGCTGATGGACCAGCTCAGCCCGCTCAAAGGCGAAATCGTGTTGGGCGCCAGCTTGAAAATCGGCTACTTTGCCCAGGCACACGATATGTTTAATCCTGAACACACCGTGATAGAAGAGCCGATCAACCGCAAGGAAATGCTCCCCGCCAAAGCCCGCAGTTACCTTGCGCCCTACCTGTTTACCGGTGAAGATGTCTTCAAGCCGATCAGCGCGTTGAGCGGAGGCGAACGAGCCAGGTTGGCGCTGGCGATCCTGGCGCTGGATGGAGCTAACTTTCTCTTATTGGATGAGCCCACCAACCATCTTGACATACCGGCGCGTGAAGCGCTGCAAGAAGTGTTAGAAAACTTCACCGGGACGATCTTGCTCGTTTCGCACGACCGCTATTTGATCGACCGGCTTGCCAACCAGATCTGGGATTTACGTGAAGGCCGGCTCGAAATCTTCAGGGGCAGCTACCGTGAATTCACCCTGCGCAACGCCCAGGCGGCCAGTGCCAGGCCAGGCGCCATGGCGCGCCAGGTGATTTTGCCGCCCAGGCCGCTGCTGCGCGGCAACGATAAAGAGACCCGCCGGCGCATGCAGTCTATAGGGCAGCTCGAAGAACGCATCCGCGAGCAAGAAAACGCCATCCAGCGCCTCTCGGCCGAACTGCAGCGAGCAGGCGATAAACAGGCTTACGAGAGCGTGGCCAAGCTGGGCTGGCAAATCGCCCATGCCCAGGCAGCCCTGGATGAGTTATTGGTAGAGTGGGAAAAAGTGGCCGCATAACCGGCGCTGTGGACCTTTGTGGATCGGGAAGGCGTTGAACCGACCCATAATGCGGCCGAACGCGCTTTGCGCCGGGGTGTGATCTGGCGTCACCCTGGGTATTCCTGCTCCATCCCTGTTGCCCGTCGTTTAGTGGATTATCGCGCCACATGTTTTATACCCACTGAACGCATACTAATAAGGGAATAAAGATATATACCGAGAAAATAAGGGACTTAGATGAATATCTCATATTTTCTCGGTATTTAATTATTAGGAAAACCTGCGAGGGATCTTGCTCAATTCCCAAATGGATCAAAGTGTGAACTGATCCACT
>DAIQPZ010000158.1:0-6218 GCA_036787065.1 Anaerolineaceae bacterium
CACCATGCCCCCAACCAGGCGTACTACCCCCGTATCGCCCCCTACTTCCGCCCAGGCCGCGCTAATCCCAAGGATGCCGATCAAGACAAAGGTCAGTGGGCCCAGCAGCGGCGGACCGTATACCAATAAAGCTGAGGTAATCTGCTGCCCGGCGGGCGCCTCTGGAAGGAGAGCGCGGTGCAGGTGGAAATAAGAGCCCAGGATCCCCAAAACCATGCTGGCGACAAACACGCCACTCGCGATCAAGTTAGCCTGCGTCCGTCTGTGCAGCGCGATCAAGCCTGCCAGAATAAGCAATGCGCCTGAGACCGGCCCAAAGATCACCGGAATCCATTCGCCAATTTTTAGTTGCCCGGTGATCGAGTGCGCCAGGTATGTATCCAACCCCAGGATAATTTCATTAAAAGCGGCCAGTAATAAAATCCATTGATCCCGCGCCAGAAAGAGCCGGAACCGGCGAATCCCAGGGTTCACTTCAGCCAGAAGGTACATGATTTATTTCCCAACCGCATTTAATTTCTGTTGAACCTGGTCGCGCAGGGTGGCCAAGGCTTTGACCATTTCGTAAGCCCCATGCCACTGCGTGTAATCGGGCCCTTGCATCCAGATGCCGAACTTGGCCGTACGTCCCCAATGGTGCCACAATTCAAATTCTGTAAATTTTATCGGGTCATCGAAGGGAGTGCTGGATAAGATATTTTGATCGTATAGGGGTTTGGTGATAGCCTGCCCCTGGGTCACAAAGCCGTTGATGGCATCGACGGCTTTATCCGCCTTGGTGTAATAGGTTTCCACAAAATCTTTATTGTGGCACTCCAGGCAGACCGATTGCATCCTGATTTTATTGTCCTGCCAGGCGGGTCTCCGGTCGCTGATGGATGAAAAAGAGAACCACGTCAGGCGATCGCCCACATCGTGGGTCGTTCCAGTCCCGCCAAAACCGCTCATGTGGCAGGTGGAGCAGGTGGGGGCTGGGAAATCTTTAACGGTTAATGTGCCCGGGGCGGCATTCCAATTGAAATTGGCCATGCCTGTGGCGTACGCGATGCCGTGGGGAGATTCCTGGTAGATTTCCCATTGGGGGTGATCTGGCCCAATATGGCAGGCGTTGCAGGTTTCTGGCTTCCTGACTTGTTCGAGGCTGAATTCATGCCGGAGATGGCACATCTGGCATTGACCCACCGAGCCGTCCTCGGCCGGCTTACCGATCGCGTGGCAGGTATCGCAGGCAAATTGGGTGACGTCCTGACCTTCTAGCGCCGCGATCGCGTTCCGGGCGCTGTTGGCCGTATATTTTCCTTCTGGAATAGCCTGGTATTGTTGGAGTAGGGCTGGCGAAAGGTCTTTGCTCCCATTGACGGCTACCCAGGCGGTGATCGAATGGCGGCTTTGGTGGAATTGAGCGGTTTGTGTGGGGTGGCATTTCTGACACATGGCCGTGGTAGGCGATTTCAGCACATAGATACCTTCGTGCGCGGCGGCGCCGGGATAGTTCGCCTCAACCCGGTGGCAATCTGTGCAGGCGACTTTCGCGGCAGCCATACTACTATGCCCGTATTGGTCAACGATGCCAGGGCTGGATTGGCGGTGGCATGCCACGCAGCGGTCTGTGGAAGAGGCCAGGGCATCCGGTTTCCTATTGGCTAACGAAACGACGGGTATGCTCACCAGGCGCAGAATGAAAATTATAGCGGCCACCACTAGTAAACCGACCAGGCCAATGACTAAGACCCGCGGCCATTGATTATTTTTCTCTACATTATCGTCGCTCATGATCACCTTAGAATTGAATGTTTAATGTGGTGCGCCAGGCTCGTAGAAAAAGACCCGAATTTGATGTGTAGGCGGGTACCAAGTAAGCGCCTACACTTCAGATTCGGCAACTATCTTGGCATGGCCGAGCAGTTTCGATTAATTCAGGATTAGAGACAGGTTAATTTTACCTTAAATTTAGCGTGCGTGTGAAAAAGCCCATACTTTGGTAGGATATTTTTGCGAATACCCTTACGCTTTATGATATAATGAAAGTAATCGTAAGTAGAATGCCTGCAAATGTAATCCGATGCCTGCCATGAACCATGAAAACTCATCTTTGATTTATCCTGAAGAGCGACGCTCAGAGATTTTGAACCGGATTCGCGAGTTTGGCCGCGTCTCGGTGGTAGATCTGAGTCAGTCTTTTGGTGTCTCGCAAGTGACCATCCGGGCAGATCTGGCGCTGCTGGCCCGCGAGGCGTGGGTGATCCGGACCCACGGCGGGGCGGTGTTCATCAGCCTGGTTCCGGAATTATCCCTATCCTTACGCCGGCAGAAAAATAAAGATGAAAAAGAACGCATTGGCGTGACCGCGGCTGGCATGATTTCAAATGGAGAAGCCGTGTGTTTGGATACCAGCAGCACGGCCCTGGCGATCGCCCGCCATCTCAGGAAACACCGTGAGTTAACCGTGGTGACCAACAGCCTGGCGGTCGCTCAGGCGTTATTAGAAGCGCCGGGGGTCAATGTGGTCATGCCGGGTGGGACTTTCCAAAAGGACACCCTGTCCTTAGTGGGCAAGGAGGGTTTATCCTTGCTCGACCGGTTCAACCTGCAAAAGGGTTTTTTTGGCGCACATGGCATAGCTTTGCGCGAGGGGCTGACCGATGTCAGCTCTTCCGTGGCAGAAATTAAGGCAGCCTTGTTGGCCAGGTGTCACCTGGTTTATGCGATCGTAGACCACACCAAATGGGGCCGGGTTGGGCTGGCTTCTTTTGCCAGCCTGGAAGACTTAGATGGGATTATCACCGACCATCAAGTGCCAGGCGACCAGGTCGAGTTGTTCCGTTCAATGGGAATACAAGTGGTTTTGACGTGAATGATGAGAAACCGGTCTCATATAAAACCGGATTGATTAAATTTCAGGAGGAACGAATCGCGATATGACTACCTTACCCATGATTAAGTCCGATAAATTTTCATTAATGGAACGCGTGTCTGCTTTAATCGAGGAGCAGTCCCTTTCTAAAGAAGACCTTATGGGGTTTTTGCGCCAGGAGATGGAAATCCGTGCGCTCGAAAATAACATTGCCAACCTGCTCAGCAAGGCTGTTTTAAAAGGCGCCAGCCACCTGTACGCGGGCCAGGAGGCTGTGGCGGTTGGAGCCATAGCGGCTTTACAAGATGATGATCTGATCACCAGCACTCACCGCGGCCATGGCCACGCGCACGCGCATGGTGATAAAGTGGCCAAAACGCCAGAAGCTCAACAGACTCACTACAATAAAATGATGGCCGAGGTGTTGGGGAAAACGGGTGGATATTGCAAAGGTAAGGGCGGATCGATGCACATTGCCGATGTTGAACACGGCAACCTCGGGGCCACAGGCATTGTGGGTGGGAACATACCGGTCGCGGTGGGTGCTGCGTTAGCCCAAAAACTCATGGGAAGCAACCGTGTGGTTTTATGCTTTTTTGGAGACGGTGCATCCAATACCGGCAACTTCCATGAATCGTTGAATATGGCCAGTTTATGGGATTTGCCGGTGGTCTTCGTCGTCGAAAATAACCTGTATGCTATGTCTGTGCCATGGGAAAAAGCCAGCAAACTGCCGGACGTGGCCACCCGGGCAAGCGCATATGGAATTCAAGGGGAGGTTGTCGATGGGATGGACGCGCTCGAAGTGCGCAGTGTAGTTTCTAAAGCCGTTGAAAAGGCGCGCAGCGGGGGTGGTCCGACTTTGATTGAGGCTAAAACATACCGTTATTTTGGCCATTCCCATTCTGATCCCCGTGTTTATCGTACCAAGGAAGAAGAAGCCGCCTGGAAAGCACGCGATCCGATCAACGTGCTTAAGGAAGACTTGAGCGCCGTGCACATGATTACCGAAGATGAATTCGAAGCCATGGAGAAGCAGGTGGAAGTCAAGCTGGACAACGCGATGGTTTACAGCGATTCTTCCGCTGAGCCTTTACCGGCTGAAGTCGATACGGATGTCTATGCTCCACTTAAAACCGGCCCGGCGGATATTGCGAAAGAAGCTGAACTGCGCCAGCGAGTCCGGAATGACCCAAGTATGCGTTCAATTTCGTATGCCCAGGCCCTCGTCGAAGCTATGCGCGAAGAAATGCTGCGCGACCCGCGGGTATTTATTATGGGCGAGGATGTTGGGCTGTACGGTGGCGCATATGGCGCGACACGTGGCTTAATGCAGGAATTTGGTGAATGGCGTGTGCTCGATACACCCATTTCGGAGGCGACGATTGGTGGCGCCGCGGTCGGGGCTGCCATGGCCGGCATGCGCCCCATCGCTGAAATTATGTACGTGGATTTCACCCCCCTGGCGATGGATCAGATTGCCAACCAGGGCGCTAAGAACCGCTATATGTTTGGTGGCAAGACCAGCGTTCCGATGGTGATCCGGACTGAAGGTGGGGCAGGCAGGGCCATTGCAGCGCACCACTCGCAAAGCCTGGAATCGTTGTGGACCCATTTCCCTGGGATCTACGTGGTGATGCCGTCGACACCCTATGATGCCAAAGGCTTGCTTAAGGCTGCGATCCAGGATGATAATCCGGTCATGTTTATCGAGCATAAAATGTTATATAAAGAAAAGGGTCCAGTACCAGAGGAAGACTATATCATTCCATTAGGTGTCGCGGATATAAAACGACCAGGTAAGGATGTGACCCTTGTGACTTATTCCCGCATGGTCTTGCGATCGTTAGCAGCCGCGGAAGAGCTGGCCAAGGAAGGTATCGATGTCGAAGTGATCGACTTGAGGTCGCTTAAACCTCTGGATATCGATACCATTATCGCTTCGGTTAAGAAAACGGGCCGGTTGGTGGGTGTGACCGAATCGTATGAGAATACCAGCTTCATTAATGAAGTACTGGCCCAGGTAAATGAAAAAGCGTTCGATTGGCTGGACGCGCCGATGATCCGGGTGGCGGCTGCTAATGTGCCTGTCCCAAGAGCCGAAGTATTGGAAGATAATGCCATCCCGAATGAGAAAAGGATCATGGCGGCCTGCCGGAAGGCGGTAAGTTAATGTCCATTGAATTGTTTATCCCAAAGCTTGGACAGACGGTTGAGGAAGTAATCCTGGTGCGCTGGCTGGTAGAAGATGGCGTTAAAGTCAGCCATGGGCAGGAAATCCTCGAGGTTGAGACAGATAAAGCTGTGTTTCCGGTGGAAGCGAATGGTAAGGGTTTTTTGCACCGCGGGCCTTTTCAAGATGGCCAGGTTGTACCGGTTTTGACTGTTGTGGCAGTGATTGGAACTGTTGAGGATCGCTATACGCCGGGTAATGTCGGGCAAGAAACACTGCCAGATGCGCAGCCCATTGCGGCCGGTCAAGGGGTTGAAAGTGTGGGAGCAATGACCATCCCCCTGAAACAGGATAAGCAGTTTATTTCCCCGCGGGCGCGGAGCTATGCCAAATTAAACGGGATTGATCTCAGTCTGGTGAAACCGACCGGCGGCGAAGGCGCGCGTATCATTGAAAGGGACGTGATCGCTTTCGCCGCGGCGACGAAAAACGCGGCGACCCTGGCAAAAATATCGCCCCTGGCCCAACGAATGGCGTCAAAGGAAGGCGTTGATATTTCCCAGTTGAATGGCAGTGGACCGGGCGGGCGAATTATTAAAGAAGATGTGGCCCGGGCGCTTACACCGTCAGAACCATTAGCGCTAGAACCTACCAGGAGTGAAGTGACAGCTTCACTTCCGGCAGTGCCAGGCGCGAGTGAGGTGGTGGAGAGGATCCCGCTCAAAGGCGTGCGCGCGCTGATTGCCGAGCGGATGGGTGCCAGCGTGCATACCACCGCGCGGGTGACTCTTGTGATCGAGGTAGATGCGACGGAATTCGTTTCTGCGCGTAGCCGAATAAAGAATAGGGTTGAGAAGGATTGGGGCTTTGCCCCGGGTTATAACGATCTGCTGGCCAAGGTAGTGGCTCAGGCCCTGCGCAAACACCCTTATATGAATGCCCGCTTAACCCCAGAAGCCATTGAGGTGCTGGGCAGGATTAACCTGGGAATGGCTGTCGATACGGAACGAGGGCTGTTGGTTTTGGTGATCAAAGATGCCGATCAAAAGAGCCTGCGCCAGTTTGGCAGCGAATTCAGAACGATGGTTGAACGCGCCCGGATTGGGCGAGCCCTGCCGGATGATTTGACGGGAGGCACATTCACCATCACAAACCTGGGCATGTACGATATCGATGCATTCACCCCGGTGA
>DAIQPZ010000159.1:0-6217 GCA_036787065.1 Anaerolineaceae bacterium
TTTCTGACCCACCCAATGGCCGTTCTGCTCTGGTTTGCCGGGGGGGTACTTTTGTTTTCAGGGCATATCGACTTGGGGCTGATCATCTGGTTGATCGTGTTGTTTAATGGGAGCCTCTCCTTCTGGCGGGAACACCAGGCCAAACCAGCCGTCGACAGCCTGAGCAAATTTCTCCCCGGCTTCGCGCGGGTTACCCGCGGCGGGGAAGACCGCTCGGTACCGGTGCACGAACTTGTACCTGGAGATATGCTGGTGCTGAGCGAGGGGGATGCCATTCCGGCAGACGCACGTGTGGTCGAAGAATTTGGCCTGCGCGTCAACAATTCGAGCCTGACAGGCGAAGCCGTGGCAGTGCGCAAAACGGCCGATCCCAGCCTGCGCAGCGAACTGTCGGAAATCGAACAGCCTAACCTGATCTTTGCCAGCACCTCCGTCATCGCCGGAACAGGGCGAGCCGTAGTTTACGCCACTGGCATGCAGACCCAATTCGGGCGCGTCGCCCAGTTGAGCCATACCGTAGAAGAAGAACCCGGTTTTTTACAAACTGAACTAAAGCAGTTCAGCCAGCGCATTTCGATTGCCGCGCTGGGGTTGGGTGCGCTGGTGTTCTTTTCGGCCCTGGTAGATGTCAGGATGCCTGTAGCCGATGCGCTAACCCTGGCGACCGGCATCATTGTCGCCATCATTCCTGAGGGTCTGGTAGCCACATTGACTCTGATCCTGGCCATGGGCGTACAGCGCCTGGCGCAAAAAGGGGCACTGGTTAAAAAGCTCTCGAAGCTGGAGACTCTAGGCACCATTTCTGTCGTTTGCACCGATAAAAGCGGTACGCTGACCCAAAATCAGATGACGGTATGCCAGCTCTGGCTGGACCGGCAGATCCTGGACGTGAGCGGTATCGGATACAATCCAATGGGCGTCATCCAGTCGCGGGATGGAAACTCCGCCGTTCAGACCGATGGAACTCTGGAAAGTTTTCTCACCGCTACCGTTCTGTGCAATAATTCCCGCCTGCTCCCCCCACACGATGGTAATCCGCTGTGGGGTTACCTGGGCGATCAGACTGAGGCTGCCTTGCTGGTGCTGGCCCGAAAAGGTGGGATAGAAGAACGCGTTCAACAATATCCGCGCATTCACGAGCTGCCGTTTGATGCCAGGCGAAAACGCATGAGCACCATTCATAAATCCGATGGCAAAGAGATCGCTTTCATCAAGGGTGCGCCCAAGGAAGTACTGGCCCTGTGCGACAACGTCCTGATCGACGGCCAAGATTGCCCCTTATCCAACGCCCTGCGGTCAGAAATACTGGCTGCCAATGACCGCTTCGCCCGCCGGGCCCTGCGCGTGCTGGCGCTGGCCCGCCGGGCTCTCCCACCCCGCTCCGGCGTCTACACGGCCGAAAAAGTTGAGAGCCATCTGGTATTTCTCGGTTTAGCGGCAATGATGGATCCGCCCAGGCCAGAGGTCGCTCGCGCCGTGTCGTCCTTCCGTTCAGCCGGCATCCGCCTCGTCATGATCACCGGTGATTACGGTCTCACAGCCGAATCCATGGCCCGCCGCATTGGCATGATCATTGGCCCGGCGTCACAAATCATCACTGGCGAAGACCTGGATGCGTTATCGGATGAGGACCTTCAAATGTCTCTTGGGGCTGAAACCATCTTCGCACGCATGTCTCCGGACCATAAACTGCGCCTGGTGGCTGCATTCCAGGCGCGCGGCGATGTGGTGGCCGTTATCGGTGACGGCGTCAACGATACCCCGGCCCTGCGCAAAGCCGACGTGGGTATCGCTATGGGTATGGGCGGCACAGATGTCGCCCGTGAAGCTGCCGATGTAATTATCACCAACGATAATTTCGAGCTCATCGTTCACGCCATCGAAGAAGGTCGCGCGGTTTATCAAAATTTACGCAAGTTCATCGGTTACATCTTCGCCAGCAACGTGCCGGAAGTCTTACCTTTTATCCTGTCTGCGCTGTTTAAAATTCCTCTGGCGCTCAATGTGGTCCAGATCCTGGCGATTGATCTGGGAACTGACCTGCTCCCGGCGCTTGGCCTGGGATTGGAGAAACCTGAGCCCGATATCATGCAACATCCACCGCGCAAGCGATCCCAACCCATCATTGACCAGGGGCTTGTATTGCGGTCTTTCTTCTGGCTTGGACTAATCGAAGCCGGTCTGTGCTATCTCGGGTACAGCACAGTTTTAAAGGATAGTCCATTCATAAAAATGTTATACAATCCAGTTATAGCCTTTTTAATGGGCCCGCTCAATGGTCCACTATCGACCCAACTACGGGCCATGCTGGCCTCCACAGTATTCTTCGCCGGGGTGGTAACAGCCCAGATCGGCAACGCCTTTGCTTGCCGCTCAGAAAAAGGTAACGTACGATGGTTGGGTTTGCTAAGCAACCGCTACTTGCTGAGCGGCATCCTGATCGAATTAGCGCTGGTTTTAGTTATTATTTATATACCGCCCGTTGCCGCGACATTTGGACATGCGCCACTGCCGGTAGGGTTTTGGATCGGGTTAATCTTGTATGCCCCGATCCTTTACGGACTGGAACGGGTGCGAAAATCACTTGCTCGAAAGTCACTCGCACATAGACATTCCAATGGAAAGAATGGAGGTAAACAATGAAAGTGATTGTGATGGGTTGTGGACGGATGGGCGAACAGGTCAGCCACACACTCGCCAATGCTGGTCATGCGGTTTCCGTGATCGATGCCGATCCCAAAATGTTGGAGCATCTTGGCCCAGATTTCAAGGGAATGAAGATCACCGGGGTCGGTTTTGATCGACAAGTATTGTTGGATGCTGGTATTGAGACGGCGGATGCATTTGTCGCTACCAGCCCCCTGGACAATACCAATATTATTTCAGCCCGCATCGCCCGTAATATTTTCAAGGTCCCCCGTGTGGTGGCGCGCCTTTACGACCCCCGCCGGGCAGAAATTTACCACCGCCTTGGCCTGGAGACCATATCTCTGATCCATTGGGGCGCTCAACGCATCGTAGAGCTGCTTACACATTCCGATCTGGACCCAATCCTCAGCTTTGGCAAAGGCGAAGTTATTCTGACAGCTATCGAGATACCGCCCTATCTGGAAGGACACCGCGTGCGGGAACTGTCGGTACCAGGAGAGATCAGTGTGATCACCATTACCCGGGGTGAAGAAGCGTTCATGGCAATCCCCGCCCTGGAATTCAAACCGGGCGATCTGGTGCATCTCGCGGTTTTAGCATCCGCGATCAGTCGTCTTGAGTCGTTGCTGGGTGTATAGGAGGTACTGTATGTATGTCATCATTGTGGGTGGTGGTAAAACTGGCTCGCAGCTGGCGCAAGGCCTAATAATAGAAGGGCATGAAATCCGCATCATTGAAGAACGACAGGCGATGGTTGAGCGGCTTCGGGAAGAACTGCCTGAAGAATGCATCCTGGTCGGAGACGGCAGCTCGCCTGCGGTTTTAGAACAGGCCGGGATTGAACGGGCGGATGTGCTGGCCGCTGTCACAGGAGAAGATGAGACCAACCTGGTTGCGACCACTCTGGCGCGCTTTGAATTTCATGTCCCACGCGTGATTGGCCGGGTGAACAGCCCCAAGAACGCCTGGTTATTTACACCTGAAATGGGGGTAGACGTAGCCCTGAACCAGGCCGATATCCTGGCAAAATTAATAGAAGAAGAAATGTCTTTAGGCGACATGATGACCTTATTAAAGCTGCGCAAGGGAGAATATTCTGTCGTTGAAGAAAAAGTTCACCCAAATTCAGTCGCAGTAGGTAAACCTCTGGCTGAATTGGCCATCCCCACCGAATGTGTCATCGCCGCCATTATCCGAAAAGGCAAGCTGGTCATACCTCATGGTGATACGCGGTTGATGGCTGCCGATGAAATTATCGCGGTCGTCCACGCCTCACAGATCAAATCGCTTGCCACAGTATTGGCTGTGCAAAGACCTTAAATTCGGCAACTTTGCACCCAATTGCTGGGTATTTACTTATTTTTTATGCCTCAAGTGTGGTTTTAAGCCGCGGCAATGGTGATATAATCACTTTTGCCAACGGGTTGCATTTCAGATGTCATAAATTTCTCTGCCAGGCTGGACTAACGGCCTGGCATTGTTATGCTCCGTCTAAGCAGCGAAAGCACACGGCCCGAAGGCAGGGTACCCCAGCAAGAAAATTCCACCGATCAAGTGAAGGCTGATGAAAAACGACACCAAACAAACCCCGTTCCGACTCATTTTCTCTTTTGCAAAGAATTACACGGCTCCCCTGGTCATCACCGTGGTGAGCATGTTCCTCCTGGTGGGTGTGCAGTTGTTGATCCCATGGATCATCAAAACCCTGATCAGCGCCGTCACCGATAATGCTTCTGTAAACAAGACCATGGGGATTATCACCCAGTTAACCCTGGCCGTTCTGGCGGTCTATACCGGCCGGGCAGTCCTCACTTTCCTGCGCAGCTACATGGCGCACGTGGCCGGCTGGGGGGTCGTCGCCGATGTGCGTCTTTACATTTATGAGCACCTCCAACGCCTCTCACTACGCTATTACGAAGATAAACAAACCGGACAGCTTATGTCACGTGTGGTCAACGACACCGACCTGTTTGAACAATTGATCGCACACGCTGTGCCGGATATGCTGGTCAACATCATCACTTTGTTTGGAGTTCTGGCAGTCCTGCTAACCCTTAACTGGCGCCTGACGTTGTTGAGCGCGGCTCCCATCCCACTGGTTATCATTTCTCTGGGGGTCTATGCCAAATACGTGCGGCCGGCTTTCCGTGTGCGCCAGGTCGAGTTAGGCAACTTAAACGCGCTGCTCAACGATAACATCTCCGGCATCCGCGAAATCAAAGCCTTTACGCGTGAAGACCTGGAGATGCAGCGGGTTTACAAGGGCATCGACCGTTATCGCCGTTCGCTGCTAGGCGCGCTGCGGCTGATGGCCACCTACCAACCTTTTATCGATTTCACGTCTTCGATTGGCCAGCTCGTCGTCATCTATTTTGGTGGGCAACTGGCATTCCAACACGTTTTATCAATATCCGACCTGGTCGCTTTCTTCCTTTACCTGGATTTGTTCTACCAACCCATCCGCAACCTGAGCAATTCCTGGGAGCAGATCCAGGGCGCCCTGGCCGGGGCGGACCGGGTCGCAGACCTGATTGAGCAGGAACCCGAAATGAACTTCCACCCACAAGCCCGGCCATTGTCTGGCCGCGCCGAAGGGAATGTCGCCTTCCAAAACGTCAGCTTCTGGTACAACCAGGGTGAAACGGTTCTGGAAAATATTTCCCTGAACATCCCTTCGCAGCACGTGGTGGCGCTGGTTGGGCCAACCGGGGTCGGGAAATCAACTTTCGTCAGCCTGATCCCTCGTTTCTATGACGTATGCAACGGTTCAATCACCCTGGATGGCAAAGATATCCGCGATATCGAGCTGGACAGCCTGCGCCACCAGATCAGCATCGTCTTGCAGGACGTCTTCTTATTCCACGGCAACGTGCGCGAAAACATCCTCTTCGGCCGGCCGGATGCCACGGAAGAAGAAATGATCGCCGCGGCCAAAATAGCCAACGCGCACGATTTTATCGATGCGCTCAGCGACGGTTACGACACCCTGATCGGCGAACGCGGGGTCAAGCTGTCAGGCGGCCAGAAACAGCGTCTTTCAATCGCCAGGGCCGTGCTCAAAGATGCCCCTATCCTGATCCTCGACGAGGCTACATCTTCTGTCGACACCGAAACCGAGCTGCTAATCCAGGAAGCGCTGGAACGCCTGATGATCGGCCGCACCACCATCGTCATCGCCCACCGCCTATCGACCATCCGCAACGCCAATACGATCGTGGTCCTGGAAGGCAGGCGCATCAAAGAAATGGGTACTCACGACCAGTTGATGGCGCTGAACGGCCTGTACCGGCGGCTTTACACCGTCCAGAAGAAACTCGATCCACGCGACAGCCTGGTATCCGCCGCAGAAACAGCCCATGTGACTCATTAATTAACCGTTATTGACCCGATCAAAAAAACAGGCGACGGAACCAGTCGCCTGTTTTTTATTATAGGACTTACGCAAGAGTCATCCGGCTTGCGGGTGACTTAAATTGTTGTAACTGCTCAGACTCATGTGAAAAATACCCGAATTTGAGGTGTTTGCGTGTGCGAAGCACACGCAAACACCTCAAATTCGGCAACTTTC
>DAIQPZ010000283.1:0-1867 GCA_036787065.1 Anaerolineaceae bacterium
TGATTGAAGGCAGCCTGGATCAGGTTATTGATTTACTCGACCGGCTGACTTATGGCAATAGCGCGCAGGCAAAGGACGTGTGGCGAAAGACCCTGGCAGTGATGAAGAAACGGCGGAGGGGTGAGCGTTTACCTTAATCAATCGAAGGGATACAATCCATGCTAATCGACCTGGAAGAACAAGATTGGGCCCTGATCAAAACCGCTGAAGCGGCGATCGAGGCCAACTATGACGATAAAAAATATAATCACACCGTGGGCGCGGCGATCCGCGCCAGGAACGGGCGCGTATATGCCGGTGTGAACTGTGACGGCATCCACGGTTCGTGCGCCGAATACATAGCGATTGGGTCAGCCATCACCGCCGGGGAAAGGGATTTTGAGCTGGTCGTGGCTGTTTTAGGGGACAAATCACCCCACGCCGTGCTGCCGCCTTGCGGGAACTGCCGCCAGATGCTGTTTGTATACACACCAGAGTGCATGGTCATCTTGCAAGTGGAGGGCGTCTATAAAAAGATCAGGCTGACTGAGCTGCTGCCTTACCCTTGCTTGTAAACGCAAGCAAACCCCTCCTTTCTTCTCCCTTCCCTTCAGGGAAGGGTTGGGGTTAGGTGGGTTCTGGTATACCAGTGCATACCCCCAGTACAAGCTGACTCTTGCGTCCGTAAAAGAGGGTCTGTATAAAGAATGGATTGGGAGCAAAGATTTACTGTCTCAATAGGAATTGCCTATTCTCATGGTAAATCCCAAAGACCAGCCTGGATATAATACCGCGCAGCCTGGGCGTGTTTTTCTCGTGATCAGGGCTCGACATTCCTTATGCATTGGTTTGGCAGCCGTCAGCGTTTGGGATAAGATCAGGAATAACCATCAAGATAAGGAGCCACCTTTTCTTACTCCCTTCCAGTGTTGGGAGAGGGGGGTAGGTTCTCGAAAGGAAAACCATCATGGACGTTTCAGGAAAAGTCGTCCTCATCACGGGCGCATCCGCCGGCATCGGCGCGGCGACCGCCCGTGTTTTTGCGCAGTCCGGGGCTAAGGTGGTCCTGGCGGCGCGTTCGGCAGACAAACTGGCTGCCCTGTCCCAGGAGTTGGGTGGTCTGGGACAGGAGGCGCTTGCGTTGACCATCGATTTGCGCAACCCGGCGGAGGTCACACGAATGGTTGAACAGAGCGTTGCCCATTTCGGGCGGGTCGACATCTTGATCAACAATGCCGGCCAGGCGGCTTCCGGCAAAGTGGACAGCGTATCGTTGGATGATTTCCGCCAGATCATGGAGCTGAACGTGTTCAGCGTGGTGGAAGCCATCCAGGCCGTGGCGCCGGTGATGCGCGCGGCGGGCGGCGGGTTGATTATCAATGTCAGCTCGATGGTCTCAAGAATGGCCATCCCTGGCCTGGGAGCTTACGCCGCCACAAAAGCCGCACTCAACATGCTCTCCAACACCGCCCGCGGTGAGCTGGCCCCTGACCACATCAAAGTGACCACGGTCTTTCCACGTATGACCGCGACCGAATTTGGACGCAATTCACTTGGTAACCAGGCCATGCGCCAGCAGCAGAGGGGTTCCGACTCCCAGGATCGTCCTGCGCCTCAACCAGCCACCCCTCGCGGCGATTGGGCGCCTCAAATAGATAGCGCCGAGACCGTGGCCCGGCGCATCTTGTTAGCGGCACAAACCGAGGTGGACGAGCAGATGATGGAATAAGCGCATAATTCAAAAAAATCGCATAGCCGTTTTATTCGTGATCCGTTTTTTGAAACTGTCAGGTATCTAGATAAAACCTTACAAATTGGACAAACTATGTTTCCAATTATTTAATTTAATGCTACACTGGGTCTATCGTTGATTCGGGACTACTCAGGC
>DAIQPZ010000045.1:0-17477 GCA_036787065.1 Anaerolineaceae bacterium
GGATGGGGCGTGGTCGCTGAAGCCGGAACGTTTCGCGGAGTTGGTGTGCCAGGTGGGCCTAATCGCTCAGGCGGTTGGGCGTAAGCTGGCGGAACGGACGCCGCACGGGCCAGGTGCGCTTGCTGAAGCGGCGAATGTTCCCTACGCCTGCCGGAACAATTGAGACAGGCATGGACGAGAACCCTGGCTTTTTAAATGATCGGTGGAGAACGGGGTAATCTATTTTTTATAGGAGTGTGACCCATGATGATTGTGATGCGCAACGACGCGACGGATGAGCAGATCAAGCTGGCGGTTGCCAGGGTAGAGACCCTGGGTATGCACGCCCACCTTTCCCGCGGTGCAGAGCGGACAGTGATCGGCGTGGTGGGAGATGGGCGCAGGATTGAGCCAGCGCAACTATCCATGCTGGACGGTGTCGACCATATCGTGCCGATCTCGAGGCCTTACAAGCTGGCCTCGCGCGAATTTTCGCCCGAAAATACAACCTTTCCTATAGATGGTGTCACGATGGGAGGCGAAGGAGTGGTGGTTATTGCCGGCCCTTGTTCAGTCGAGAGCCGCAGCCAGTTGCTGGAGACAGCCATTGCAGTTCGTGAGGCTGGCGCACATGCCTTGCGAGGCGGCTTGTTTAAACCGCGGACTTCGCCGTATGCCTTTCAGGGCCTGGGGGAAGCCGGGCTGGAGCTGCTGTGCGAAGCCCGTGAAGTGACTGGACTGCCGATTGTGACCGAAGTGATGTCGCCCGATCAGGTAGAGCTGGTTAAAAAGTATGCCGATGTGCTCCAGATCGGTGCGCGCAACATGCAAAATTTCACCCTTCTGCACGCGGCGGGCGAGAGCCACCACCCGATTTTGCTCAAGCGCGGGATGAGCGCTACCATCGATGAGCTGCTCATGGCCGCGGAATACATCCTTTCACACGGCAACCGGCATGTGATCCTGGTCGAGCGCGGCATCCGTACCTTCGAGACTGCCACGCGCAATACCACAGATATCAATGCTGTGCCTGTGTTGAAGTCACTGACCCACCTGCCGGTGGTTGTGGATCCCAGCCACAGTACCGGTCACTGGGAATACGTCACTGCGGTAGCCCGCGCCGGCATCGCTGCCGGGGCCGACGGTCTGATCGTCGAGGTCCATCCACATCCTGAAGACGCTCTTTCGGATGGGGCGCAGTCGCTCAAACCCGAGCGTTTTGCCGAGATGGTGCGCCAGGTGGGCGCGATCGCCCTGGCAGTGGGTCGTAAGTTGGCTGAACACAAACCGCATACCGGTGGGGCTCCCAGCGGTCCCTGTGCTGGCCAGGTATAAGCAGGCAAGCCCTGTATGGACGAAAACCCTGACTTTTTGAACGGCAAGCGGGTCGCCATCGTCGGGCTTGGCCTGATCGGGGGCTCGCTTGCCATGGCGCTGCGCGGGCATGTGGGCAGGTTATTGGGTATCGATCGCGATGATCACGTGCTGGCCCTGGCGAAGGAGGGCCGGGTGGTGGACGAGGTTTCCGCCGACCCAGGGTGTCTCCTGCCGTCCGCGGATCTGATCATCCTGGCGATGCCCGTCAGAGCCATTCTCCAGGCGCTGGCCACCTTACCCGATTATTGCCCCGGTCCGGCCGTGGTGATGGATGTGGGCTCGACCAAGGCTGAGATCGTGACCGCAATGGCATCTCTTCCAACCCGTTTCGATCCGATCGGTGGGCATCCCATGGCAGGCAAGGAACGCCTGTCGCTGGCCAACGCTGAGCCGGGTCTGTTTCGTGGGGCGCCCTTTGCACTGACGCCCTTACCGCGCACTTCGCAGCGCGCCAGAGACCTGGCCAGCCAGATCTGCCAGGTGGTGGGGGGGCATGCACTGGTGTTGGATCCGGATAATCACGACCGCTGGGTAGCAGCCACCAGCCACCTGCCATACCTGGTGTCCTCTGCCCTGATGCTTTCTATGCCGGATGACTCAGCCCCCATGATGGGGCCGGGCTTTCGCAGTTCGACCCGTCTTGCCGCCACGCCGCCTGCCATGATGCTGGATGTCTTAAGCACCAACCCGCAGCATATCCGCGTAGCCATAGCGCGCCTGCGTGACGAATTGGATCGCATGGATGAACTGCTCTTGCGAGGGGACTTTGCTGCGCTGGGTGAGCTTTTATCCAGCGCCCGAGATAAAAAAGAGAGGCTGCCGTGATCGGATGAGTGAACTAACCGTTTTTCCTGGCTCTCCCTTACGTGGGGAAGCCATCTTACCTGGCGACAAATCTATCTCCCACCGCGCGGTATTGATGGCGGCGATGGCGGATGGAGAGAGTGTTATCAATAACCTCCTGTTGTCGGGCGTGACCGAGGCTATGCTCCAGGCTGTGGCCGAATTGGGCGTGGAATGGACGTTGAGTGGTCAGCGATTAGTGGTGCACGGCAAGGGTGTCGAAGCCTGGCAAACCCCCACTCGACCGCTGGACTGCCGCAATTCAGCCACAACCCTGCGGCTGCTGACCGGCGCGTTGGCCGCGGCTGGCATCCCGGCAATAGTAGACGGCTCGGATGGCTTGCGCCGGCGCCCGATGCAACGCCTGGTGGATCCCTTGCGAGCCCTGGGCGTTGCGATTGACCCATCGCCCAATGGAACGGCGCCGGTCTACCTGTCCGGCCGGCCTGGGGGGGTGCGGCTGCACGCGGTGGAAGTTCATCTGCCCGTGGCCAGTGCCCAGGTTAAGTCGGCTGTGTTGCTGGCGGGTCTGGCCGCGGATGGCCCGGTTATTGTGCACGAACCTGGCCCGTCGCGTGACCACACCGAGCGAATGCTGTCCGGCATGGGGTTCCGTGTCGACTGTGCGGGTCTCACCATCACGCTGTATCCCAAGGAGAAAATCAGCCTGCCGCCCCTGGCTATGACGCTTCCAGGCGATTTTTCGTCAGCCGCCTTTTTGATCGTGGCGGCGCTGATCACCCCTGGCTCAGCCATCACCCTGCGCAAGGTAGGTTTGAACGAGACCCGTACCGGCCTGTTGGACGCGTTGCGCGCGATGGGCGGAGATATCCGTGAGTCCAACGCCCGGATCGAGCAAGGCGAGCGGGTGGGCGATCTGGAAATCCGCTACAGCCCGCTGCATGCCACACCGGTATCAGGCTCATTGGTCGTACGCATGATCGATGAATTTCCAGCCTTTGCTGTGGCCGCGGCTTATGCTAAGGGCGTTTGCCAGGTGTCTCAAGCGGAAGAGCTGCGCACGAAAGAGTCCGACCGGATCGCCAGCCTGGTACAAGAATTCGGTGTATTGGGCGTCGAGGTTAGTGAGGCCCCGGATGGATTTACCGTCACCGGCCCTGTGGGCGCCGGTCTGCGAGGAGCGCCGGTCGAGCCACATGGCGATCACCGCCTGGCGATGGCGCTGGCAGTCTTTGGTCTGGCTTACACGGCGCCAGTACACATCCACTACGCGGAGATCATCTCCGAATCTTATCCCGATTTTATCCGCACATTGAGTGCGCTGGGTGCGACACTCCATGTGGTTTGAGTTGGGTCTGTTAGGGTATCCCTTGGGTCACAGTCTCTCGCCGGTGCTTCACCAGGCGGCTTTGCAAGCGTTGGGCCTGGAGGGGCGCTACCGGCTCTTCCCCATTCCGCCGGCGCCGGAAGGCGAGGCTGATCTGCGCGAGACAATCAACGGGTTGAGAGTTGGCCGCCTGCATGGGTTGAATGTGACCATACCCCACAAGCAGGCCGTTATTCCATGGCTAGACGCGCTTGCCCCGGTGGCGCGCGAAGTGGGCGCAGTGAACACGCTCATTTGCCAGGACGGCAAGCTGCTTGGGGAGAACACGGACGTTCCCGGCTTCCTGGCCGATCTGCAGGCGCTGGGGGTTGACCCGGACGGTGGTGGAGAAGCCCTGGTGCTGGGGACCGGTGGGGCGGCGCGCGCGGTGGTGTATGCGCTGGCGCACGCCGGTTGGGGGGTTAAGCTGGCCGCCAGGCGGCCGCAGGCCTGTTTGCGTTTTTCCGAGTGGGAATTCCAGGCGCTCCCTCTGACCGCCCAGGCCCTGGAACCGGCATTAGCGGGCTGCCGTTTGATCGTCAATACCACACCGGTGGGGATGCACCCATATGGGGCGGTTTCGCCCTGGCCAACTGGGCTACTTTTTCCGGCCGGGGCCTTTGTGTATGACCTGGTCTATAACCCGGCTGTCACACGGCTGGTGCTCCAGGCGCGAGAAGCTGGCCTGGTCGCGCACACCGGGTTGGGTATGCTGGTCGAACAGGCCGCGCTGTCATTTGAGCGCTGGGTTGGCCAGGCGCCCCCGCGTGAGGCCATGCGCCAGGAGGCGCTATCCATTCTGAAGGAGGAACGAAGCGGATGACTTTACGATTTATGACTTCTGGTGAATCCCACGGACCGGCGCTGGTGGCCGTGCTGGAAGGACTACCCGCGGGGCTGCCGTTGATCGCAGCTCAGATCGACCGCGAGCTGGAACGCCGGCAGAAAGGCTACGGAGCTGGACCGCGCATGAAACTGGAGAGCGACGTGGTCCATATTCTGAGCGGTGTGATGGAAGGCATGACGATTGGCTCGCCTCTGGCTATGACCATCGAGAATCGCGATCATGCCCGTTGGGTTGGCCAAGCGGTCGAACCCTTTAGCAGCCCCAGGCCTGGGCATGCGGATCTCACCGGGGCAATTAAGTATGGGTTCACTGATATGCGCCCGGCGCTGGAACGCGCATCGGCGCGCGAGACTGCCGCGCGTGTTGCGGTGGGTGCGGTGTGCAAGGCGCTCCTGGCTCATTTTGGGGTGAGGGTCGGAGGGTATGTGACCTCAATCGGGCAAGTGACTGCCGCGCTGGAAGGGATTAGCCTGGAAGAACGCATTCGTCTGGCCGAGGAATCGGACGTGCGTTGTCCTGACCCCAGCGCGGCTGAAGCGATGGGCGCAGCTATCGCCAGCATCATGCAGGCCAGGGACACCCTGGGCGGGGTGATCGAGGTGTTGGCCCTGGGGGTTCCGCCCGGTCTGGGCTCCTATTCCACCTGGGACCGGCGCCTGGAGTCGCGCCTGGGAGCGGCCGTATTAAGTGTCCAGGCGGTTAAAGGGGTTGAAATTGGACCGGCTTTTGAGAATGCACGGTTGCCGGGCACACAAGTTCAGGACCCCATCCGTCTGGATGGGGCAGCCATTATCCGTCCAACCAACCGCGCGGGGGGTCTGGAAGGGGGTATTACCAACGGTCAGCCGCTGGTTGTCCGCGCGGCGATGAAACCCATCGCCACCACTCTCACCTCCCAACCGACCGTGGACCTGTCCAGTGGATTGGAACGCGCTACCCAGTATGAGCGTTCTGATTTCTGCCCGGTGCCGCGCGCGGTGCCGGTGATCGAAGCCATGCTGGCGTTTGTCCTGGCAGATGCCTTGCTAGAAAAGTTAGGCGGTGACTCGCTGGCTGAGATGGCGCCGCGCTTTGCTGCTTTACGCCGGGCCCGCCTGCCGGACCTGCCGATGGATGGGCAGGCGCATGTCTGGTGGCCAGTATGAAAACGCTTATCTTTCTATACGGCCCGCCCGGTTCGGGAAAAAGCGAAACCGGGCTTCACCTGGCAGAGGCCCTGGACCTGCCGTTTATTGATCTGGATTCAGAGATCAGCGCGGAGGCGGGCCAATCCATCCCAGATATTTTCCTTCAGGAGGGCGAAACCAGTTTTCGTGAGCATGAAAGAGCGGTTCTCAAGAGGACCCTTTCATTGGCAGCGGGTGTGGTCGCCCTGGGTGGCGGGGCGCTGCTGGACCCGGCAAGCCGCCAGGATGTGGAAGCTGCCGGACAGGTGATCTGCCTTGAGGCGTCCCCTGCGGTCCTGATCGGCCGCCTCAAACTGGCAGAAGGTTCACGCCCGCTTCTCGCCGAGCGCAGTGATCCCGAACTTTTCGCCTGGCTGGAACGGCGCCATGCCCATTACCAGACCTTTGCGCTCAGGCTGGATACAACTAGTTTAACGTCCGATCAGTCTGCCTGGGAAATCCAGGTGATGTTGGGTGTCTTTCACGTCTCAGGAATGGGCTCTGCTTACGATATCCTGGTCCGTCCGGGTGGGCTGGCTGATTTGGGGACCGAATTGTCCCAACGTGGGTTGAAAGGACCGATGGCCCTCGTTAGCGATGCGACCGTGGGTGGTCTGTACGCCATGCAGGTCGTGAATAGTTTGCGCCAGGCTTGTGGCGAGATGGTCGACATTCGCATCACGGGAGGAGAGCGGTTAAAAACACTTGAAACCTTGGCCTCCTTATGGGAGGCGTTTGTCAATGCGCGCCTGGAACGCGGCAGCACCGTGATCGCTTTGGGTGGGGGCGTAGTGACCGATCTGGCCGGTTTCGCTGCGTCTGCCTTTATGCGCGGGCTGCCATGGGTGGCTGTACCGACTTCACTGCTTGGTATGGTCGATGCCAGTCTCGGTGGCAAGACCGGCGCAGATTTACCCCAGGGGAAAAACCTGATCGGCGCTTTTTACCCACCCCGCCTGGTGTGGGCCGACCCTGTTTTACTCGAGAGTCTGCCGGATACCGAGTTACGCAATGGACTGGCGGAAGTGGTCAAGCACGGCATGATCGGTGACCCAGCCCTTTTTGAACGTTGTTCTCATGGGTTTGACGCCCTGCGGGGCGACTGGAGCGAATTGGTACGCCGCGCTATGGCGGTGAAGGTAGCTATTATCCTGGCTGACCCATACGAACGGGGTATGCGTGCGGTGCTGAACCTGGGTCACACGGTGGGGCATGCCCTGGAGAAAGTCTCAGATTTCGCTATTCCGCATGGGGTTGGGGTGTCCATTGGCAGTGTGGTTGAAGCCCATCTTGCGGTTGCTTTAGGGTTAGCCCTACCCAACCTGCCGCTGCAGATTGCCGCGACCCTGGCTGGGCTGGGACTGCCTACCGCTCTGCCTCGGGGAACAGACCTGGCACAACTGCAGTCGGCCATGGCGGTCGATAAGAAACGCAGCGGTGGGAATGTAAAGTTTTCTCTACCGGTACGCATTGGCGAGGTGCGTCCGGGCATCGTGGTCGATCACCTCGACTTATTATTGAAGGAGATCTATGAAAGCGATATTGGTCTTACACGGGCCTAATTTGAACTTACTGGGTGAGCGTGAGCCTGAGATATACGGCCGGGTGACCCTGGAAGAGCTTGACCGGCGCCTGGTTGAAGCCGGACAAGCGCTCGATTTCGAGGTGCGCACACGCCAATCCAATCACGAAGGCGTCTTAATCGATGCGCTTCAAGATGCCCGTCTGTGGGCAGTGGGGGTGGTTTTCAACCCGGGCGGTTTCACTCACACGTCCGTGGCGCTGCGCGATGCGGTGGCTGCTATCCATATCCCGGTGGTTGAGGTGCATTTATCCAACGTCAGCGGGCGAGAAGATTTCCGCCAGCGTTCTTTAATCGCGCCGGCCTGTCAGGGCAGTATCGCCGGGTTCGGTTGGCGTTCATACCTTTTGGGATTGTATGCTCTGGCAGAGGAAAAAATGTAACTGCTCGGGCTCGCGTGATAAAGACCCAAATTTGAGGTGTTTGCGCCTACCAAGTAAGCGCAAACACCTCAAATTTGGCATATCTCACCGCGTGGCCGCGATGTTTACGAGAAAATTAAAATAAAATAAAAAAGGTTCAATTTAGTGCAATACCTTCGCCAATTTGGGATTATCTTTCTTCGTAGGGGCGTATGGCATACGCCTTCTTCATAGACCATGGCGTATGCCATACGCCCCTACCCAAACCAGGCCATCCTACCCCAACCTTCCTTCAAACGCGGGCTTGAGCGCAGCCTGCCTCAACCGCTCGATCTCTATCATACCAAGGGCGAGGCAAAATGGGTGTCCTATATCTGGGGTCGATGCTTTTGCCTCGCCCCCAGAATTTTGGCGAAGGGTTATTTATTGGGTAGGGGATTGACATTGATCTTTTTTTGTGCGATACTAAAGGCAGGTACCAGGTAGGATTAATGGTACAACTGGAAATGCCATTCTAATGATGAGGAGGTGATGCCAAACATGGATGATAGTAGTAGTTTGCAAACGGCTGCGGCATCCCTCCTCTCTTCGTTATAAAAGATAGCGGATGCCGCAGCTAGCACGACGAAAACCGCCCGAAAGGGCGGTTTTCTGTTAACAGGTCCCCGCTTTAATTTTTCGAGGATCACTCAGGCCAGTGTAGACAGCACTTTGTGCAGCGCATCGGTGATCTCTTCGACTTGTGTGTTATCCAGCTCAGGGCTGATGTCCAGGTGGACACAGCGGCTCAGCAGGTCAAGCGTCCTTGGGCACATGTCTTTGGCATAATGAACCGGGTGGGGGTGGTTTTGCCACGGGCCGCCGTTTGGCGTCCAGGCGTGCTGGTTCATGATCGGCGCCCAATGCGCATAGATGTGGTAATCTTCTCTATCCGCCGAATAAATCACTCCAGCCGGCACACCTTCAGCCGACAGTGCTTTGGCCACCGCGTGAGCCTGCGCGGCATCCGGCAGCATGAACATCAAGGCGACCGCCGCGTCGCCTTCCTGGTCATGGATCGTACGGAACTGAATCCCTTTCCGGAGGGCGAGGGCGGCCATACTTTCTTTGATCATGGTTTTACGCTGGCGCATATCTCGCAGCAGGTTCTCCAGGCGCTTTAGCTGAACCAACATCACGGCCGCCAGCAGCTCGGGCATGCGGAAGTTGATCCCCAGCAGCACGTCTTTAGAGGGGATGCCGTTGCGCTGCCCACCCACCACGTCGTGGACCATCAAGGCGCGCTGGTAAACCACCTCGTCATCCGTTACCAGAATACCGCCTTCACCACTGGTAATAATCTTGTTGAACTGTAGACTGAAGATACCCGCGCCTCCAAATGTGCCCAACGCCTTGCCGTGGTAGCTGCCTCCGTCTGCCTGAGCGGCATCTTCCAGCACCTTCAACCCACGGGCGTGGGCGATACCCATCAAAGCGCCCATCTGGCACGGCGCTCCGCGCATGTGCACCGGGATTATAGCGCGGGTATATGGGCTGATCTTACGTTCGACGTCCTGTGGATCGAGGGTGAGTGAGTCGTCCACTTCTGCCATGATCGGCACTGCCCCTACGACCGCCACAGCCGAGGCGGTCGCGATCCAGGTGTAAGCCGGGACGATCACCTCATCGCCAGGACCGATACCCAGGCCGATCAATCCGACCACCAGTGCGGCTGTGCCGGAAGAGAGTGCCAGGGCAAAGCGGCTGCCCATGCGGGCGGCAAAGGCCCCTTCTAACTCTTCAACTTTAGATGGCCCCGGTGTTGGGCCATAATAGCGGAAAAGGCGTTTAGACCGCAGCACTTCGAGGACGGCGGTTTCTTCTTCTTCATCGATGCGCATCCCGCCAGGATACATGGGTGGCAATGGATGAGTTACGGCGGGCTGCCCACCATTGATTGCCAGGTCAGATTGTCCAATTTTGTTCATCTAAAGCTCCTTTTATTCGTCTCCGAAGGATATTCCCAGGCTGCGCGCGGTCTGTATGGCATCACCGTTCAGGTCTACGCGTTTGCGGATGGTTAAAGCTTCGTCCAGGCTGATGTCCACGATGCGAGCGTCTTTCAAGGCGACCATTCGCCCGTAAGCGCCGGTGGCAGCCAACCGAATCGCGGCTGAGCCAAAGCGGGTGGCCAGAAAGCGGTCGAAGGCAGTGGGCGTTCCACCTCGCTGGAGGTGCCCCAGAACAGTCAGGCGAGCTTCTAACCCGCAGGTGGTCTCGATAAAGGTGGTTACCACTTCGCCAATCCCACCCAGGCGCGGGGTATGCAGCTCGTCGCCAGGGCGGGAGTAAACCTGTGCCCCGCCCGCCAGCCGGGCCCCTTCGGAAACGGCGATAATGCTGAACTGAGTCCCCTGGGCAATACGATCCATCACTTTGGCGTAAATCGCCTCGAGACGGAAGGGGATCTCGGGGATAAGGATTACATCCGCACCCCCGGCGATGCCAGATTGTAAGGCAATAAAGCCGGCGTCACGCCCCATCAATTCCAACACCATCACGCGGTGGTGGGCTTCGGCGGTCGAGTGCAGCCGGTCGAGTGCTTCAGTGGCGATATTCACGGCCGTATCGAAACCGAAAGTGACTTCGGTCCCATCAATATCATTATCAATTGTCTTGGGAACGCCGACTACCGGCACACCTTTGTTGTAGAAATCCCTGGCGATGCGGAGGCTGCCGTCACCGCCGACCACGACCAGCACGTCCAGGTTGAGCGCTTTAAGACTGGCAATAGTTCGCTCGGAAACGTCTTCAATCACGGTCTGTCCATCCCGCACAGTCTTGCGCGCAAATGGGTTACCGCGGTTTGCGGTCCCCAGGATGGTGCCTCCGCGGGGCAGAATGCCACGTACCGTGGCCAGGTCGAGGGAAAAGACCCCCTCTGGTGAAAGGAAGCCGTCGAAACCATCTCTTACACCCAATACCTCAACGTGGTAGGTGTTGATCGCCGTCTTAACCGCAGCGCGGATGACGGCGTTGAGGCCGGGTGCATCTCCACCACCGGTGAGAATCGCGATGCGTTGGATGGGAAGCCTCCTTCGTTTATTTCTGAGAACCCGCAGTCCGGGTATAATTTTTGGTGTCGTGAGAGTATTTGCCCTGGAGTCTGCCACCCAGGATGCTTAGTAAGTCGAACGTGCCGCGCCAGGCATCTCGGAGCAGGTGCACACGCCGGGTTTGTTGGTAATTCCATGTCACCGGTACTTCCTCGATTTTGTAGCCTAACTGGCGAGCGACAAATAAGAACTCTGTGTCGAAACCGCTGGTAACACTGGGTCCCTGGATTGTGCGCGGCTGGCCGGGATGGTAGACCTGTAGATGGCTGAGGATGTCTAAAGCCGCGGTGCGGGTAAAAGCTTTGAAGCCGCATTGGGTATCCTGGATGGCCAGCCCCAGCAGGAGACGGCGTAAAGCCATCTGTGACCAACTCAAGATGTAGCGCCCGACCGGCGCGCCAGGACGTGCCAGACCGCGGCTGCCGATGATCACATCGAAGCCTTGCGCGGCCAGCGCCATCAGTTTGGCGGCATCTCCGATCGGTGTGGCCTGGTCCATATCAGTGAACAACACCACATCCCCTTGGGACTGCTGGATGCCGGTCATCACAGCGTATGCCTTGCCGGCGTGAGCGATCTGGATCACCCTCGCCAGGCCCGCGGTGGCGAGGGTGGCGGTCTCATCCTGGCTGCCGTCGTCCACCACGATCAACTCTGTGGGGGTGGTTTGAGTGGCAATCCAGGCGGCGACACTGTCCAGCTTGCCAGCACGGATGGCTCCAGCTTCATTATAAGCAGGGATGATAATGGATAAGCTCAACATACAGAATAGATTATAGTCGAATAGTGTCCTGGCTGAAGGTTCGAGGAACGAGTCAAAATCGGTTCGATAAGGAATTTGCCATGGTAACTCCTAAAGTCCAGCAAATGTTTGACCCAGGTGGCACAAATGGATATTATATAGATAGTCCTCGAATTCAAGCCTCGTTCATGGATAACTGACGGGCTTTGACAAGGAGTGAACCGATGGTTTATTTTGATTGTAATGCCTTTATGGGTCGCCCTGCTCGGCGGGAAATATATCCGCCCGCGCCTGGCGCGGCGGATATCCTGGCTGAGATGGATTATTGTGGGGTAGAAAAAGCACTGGTCTGGCATGCGGCACAGCTTGACGCTTCTCCCAAAGCGGGTAACGACTTGCTCATCGAGGCAATCCAACTTCATCCCCGTTTATATGGCTGCCTGGCTGCATTGCCCAACCAGGCGAAGGAGTTTCCACCTTTTGACGATCTCCTGGAGTCGATGTCTCGGGGGCGGATAGTCGCCATCCGCGCATTTCCTCTCGACCACCATTTCTTTCTCAACCGTGTGGCGATGGGTTGGTGGATTGAGCCCATGGTCTCCCATCGTATTCCCCTCTTCCTCTCCGTTGAGCACGGCTGCGATTGGGCGATTGTCTATTCTTTACTTGAAGAGTTCCCTGATCTGGTGTGTGTGATTTGCGACCACGGTTGTTGGGGGGAGGACAGGCGTTTCCGACCTTTAATTGAACGTTATCCCCACGTTTACATCGATACGTCCAATTATCTGCTGGATGGCGGTATTGAAGCATTTGTATCTGATTATGGTCCTGACCGGATGCTTTATGGCAGTGGTTTTCCTCGCTGCCATTTTGGGGGAATGATGCTGGCGATCCAGCATGCGCGCATCTCCGAAATTGCCCGCACCGCCATTGCGGGTGGAAACCTTGAACGGATTATACAGGAGGTGCGAGCGTGATTGGGACTACAGATCTGGCAAAGGAATTCTGGGAAAAGGGGAGGTCAGAATCCTGCCCGATTTATGATATGCATGGACATATGGGCACATGGGGGGCGATTTACTTCCCACGAGGAAATGCCGTTCAAATGATCGGAACAATGGATGAATGCGGCGTGAAGCTGCTGGTTTTTTCCCACCACCATGCATTAATGTCACCCGATATTGGAAATCGTCCGAGTATCGAAGCCGTCCACCAATATCCTGACCGGCTCCGGGCTTATTGCGTGATCAACCCTAACTATCCCGACCTGGCAGCGGCTGACCTGGCCAATTTTGAACAACATAAAGATGTATTCGTGGGATTCAAGTTCCTGCCAGATTATCATAAGGTGGCTATCACCGACCCACGCTACCGCCCTGCACTGGACTATGCCAGCCAGAACCGGCTGCTGGTGCTGATGCATACCTGGGGTGGAAGCCCATATGATGGCGCCGAACAGGTGCGTCAGTTGGCTGAACGTTATCCAGACGTGCGCTTCCTGCTGGGTCATTCCTGTCATGGTGATTGGAATGCAGCCGTCTTGCTGGCCCATGATTTTCCAAACCTTTACCTGGAGTTAACCGCTGTTTTTGACGATCGCGGCGCCATCGAAAAGTTTGCTGCTGAAGCTGGTTCTGAGCGCATGCTTTTTGGCACTGATTTGCCCTGGTTCGATCCCCATCACGCCGTCGGTGTCTTGCTCTCTGCTCACCTGAGTGATGAAGATATTCATAATATATGCCACCGGAATGCCGTAAAGTTATTAGCGCCATTTCTTAAGGCGCTTTAATCAATTGGGCTCTTGATTTTTTGTAACTGCTCAACCGAGGGAAGGAAGTTTCCGAATTCGAGGTGTTTGCGGGTGCGAAGCACACGCAAACACCTCGAATTCGGGTCTTTTTCACACGAGCCTGAGCAGTTACAAAAAGACTCTGGTTATGACTTGATTTAATTTAGATTTAATATATGATTATTAATAGAATATGAATGCGGGAACCAATATGCTGTCCGCTTCGTCTTTTATATATTGTTGAATAACCCTGAAATCAGCATAACAACCGGGTGGTTTGAAACTAAAACAGGAGTTTCTATGAAAAAGTCACTTTTTATGCTTGTCGCACTGGTTCTGGTCGTTACATTGGCCATTCCAGTGACTGTGTATGGGGTGCGTGCATGGGCCGGCGCCCCTACGTTTAGCATCGTCAGCGTCATCTCTGATCAGAAGGTGACCATTCAAACCGATAGTTTCCCGGCCAATTATGATTTCGTGGCCCACATGGGGAAGATGGGTACGCTCGGGATCGGCGGTGAAGACGTCGGCGTCACCAATTCCGCAGCAGGCGGCAGCTTCCAGGTCACTTACACCATTCCGGACTCGCTCAAGGGCCAGGCGCAAATCGCTATCCGCCTCGACAGCACCAAAGGCGGTTTTTTTGCCTATAACTGGTTCAATAACGGGGCTGGGACCAGCACTGTGATTCCCGGCGCCGGCGGTCCAGTTTATACAGGCATCCCGACCTTTTCGGTGGTCAGCTTGAGCGCGGATAAAAAAGTGACCATTCAGACGGCCAATTTCCCCAAAAACTACGATTTTGTCGTGCGAATGGGTAAATTTGGCACGTTGGGTGTGGGTGGGACCGATGTGGGCACGGTTAATTCGGGCGAAGGCGGCGCCTTCCAGGCCACATTGACCCTACCGGATGCACTTAAAATTGAGGCGCGCGTAGCGATCCGTATGGATAGTACCGTGGGCGGTTTTTATGCCTTCAACTGGTTCAACAATGCTGACCAGGGTGGAGGTACCACCGTGGGGTCTGGGGGTACTGGCGGTCAGGTCTACAGCGGTATTCCTACGTTTTCGGTTACGGCGGTTGATCCGGACAAAAAAGTCACCATCCTGACCCAAAACTTCCCGCAGAACTTTGATTTTGTGGTCACCATGGGCGCATATGGGTCGTTGGGTATCGGTGGCACCGTGATAGATACAACCAATTCTGGCGCAGGTGGCAGCTTTAGAGCGACCTACGATATCCCGGCTTCTCTCAAAGGCTCAAAACTGATCGCGATCCGTCTAACCAGCAAGACCGGCGGCTTTTTTGCCTACAATTGGTTTGCCAACGCGGCATCTGGCAGTAGTGGGGTGGGTGGGTCCGGCGGAACCGGCGGACCGGTCTATACCGGCAGCCCATCCTTCTCCATCTCTTCCGTTACAAAGGATGACATTGTAATGATTGAGACGACCAATTTCCCCCAGAATTATGATTTCAATGTGCTGATGGGCGCTTTTGGCGCCGCTGGGATCGGCGGGACCCAGGTCGCCACGATCAACTCTGGCGCGGGTGGAAGTTTCAGTGAAACATTCACTATCCCGGCAGCTTTGAAAGGATCGTCGCGCATTGCCATCCGTTTGGAGTCGGCGGCCGGCGGTTTCTTTGCCTATAACTGGTTCTGGAATGCGACTGCTCCCTAATTAACCCGTTCTTGACCGGATCAAAAGGCACAATCTGGATGATAATTAAGTCCAGGTTGTGCTTTTTTGTGTGGGTCTAAAATGTGCCTATGACGCATTTAGGACCACATTTACTTTGATTAATGAGATGATGTAACTGCTCAGCCATGCGAAGGAAGTTGCCGAGTTTGAGGTGTTTGCGGGTGCGAAGCACCCGCAAACACCTCAAACTCGGGTCTTTTAACAGGAGTCTGGGTAGTAATGAGATGCTGTTTATTGATCTTGGAAGGTGGCGATGTGGTAGACGAAACTCATAAAACGAATCGACTGGCGGAAATCGATTTGATACAGGCGGGTACGCTGGCATTGGTGGGCAGTGGTGAATATCTCCCACTAATAGATCCCCTCGACCGTTTTTTGCTGGCTCAGCTCAGGGCTGAACCACGAGTAGTGTGCCTGCCGACCGCCGCGGGTACCGAAGGGGACGAGCGCATTAATTATTGGTCAAAATTGGGTGAAGAACATTTTCGGCGGTTGGGAGCCCGGGTGGAGGCGCTGCCGGTAGTCGACCGCGCTTCGGCAGAAGATGAGGCACTCGCGCAGCGTATTCGCGCGGCCAATTTTGTGTATTTATCCGGAGGAAAACCCGATTACCTTTACCGCACTCTGGAAGGAAGTCCTTGTTGGACGGCTATCCTCTCAGTTTTGGCGGTTGGAGGGGTAGTGGCGGGCTGCAGTGCCGGCGCCATGATCTTCGGTGAGCGTATCGCCGGCTTTCGCAGCTTTCAAGCCACCCAGACTGGATTCAATGCCTTACACCACGGGGTGATCCTGCCTCATTTTGATGAGATCCCAGCGGCTATGGCGGCATTGGCGCACAGTTTATTACCCAGGGGCCTGGCGTTGGTGGGTATCGAAAGCAGCACGGCCTTGGTGATCAATCGTCGCCAGATGCAGGTGGTGGGCTTAAAGGGTGTCACCCTGTGGGCGGGTCGCATGAAACGGCGGTTGACCCAGTCCAACCCACCTTTCGAGCGTCTGGATGAAGCGCCTGGTTGATCCGGATGCATTCACCCGTGGGTATTTGTCGCGAAACCCGTTATCAGATACAATAATTAGAATGGATGGGAAGTGACAGCCCGTTTGCGCGAGATGTCGGACGTCCCTATCATCCTGATTACAGGCAAGTCGGATGAGGCGGATAAGCTGCGCGGTTTCCGCCTGGGTGTGGATGATTATGTGACCAAACCTTTCAGTTTTGCCGAGTTGACCGCGCGTGTCCAGGCGGTGCTGGCGCGCAATCGGGTTAAGGATAACCAGGAGCGTCACCTGTTAATCATCGGGGAACTGGTGATCGACGTGGATAAACGCCTGGCGAGGCGCGGGGATGAGCCAATCCCGCTTACACCCACTGATACCGCCTGCTGGAATTCCTGGCTAACAACCAGGGTCACGCCATCTCTGAGACTGAGCTGGTGCAGCAGATTTGGGGCAGTTTCCGCGGAGAGGACTCCACCACCGTGCGCCGCTATATCTGGCTCTTGCGCCAGAAACTGGAGGATGACCCCGCCAATCCGCGGCTGATCCTGACCGTGCGTGGTTATGGGTATCGGCTGCGGGGCGGTACGGGTACCCTGCGCGAGCCTGGTCATTGAAACTGCTTAACCCGAGAGGAAGTGTTCTTTTGTAACTGCTCAGACCCGTGTGAAAAAGACCCGAATTTTGAGTGTTTGCGGGTGCTCCGCACCCGCAAACACTCAAAATTCGGCAACTTTCTTACCATGGCTGAGCAGTTACGTTCTTTTCAAGAATACCTGATCAATCACACGAATTAAGCGGTTCTTAACCAAAATTTATGCTGCATTTAACGAATAAAGGGGGTTTATTTTGTGGTATGATCAGATAAAGGTGTAAAAATGGACGATAAGATAACGATTATTGAGGGCCCGCCGCCCACCTTTGAACCAGTTCAGGATGGCCTGGCTTTAAGCTTGAGTGAAAGCCCCTTCTTATACGATACAGCGCTTACCCACCTGCGCACATTTAATGGGGATGCCCTGGTTGAGCGCTGTCACCGTGCCTGGCGCGACCAATCGAACGTTTTCCTTGAGTATCGCAACGAGATTGGGCTGGAACAGCGCGCGCCGATCCTGGCAGCGCGTTCAATGGCAACCGAAGATGGCCAGGTCCTGGTATTATGGATCCGGCGCGAAACGCAAGAGCGCCTGGTCGATCAAAACGACGAAGAAGATTCCGACAGCACCTTGGACTGAACGGTTTTCACTAAAAAAAACGCGGGCTTTCAGAGATAGTCTCTGAAAGCCCGCGTATTATTTAATAGACTGATAGGGGTGTTAAAGGAATAAGCGCCTGGGTGAGGGGGGCACCCAGGCGCTTATTCCAAATAGTTTACCAGGGGATTATAAAAAATGCAAGGGGGTTATTGGTTTCATTTCTTGAAATGCCCGAGGGGGTCCACCGGGTAAAACTGGAAAGGGCCTGACGAGTTGACTGCGGTAAACAATCAAGCTCACACAAGAATTGAAAATGAAAGTGGGTTATATGGTCTCTTGGTCGTCAGATTCCTGGCCGCAAAATCAATTTTATTGATCACAATTAAGTCCCTCTTCGCTGCTGCTGTCTTATCTACTTCGATTTTAACATGCGAGAGGTGTGAAAGTTAGATGAATTCAACCGCTTTTTCTTTCA
>DAIQPZ010000160.1:0-6159 GCA_036787065.1 Anaerolineaceae bacterium
CTATATTACCATGGCCGAGTCTGGCATTTCCCGCCCCCAGGATTTTGTGGGGAAGACCATCTCGGTGGGTAGTGGGGGTATCGCTATACTCGACACGATGATGAAACACATCGGCATACAACCTGGCGAATACACCACGGTGATATCGACGCCTAACCTGGCGGATTTCTACTCAGGTCAGGCCCAGGTACGGATGGTGTTTCTCAACAACGAAGTCCTGACCTTGCGGGCGGCCGGGCACAAGATCAACATTATCTATCCCGACGATTATGGCATTCACAATTACGGAGATACCCTGTTTACCACGGATAAACTGATTGTCGCCCAACCTGATCGGGTGCTGCGCTTCGTCCGAGCAACACTCAAGGGCTGGACGTATGCCGTTGAGCACCCGGCGGAAATTGGAGCGATGGTGGTGAAATATAAACCCGACGCCGACGCCGGCCTCGAAAACAGTAAGATGAATGCCAGCCTGCCGCTCGTCAACACCGGCGAAGACCATATTGGCTGGATGAAGCCAGAAATATGGGCGGGCATGGAGAAAACTTTGAGTGAACAGGGCGTGCTGACCGCCTCGGTGGACGTAACGCAGGGTTATACGATGCAGTTCCTGCAGGGGATTTACGGCAAATGAAAACCCTTTCCCATTATTTTCTCTTCATTTTGATTTTAATATCCCCTCTAACCGCTTGTTCACCCAAAAGCGCTGCTGCGCCCATAGCGTTGACAGTGCAGCTCAAATGGGTGAATCAGGCCCAATTTGCCGGGTTCTATGTCGCGGCTGATAAAGGATATTATAAAGATGAAGCTATTAATATTAAATTAGCCCCTGGGGGGGTTGGGATCAACATCATGGGCGAAGTGACCAGCGGGCAGGCCCAATTTGGGATCATTGGCGCTGAAAAAATCATTCTTGCCCGGGATGAGAGCAAGCCAGTAAAAGCCATCGCGACAATTTACAGGAGAAATCCTTTTGTGGTGGTGACTCTTCCAGAATCTGGGATTACCAAGCCCGCGGACCTGATAGGACGAACGATAAATATTGGCGGCACGGATGGCCTGATGCAGTTCACGGCGATGATGTCCAGGTTAAACCTTGATATCAATAAAGTAAACATCACGCCTTATTCTTATGATCTCCAGCCATTTTATAATGGCCAGATTGATGCTACCCCCGCGATTGCCGCCGGGTCTCTGATCGCCATTCTCAAACAGCGCCCGGACGCAAACCTGATCTGGGCGGAAGATTACGGCATCCACTTTTACGCAGACACCCTCTTTACCACGGATCAAATGATTGCTGACAACCCGGACCTTGCCTTAAGATTTTTACAGGCAACCATTAAGGGACACCAGTATGCAATCGAGAACCCGGATGAAGCGTCACAAATCAGCCTGCACTACGCAAAAGATCCGACCCTTGAAGTTCAACACCAGATGATGATTGCCTCCATCCCTCTCATCAACACCGGCGAAGACCACATCGGCTGGATGAAGCCGGAAATCTGGTCGAGCATGGAGAAAACACTGCGCGAGCAGGGATTGCTGACTGCTCCTCTCGATGTAACCCAGGTGTATACGATGCAGTTCCTTGAGAAGATAGTCAAATGAAGTTCATGAGCCCACATAGCTTCATCGCTCTGGCTTTTCTGCTCCTGGCTGCCTTGCTGCGCTATTGGGTCGCGCCGGTTTCGGAGCTTCTACCGGTGGATTACGCCAATGAATTAAAACTGTCAGAAGAGGATAAATTCCGCGGTTCGCCCACTGGCGAATGGCAGGCGAGCACGCTGAATACGCAGCGCATGGACCAGACCATTACAACCTCCAACCAAACCGCCATGATCGAAGGCGCCTTGCATGTATACTATGCATCCGGCGCGGTAAATTTCGAGATCACCAGCCTGTACGGCGTTGATCGTCGTACGCGTCTGAACCTAACCGGTTATGGCAGTGATAATCGTACTGGCCAGTACCTTTTTCCGCCGCATATGCAGCCTGTTGGCTATCCAATTTGGGACCCAATGTTTGTCGGCCTGCGCCAGGCCAAATTCGATCGGACTGAAATAATAGATGGATTACAGGTTTATGTCTTCTCTTTTAAAGCATCCGGAATGGATGAAACCGCCGGTTATAGCTACCTGCCGGATGTGCCCGAACATTACCTTGTCCATACAGACGGAGAAGGAACAATCTGGGTCGAGCCGGTTTCGGGGTTCGTGGTGGATTACACGGACGGCGGCGTGAGTTCCTTTGTTGATCCTTCCACAGGCGCGCGGCTGGCCGATTTCAACCAATGGAAGGAGCGTTATATACCCGAGACGCGGTCCACCCAAATCGCACTGGCGCGCGCCACCCGCCTCCGCATCCTGGCATTGGAAGTCTGGGTGCCGGGTGGCCTGCTTCTGGTGAGTTTGTTATTTCTAGGGTGGTTCCTGTTCCAAAGAAAGAAAAATTTCCCGCGGGTTGATCGCCCATCGTCTGGTCTGAAGCCGTCCCCGGTGAGAGACACTCAAAATCTTAATGAGGAAGCCTGATGAAAAAATTAGGAATCACACTCAAACTCACCCTGATTTTTATTCTATTTGCCGGGGCGGTATTGGTCGGGTTGGGTATACCGGCCTACAATAACGGACGTGCCGCCCTGGAAGCCGCGACCGTCTCCGAATTACTGACGACTGCCATAGAGAAGCAGGCCGCTCTGAATAACTGGGTCGCCGACCGGCAGAATAGTATCGGCGACATTGCCAACCAGGCTCATTTGCGGGAGGCCGTTAAGGTGCTTATCGCTGCTGCTCCAGGTTCTTCGGACGCCGGGCGCGCCCACGCCGACCTGGTGGCCGATTTGAAGAATTGGGTCGGTGAGGGGCACCGGTTTCTTGCCATGGAAGTGATCGATGCGGCCACCGGCCGCGTCATTGCCGCGACGGATGCCATTGAAGAGGGTAAATTCAGGGAAGAACAACCTTACTTCATCAACGGGTTGCAGGCTGCTTATGTCCAGAATCCGTATTACAACTCGCGCCAAGGTCCCAGCATGACGGCGGCCGCGCCGGTTCTATCGCCCGATGGACGGGTGGTCGCTGTCCTGGCGGGTCCCCTCAACATGGGCGAAATGGATGCCATCATTCTGCGCCGAAGCGGCCTGCATCAAACGGATGACACTTTCCTCGTTAATACCTCGAATTTGTTCGTAACGCAGCCACGCTTAATCACTGATCCGGCAGTCCTGCAGCGCGGCATTCACACCGAAGCCATCGATCGCTGCCTGGTCCATATCAGCGGCGTGGTCGCCGCACCGGATTATCGTGATGTGCCGGCCTTCATTGTTTACCGCTGGCTGCCTGAGCGCCAACTTTGCCTGATCACAAAAATAGACCAGGATGAAGCGCTCGCACCTGCGCGTACGCTCGCTTCCACCATGGCGCTCACCGGTGGCCTGGTTTTTCTGATCGGTTCAATTGTGGCGTTCGGCCTGTCACGCACCATCACCAGGCCCGTTCGCCACCTGGTTCAGGGCGCCGAACAGATTGGCCTGGGCAACCTGGATCACCGTATCGAGGCCAAGTCGGGGGATGAGATCGGAAAACTGGGTATCTCTTTCAACGAAATGGCGGCTGCTATCGGCGAAAAGGAAACCCAATTACGCAATTGGGCAACCGACCTGGAACGTCGCGTGGAAGAGCGCACATCTGAACTTCGCGCAAGCGAGGAGCGTTACCGAATTCTATCGGAAACCTCCCCCGACATGATCTTTGTCATCGACCGGCAGGACACCGTGCAATATGTCAACAATCTGGGCGCCAGGCAGTTTGGTAAAACACCCGAACAGGTGATCGGGAAAACACGGACGGAACTGTTTCCACCCGGTATCGCTGAGAACCAGGCGCCTGGTTTGCAGCAGGTCTTAAAATCCGCTCAGCCGCTTACATCAGAAAGCTCGATTGCCTTCCCGGGTGGTCAGTTATGGCTGGATACTCAACTGGTTCCTTTGCGAAACGATGCGGGTGAAGTCAACGCAGTAATGGGCGTCTCGCGTGACATCACCGATCGCAAGCACGCGGAAGAGGCGGTGAGACGCAGCGAAGAGCAATATCGTGAGCTGATCGAGCAGGCCGCCGATGGGATTTTTATCAGTGATGGGAGTGGAAAGTACGTTGCGGTCAACTCCAGGGGCTGCGCGATGCTTGGTTATTCGCTGGAAGAACTTCTTGGAAAAAACCTCAATGACCTTGTCCCCGCCGAAGAGAAGCGACAAAATGCGATTCGGCTGGATGATCTCCGCGCCGGAAAACTGATTATTTCAGAACGCCGCCTGATCTGTAAAGACGGCTCCCTCCTTCCGGTCGAAATCAGCGGAAAGATGCTGGCAGATGGTCGCTTTCAAGGGATCGTGCGGGATATCACCGAACGCAAGCGGTCCGAAAATGCCCTCCTCCAGTATTCACGGCGGTTGGCAGTCATCAACCGGCTGGACCAAGTCATCTCCTCCAGCCTGGATATCGGCAAGGTGTACGATGCATTTGTGGTCGAGATGAAAGAGCTGGTGGAGTTTGACCGCACCTCGATTGTTATGCTGGATCAGGCTTGCGAAAATTGGCAAATCATCCGGCAGTGGACCAGGGGAAAACCGGCCTTCAAGCCAACCGTGTGGTACCCCATTAAGGGAACTGCTTTTGGGTGGGTAGTTCAGCACCAGAAGGCGTATCTCGAGGAAACCCTGGGCGAGAAGACCGAATGGTCGGAACACGAGGGGCTGCACAAGGAAGGTCTACAGAGCCGGGTTCTCTTGCCGCTCATCCTCCAGGGGGAGGTCACTGGTATGCTCACCCTTGCCAGCCGGCATCCGAAAGCATACCAGCAAAGTGACCTGGAGCTGCTCCAGACGCTCGCTGACCAGATGGCCATCGCGGTCCAAAACGCCAAGCTCTACGGGGAGGCGCGTCTCACAGCAGGGGAATTGGAGGAGCGGGTGATGGCGCGTACTTCCCAGTTGGAAAAGGCGAACAAGGATCTCGAATCCTTCTCGTATTCAGTTTCGCATGACCTGCGCGCGCCACTGCGCGCCATCAACGGGTTTGCTCAGATCCTCGTCCGCCGCCACAAAGAAAACCTGGATGGCGAAGGCCAGCATTACCTGGAGAATGTCGTGGAGGCCAGCACCCGGATGGGCGTGCTGATCGATGATTTGTTGCAGTACTCGCGGGTCGGGCGCGCAAGCGTCCACCGCCAAACCGTCTCGCTGGATGACCTGTTCGCGCATATCCTCGGAGACCTGTACCCCCGGATTGCCGAAACACAGGCGGTTGTCGAGCTCCCGGCAGCTGGAGTGATGCCTCGGATAATCTCGGATTCGACGATCCTGGGTCAGATCTTCACCAATATCATCAATAATGCCCTTACCTACCACCGGTCGGAGGTCCCCCCGGTCATCCGGGTGACCTACCAGGCCGAGGCGGATCAGCACTTGTTTGGGGTTGCCGACAACGGGATTGGTATCCCGGCGGAGTACCTGGAAAAAATCTTCAACGTTTTCCAGCGCCTGCACTCGACAGAGGAATATCCCGGGACCGGGATTGGCCTGGCGATTGTCAAAAAATCAGTGGACTTACTCGGTGGCCGGGTAAGGGCCGATTCTACAGAAGGTGCTGGGAGCACCTTCTGGATCCAAATTCCAAAGGAGTAAAATGATGTCAAGCCCAGCCCGCATTCTTCTCATCGAAGATAACCGCATGGATATCGAGTTAACCCTGGATGCTTTCAAAGAAGCCCACATCGCCAATGACATCCAGATTGCTATGAATGGACAGGAAGGCCTGGACTACCTGTTTGGGCGCGGTGATCATGCAGACCGCCAGAAGTACCCCCTGCCGCACCTCATCCTGCTGGATCTCAAAATGCCACGTGTGGATGGGTTCGAGGTGCTGCGCCAGGTCAAGGCTGCCCCCATTATCAAACGCATCCCGGTTATTATCCTCACCTCCTCCAAAGAAGAAGGTGACCGTGCGCTGACCTACGATATTGGAGCAAACAGTTACCTGGTCAAGCCGGTTTCTTTCGAAGGCTTTGCCGAGGTGGTCCGGCAGATTAATGGCTATTGGCTTCTTTTGAATGTCGAACCCCCGGATATTGAATAATCGGTTGTCAGGGTGTAACTACTCA
>DAIQPZ010000161.1:0-4666 GCA_036787065.1 Anaerolineaceae bacterium
TTTTTACCCTCTTAGGTGAGTTTCGCATCATCGCCCGCAATGGTCTGCGTTACACCCAGGACCCCTTTGATCGCGAACGTTACAAACGCCTCTTAACGATGGCTGCGCAAGTTTATAGTGATAACCTGGATAAACCGGTTGATGCCTTGCGTGGGCGTTTCTTAAACGAGCTGGGACATATTACGCCCAAGGTGGGGGCGGAAGCGGCCATTTTTAATCCCCATGGATAAATTTTACTCATGGACCGCGTCGGAAGCAGTAGTTGGCGCCTGCCCCGCGGTTGGGTTGTATCAGGTGATAGTCCAGCCGAAACGGCCGTGCGGGAGACTCGTGAAGAGACCGGTCTGGTGGTGAACAGCCGCCAGTGGGTGGAAGTGTTCACCCTCCGTGCTGATGCATCTACTGGCCTGCATACCCAAATCGCCGTGACCCATTGTTGCGAAATCACCGGTGGAGAATTGGCCCTATCACCCGAAGGGCTGGCACTGCGTTACTGGCCCATTAACCAGGAGAAGCGCTGGCACGTCCACCCATGCAACCTACACGCACGCAGCTTAAGCGCTGTAGCAGGCAAAGGTGAACTGCCGGCACGATCAGATTAAACGTAGAAAGAGGTAACATACTGATTAAACAACCTATCTTCTCCCCAGACACGGCTCATCCGATGGCACACTGCGCTACCCTGGCTGTGCTTCCGGATGGTCAATTAATCTCGGCCTGGTATGCCGGCAGTGCTGAATGCGCCCCAGATGTGGTCATTTTTGCTGCAACATATCATGAGCTTACCTGGTCACATCCCCGTGTAATTGCCCGGGTCCCCGGTTTATCGCTAGGCCAGCCAGTATTGCTACCCCTCGGGAATGGAGATTTGGTGTTGTTTTTTGTCATCCTCCCAGACAGAGGCGGATGGCGCCAGGCCAGGCCTTTCTGCCAGCGCTCACAGGATGGAAGCTATACCTGGAGTGCCCCCCAACCGCTGCTAGATTATCCCGGTCTGTTGTTCCGTGCCCGCCCAATGCGCCTGTCAGGACGCATAATTTTACCAGTCTACGACGAGATCACCTGGCAGTCACGCATGCTGCTTTCAGATGACGCCGCCTTGACCTGGAAATTGACAGCTCCCATCACCACACCACAGGGCAACATCCAACCCAGCCTGGCACGACTGGATGATGGGCGCCTGCTGGCTTACCTGCGCACAGGCGAGAAAGGCGGCTGGATCTGGCGCACGTCCTCTTCTGACAATGGAGAAACCTGGGAAACGCCCAATCCTACCCATTTACCAAACCCAAATAGTGGGATTGATCTCCTGCGTACCCAGAGCGGCCGACTGATCCTGGCTTATAACCCGAGTGCGAGCCAGCGCACGCCATTGGCGGTGACCACCGCCGGGCAGCAGGAAAACTGGCAGCCCCCGCACCTGCTGGAGGATGGACCGGGTGAATATTCTTACCCCGCTCTGGCGCAAACTCCGGATGGCCTGATCCATCTGGTCTACACATGGCGCCGACAGACCATCGCGCATATCTGCTTTTCAGAAACCTGGTTGGGTTAATTATCCCCCAATTGATCCAATGGGGATGCCTGTGGATTTTCGTCCGGGCGCGCTGAGATAATGGTGCCAGAAAAGGCGAGCAGCCACAGCGCGCCAGGGATGGTAGACCTCACCGATTATTTCCAACTCAGCCGGATTAGGGGTGACCGCCAGCCTTTTGACGCGTTTGACCGCTACCGCCAGGGCCAGGTCTCCCTTGGGCCAAACATCCGGGCGCAGTAAGGCTTCCATCAGGTAGATTTCTGCGGTCCACCGACCGATCCCTTTAATTTTAACCAACTCGAGGCGAACCGCATCGTCAGTCAGATCGGCCAATCCTGGCAGATCCAGCTCACCCGCCAGCAGGGCCTGGGCGAGAAAACGCCCATAAGCGGTTTTTTGACGGCTGAAACCGATTGTTTTTAGGGTGGTGTCATCCAACTCAAGAAATGCTTCGGGGGTCATGGGCAAATGCCATACCAACAGTCGGTTGTAAGCTGCCCTGGCTGAAGCCAACGATACCTGCTGCTCCAAAATGATATAGATCAAGGTGGCAAAACCCGGTTCACGCGCCCACAAAGGCGGCGGCCCAATTTGGGCCACCACATCAGCCAGGTCAGGGTCGCGTTGAGTTAATTGCGCGGTACCTTCAAGTAATAATTCGACGGATAATACTTGGCTCATAAGGCAAGATTCTATCAGCATCTGGCAAATAACCATCGAAAATCAATCCTGATATATAATCCTAAATGATGATTACCCTCAAAGATATTAAAATCCAAGCCAGTGGGCACACCTTCTTCAACGGAGCGAACTGGTCGATCGAAGCCGGCGAGGCCTGGGCAATCCTCGGACCCACCGGCGCGGGAAAATCGCTTCTGGCACAGGTTATGGCACGCCGCTGGTCTCTAACGCGTGGTCAAATCACATACTATTTCGATCCGGTGACAACTCCCGAGGGGCGATCGTATCTCCACCCCGGTGAGATCCTCATCTTTTCCGCGGAAACGCACGGCGCTTTCGTCGAACATTATGCCAGTTATTACCAGGCGCGCTGGCAAAGCCTGGAAGGCGAAGAGAATCCTACTGCTGGCGACTACCTTACGGCTATACGTAAGCGTAGTCTTGCCAGGGCTGGTCCCAATTCTCTACAACCAATTCCAGGTCCATTTCCTCTGGCTGGCCAGAGTGGTCGCCCAGACGACCTTCACGATGGTTTGAACAGCCTGCTGTTCGAATCCCTGGCAATCGAGCCGATCTTCCATCGCCAGGTTCACCAACTATCTAACGGTGAATCCCGCAAAGTCTTTTTAGCTGGATTGCTGCTGGCTTCACCGAATGTGTTGATCCTGGATGATCCCTATACTGGATTGGACGCAGCCTCGCGTGCGGCGCTGGCGACGACGGTAGAGACGCTGATCGCGCACGGTGAGCCGCAGGTACTCTTCTTCACCAGCCACCCAGAAGACGTTCCCGCCAGCATAGGGCGCATCCTCGACGTCAGAGACGGGCACATTTTATTTACCGGTCCCCGCGCAGGGGGAATGGCTCCAGCGGCGCTGGCCGCCTTGTTTGGGTCCAATGACCCGACCATCGCTATCCAATCCATCGGAAGTAGCTACAAAAGCACGCCTCCCGCCCTGGCCTCCGCGGCAGCGAGTTACGCGGACGACCTGGTGCAAAATACCGCCTTTTACTCCGCGGTTGTGGTTGAGATGCAAAATGTCACAGTCACCTATGGCGATAACCGCATCCTCGACGCAATTCACTGGCAGGTCCGTCAAGGGGAACGTTGGCTGCTCAGCGGTCCCAACGGCGCCGGAAAATCGACCCTGCTCAGTCTGGTGATGGGCGATAATCCACAAGCTTACGCCAACCCGATATCCCTCTTCGGTCAGCGGCGCGGTACAGGAGACAGCATCTGGGAAATAAAACGGGCCATCGGTTATGTCTCACCCGAACTGCAGGCCTTTTATGCCCATCCGTCACTCGACCGGCCGCCATTCACATGTCTGCAGGTAGCCATTTCGGGCTTCTTCGACTCTGTCGGGCTGTACCGGCGCCCTACCCATGAGCAAAAAAAGACCGCATATAGTTGGCTGGAAGCCTTCGACCTGCTTGAACAGGTCAACTACCCATTTACAAGCCTTTCGAACGGCCAGAAGCGTCTCACCCTGTTGGCCAGGGCACTGGTCAAACATCCTCCGCTGTTGGTACTGGATGAACCATGCCAGGCATTGGACGCAGACCATCGCCAGACCTTCACCACCCTGATCGACTCGCTCTGTGCCAGCACACCCCTCACGTTGATTTATGTCACCCACGACCCTGCTGAAGCCCCAACCGCTATTACCCACCATCTGGAGCTCGATCATGGCCGGGTCGTTGAAAATAATGCGGTGAGAAGGCTATAAACCGGCGGTAAAGGAATCCATAATGACGATTAAGCTATAATTAAAGGGGGATGAACTATTTTCCAAAACCCTTAAAGCATATCTTAATCGGCTTATTACTGGCAGTTGTGACCGCGGGAACGTGCTTGTCTCAGTTAACGACCATTCGCGCAATCTGGCACTCGACAACCTGGGGTTGATTGGCGCGGCGGACCACAACCGTTACTTCCATACGCTCAATACTGGTTGGCAGGTGGTTCTGACTGGCAAGGATTACGGTCTGGCGCAATGGCAGACAGATTCTCAAAAAGACAAACATTCGCAGAGCGACACGCCGGATAACGCAGCCAGGCTACAGCTATACACCAACGACACGGCAGCCGACAAGACTATTTCCAGCCTCACTGGCACATTCCAGAACCTGGACAGGTATTCACTTGGGGCCAGTTTCATCCTGCCGCCTTATACCAGCGTGGTCGTAGCCTTCATCTTAAACTGAAATTCAAAAAAACGTAACTGCTCAGCCAGCCGCCTCGATCAACTCGCGGCGGATCTTGCGATAAGTGCTGATTGGCCCATCACCGGGGATGAGGATCTCACCGATCCCCAGGTCGGACCGGGGCAGTTGGTGGGTGATGACCACCCGCCGGTCGTGGCGTTCAATCACCAGGTTGCCTATGCCGCCGAGCCAGCCGGTGATCTGGCGGATCACGGGTGTTTTAACTTTATGATAATAACG
>DAIQPZ010000161.1:4676-6151 GCA_036787065.1 Anaerolineaceae bacterium
TCGGGGCAAACGCCACTACGATCCGGAGGTCATCACCAATCCAGTTTTGCCATAAGTTAGGATAGCGGAACTGCAAGAATGGATGTCGGGGTGAGTCAGGGATTTCCGAAGGCTTGACCGGTGTCTGATCATGATCAGTTTCGGTGAACACCCATAACTCGAGCAGTTGGTCCCCCGGGTAAGCTGCGCTGATTCGAGTCAGGGGCCGTTGACCAGCGTGCGGTTACCCGTCCAATGGTGTTCCGATGGATAAAAGGCAGATGGACCACGTCCAACTGGTTTTCGATCGCGCGCGAATAATGCGTTGCCCAATGATCGCGAATTGAGGAATAGACGAAATCATCCGAGATCGACTCGAAAAATGGCAAGGGTGATCATTTATTCCTTTTTCCCGATGTAATCATTATGGCATGGACCGACCCCGATGTCAAAAGAGTCAGGGTTTGATCAGGTGCGGTTCAATATTGATTCAAAAAACGCTCAACCCCCTGGCTGAGGGATAATGGCATAATCTTTGACCAGCGTTCGTAGGTTCGCAAAAAAGGCACGATGGCATAACTGGCGGTGGCAACCTCGCGCAGATAAAGACGGCCAACTGGTCCGGCTGCTTCAAGGTAACCCGTGGTGAAAAAACGCTGGATGGCGGCCTCCAAATTGTAAGGCACCAACTGGTGCAGGATCCGCCAACCAGTTTCTCTTTGATCCAACAGCAAGTATTGCGCTTCGGGATCACCATCCAGGGGCAGACCAACCGACCCGGTGGTAACGATGGTTCCCTTCTCCCAGAGGCGCACGCGGCTGTGATGGTTGTGCCCACGCACAATCAGCCGTTCGGCCACGTTTGGGAACATGGCGTTTAGCCGCTCTTCAGTGGTGTGCGCTTCGACCGTATCATGGTCATCCCTCAATGATGCATGTACCAGCAGCAGGCCTGGCGCCTCGGCCAGGCGCAGGTGATGAGGAAGCGCTTCCATCGAGGCCCGGTCCGCATCTGTCAGATGGGCTACGGTCCAGTGCAAGGGCGCGAATCGTTCATTGACCCAATCCGGTGAAGCTTTGGTTGTGCCGTAATGCGCTGCATAACGTTCGTGGTTTCCTCGCAGCATAGGGCAGTTCAAAGATTGGGCGAGCTGCCAGCATGCGGCTGAATCCGGCGATCCGTTGATGATATCTCCGGCAAGGACGATCAGGTCGGGCTTTTGTTGGAGAGCGTGTTTTAGCGCTGCTTCAAAAGCTGGCAGGTTTCCATGGACATCTGCCAGGATTGCGAGACGAAGAGTCATATTTATCCGATCAGCTTGCACTCCCAGCGCCCCGGTTCCAGGAACCGATTTCAATCAGGTTCCCTTCTGGGTCGGCGATCATCGCGGAATGCATCCCCCATGGCTCATCCCGCGGGGCATAAACTGGCGTACCACCCGCATTGACCACCCGCTGATAGGTCTGGTCCGCCTCAGCAGACGTGGGCAGATCGA
>DAIQPZ010000162.1:0-6150 GCA_036787065.1 Anaerolineaceae bacterium
GCACCCGCAAACACTCAAAATTCGGGTCTTTTTACACGGGTCTGAGCAGTTACCTCGAATTTATTATAAATCAATCTCGTCTGCTGTGAACCCTACTGTGTGCCAGCAATTGGCGTAGGTTCCTGAATAGGGATAAAATCAGCCATGTCTGAGGGGCAAAAAGTGTCAAGTGGTTTCAGGAGTGTCAAGGAGTTCTTTTGCCTCTAGTGAACCATGCCATTTTACCGAATAGATCCGGATCGCGGCTTCACCCCCCACGGGGCATCGATATTCGCAAATACCACATCCAATACATTGATCGGTCAGGACGCGCGGGACGCGTAATTTGTCTGGAATGGGGGACCCATCACTGGACGGGGGCTTTTCGAGGGTTATGGCCTTTTCGGGGACCGGGCACATCTCTTCACACACGATGCAGGGTTTGTGTTGGGCCCAGGCGATGCACCGGTTCTGATCGATCACGGCCACCCCTAAGATTTTCGTCCTTTTATCGGCCAAAGATAAGGGTGGAATCGCCTGTACCGGGCAGACCTGCCCGCAGGCATTGCATGAATAATCGCAGTATCCAAGCCGGGTGATTAACACTGGCGTCCACAAACCCACCAGGCCTGCTTCACCTGTGGCGGGTTGGATGGCATTGGTCGGGCAGGCGCGGCTGCATTCACCGCAGCGGATACACTTTTCCAGAAGGCCGTTTTCGCGAGCGCCGGGGGGTTGGATCAGGTGGGGCTGTGGATGGTTCGGATCGACCGGTGATTGCGCTAAAGCCACTCCAACCACGGTCGCACCGATCAGCCCGATCACCTGGCGGCGAGAAGGGTCATACGTGTTCCATCTCGCCATGCCAAAACCGGCTACAAATGTATTGGATTGGCGCGGACAGTCATCAATACAATCCATGCACACAATGCACTCACCCGGGTCGCTGGCAAATTGGCGGTTGGGGTCGATGGTGGCGGTGGGACAGTTCGCGGCACACACGCCGCATGATTTACAGGATTCATTGACCTGCCGGTGGAAAATAGAGACCTTGCTGATCAACCCTAGAAAGGCGCCAAGTGGACATAAATAACGGCACCAAAAGCGCGGGGTGAAGACGTTTAATCCCAGGATGCCGAAAAAAACCAGCGCATAAAGAGCGCCATCGCGGTAAAGCGCCGGTGTCTGCGGGAAAACCAAGGGCCGGATCCCCCCATCGAAAGCGGTGATTGGGTCTTGCAAGAATGGGATAGCAAACAGCGTTTTCTCAACCGCACTGACCGCGGTATCCAGGGCAGGCCACAGGCTGGCAGATAATGACCGCCACAGCAGGGTGATTGGGTCGAACACCAGGAGGGATAAATTGGCAAAGATGGCGGCCGTCAAAACAGCCACGAGCAGGCTGTATTTCACCAACCTCCAGCCCTCGGCGGGATTGATAACCCGTTTCTTGCCAGAGTGGAAGTTGAATAAATCCAACAGGCTGCCTAATGGGCAGATCCAACCGCACCAGACCCGGCCGAGGATGATTGTGAGGAGCAAGGTCAGCAAGGCCAGGAGTGACGACGACAGCCAGGACCGGCTGGCGAGGGTATTGGCCAACATGGTCAATGGATCCAGCCGCATGGGGAGGTTGATGATCCAGGGCGCCCAGCTTCCCCGGCGCGCGCCAATAAACAACAGGATAAACACGCCAAAGAACAAAACCTGGACCCATTTACGGGCGGTTCTCCAGTGAAGGTGTACGGCCTTTTGTGAAACGCGATCAGGCGCCAACGTTTATTTCCTCGATATTAAGTGATGATAGGTCGCTGGACCCCAGGCCCATGGCAGCCGCCGCGGTGATGGTGTCCAGGTCATCAGGCTTCTTGCCAAACAGGCTGGCGGCATAGGTATCCGCGGCGACGATATCTTTTGAGACGATGAGGGTATCCAGCTTCTTTACGTCGTTTAATGAGCCGCCGGTTGGCCCGTGGTCGACCAGGATGCGCACGGCATCCACCACGGTGACCGTCGGGTTGATCCGGCTGGCGAGGTCCGCCAGCATTTGTCCCAGGTTCATGTGGATATCTTCGCGATAAAGGATAACGCCCATCAAATTTTTCATACCCAGGGTCAGGCCTGCCAGGCTGTGGACTTTGGCGATGGGAACGTTGATCAACACATCGGCCTTGAGGATATCCTCATATATGGCCCAACTGGTCATGGCTTTGCCTTTGGGGATATCCGTTTTCTTGAACTTAAGATTAGACATGACCTCCATCGTCCCGCCGGCTTTCGCGACCAGATCGGCAATCCCGCTGATAGCGTAAGCTTCTTTGGGTTCGCCGCCAAAGGGGGAGTCCATCACGCGCACCCGCCTGGCCCCGGCCTCTAACGCCATTTTTACCAGGGCGGCGACCAGCCATGGGTTGGTGGTGGTGGCATATTCGTAGGTGTGGTAGGCGGTGCAGATATTGGGTTTAATGATCACATCCGCGCCCTTTTTTACAAAAGCTTCCATCCCACCCAGGGCGGCGAACGCCTGGCGCGCCAGAACCTCCGGTTCACCTCCCCGGGCTACTACCATGTATTTGGCGCCGCTTTTTCCGGCAGGCGCAGCCAGGGTATTTTTTGAAGATGCCGTTGGCGTCATTAGCGCTTTCATTGCTTCAGTGGGTGTTGGCGCTTCAATGGGGGTATTGTCGGTATTAGCTGGCAGAGTACCGGTGGCGGAGAGTTGGGTGGGTGTGGATGCCAGGGGTTGGGGCAGTGAGGTTGGGGTAGCGGTCTCCCCACACGCAGCCAGGAGCTGCTCGATCGACAGTGCGCCAACGCCGACAGATACCAGGCGCAGCAGTTGGCGGCGAGTTAAATGATTCATGAGCCCATCCTTTAGTATAAAAATCTGCAACTGCTCAGACCCGTGTGAAAAGACCCGAATTTTGAGTGTTTGCGGGTCCGGAGCACCCGCAAACACTCAAAATTCGGCAACTTTCTTACCATGACTTAGCAGTTACAAAAATCCTTATGACTCAGCCGTGAGAAGACGGTCAGGCGCTATTCACTGATCGTCGTTTAATAAGATGGATAACCGGTAATCTTGCGAATGCGGTTATACAACGGTTGGAGGTGCTTATACATCTGCAGATAAACATCGCGGTAGAGCTGGTCATAGATCTGGTGAGCCTTTGGATCGGGTTCAAAGGAGTCGCCGTGCCGGGTCATTTCCGCGATGGCCGTTTCGAAATTTGGATGAAGTTTTAAACCCACCGCGGCATTAATCGCGGCGCCCAGACCCGAGGCCTCGTACACGTGCGGCCGCGAAACGGGCAGGCCGAAGATGTTGGCGGTGATCTGCATCGCCACCTGGCTCTGGCTGCCGCCGCCAGCGACGCGGATTTCTTTGATGGGGGTGTGGCTGCGACGCTCCGTCCGTTCTGCTCCTTCCCTCAACGCGTATGCCAGGCCCTCGAGGATAGCCTGGTAGAAATGCGCGCGGGTGTGGACGTCGCCAAAACCAATAATGGCGCCCTTCGCTTCGGGGCCAGGCACTTTTAGCCCGGGGGACCAATACGGTTGGAGCACCAGACCCTGGGAACCGGGTGGGACGGCCTTGATCAATTCTTCAAATAGCGATTCGGGCTCGATGCCAAGTTCTCTGGCTAATTGCTGCTCGTGAAGGCCAAATTCTTCCTTGAACCAGCTTACCATCCAGAATCCCCGGTAGATCCCAACTTCAAGGGTGTAAGCACCTGGAACGGCGGAGGGGTAGGGTGGAATGAGCGGAATGACCTCGATATAATTACGGTGGGTCGTGTTGATCGTCGCTGTGGTGCCGTAGCTCAAGCACCCAATGGTCGGGTCGAGGCAGCCGGCTCCGATAATTTCACACGCTTTATCCGCGGCCGCGGCGATTAATGGCAGCCCCTCGGGGATGCCGGTCTGATCGGCGGCAAAGTGGCTGATCGTGCCCAGAATTTCGCTGGGTTGGACGAGCTCGGGCAGCATGGAAGGATCCATGGGGACTGCCTGCCATTTCCAATCTGTTTTCTTGGCCCATTTGAGGGCCTTGTAATCAAACGGCACATACCCCACCTGGCAGCCGATCGAATCTTTGATTTCACCGGTCAGACAATGGGTCAGATAGCCGGATAGAAACAAATATTTGTAGGTATTTTTCCATATTTCGGGTTGGTTAACCCGCAGCCAGTTGGCCTCCGCTTCGGCCTGGAGATAAGCCACCGTGCCGGACATGCCCGAAAGCCGAAAGAGCAGGCCCCACAAACCACCCACGGGCTTTTGCCCGGACGTGCGGCGTTGGTCGAGCCACACGATGGCAGGCCTGAGCGGTTTGAGGTCTCTGCCGAGATTGACCAAAGTCGAACGTTGTGTGGTCAAGGCTACCCCGGCAATGGCTTCTTTTCTTACACCCGGCATCGACCATAAGCCCTGGCATGCCTGGCATACCGCGTCCCAAAAAACTTCGGGGTCCTGTTCGGCCAGTCCTGGAGAAGTGGAGTAATAGGGCGTGATGATCACCCTGTTTTTGGCAATTAAATTACCCTTAAGGTCAAACAATAAGGCCCGAACGCTCTGCGTCCCGTTGTCTATCGCTAAAAAACAATCGCCAGTCATCCATACCTCCGATAAGAGATGTGCCATCACAAATTATTCAATTTATGTGACTACTCAGCCATGCGAAGAAAGTTGCCGAATTTGAGGTGTTTTGCGCTTACCGGGTAAGCGCCTACACCTCAAATTCGGGTCTTTTTCACAAGGGCCTGAACAGTTACCAATTTATAATCGAACTGACTGTATGAAGATATTATACTCATGTGTACCGTTCTGTGGACTTGAATTTTGACCATGCTATAATCAAGCAAATTGGAGAAGCCGAATGGAAACTTCTACAAAAATTTATATGGATTACGCGGCGACGACCCCGGTAGACGCAAAAGTCCTCGCGGCCATGACGCCTTATTTTTCAAGCTTCTATGGGAACCCATCCTCGATCCATGTCTTCGGGCAGGTAGCCGAGTCCGCGCTTGAAAATGCGCGCCAGGTGGTGGCGGAAGCGATTCATGCCCGGGCGGATGAGATATTTTTTACCAGCGGTGGGACCGAAAGCGATAACCTGGCGTTACGCGGTGTCGCCCTGGCCATGCGAAAAAAGACAGGCGCAGATCATCTGCTCGTCTCGCCGGTGGAGCATCCCGCTGTCAGCCGGACTGCCAGACAGCTTGCCGAGGACTTTGGTTTTACCGTGGAAAATTTGCCCGTGGATCATACTGGACAGGTTGATCCGGGTGAGGTCGCCGCACGCATCCGCACAAACACTGCTTTGGTATCGGTGATCTATGCCAATAACGAGATCGGGACGATCAACCCGGTCGCCCAAATTGGAGCTATCTGCCGGCAGCAGGGAATACCCTTCCATACCGATGCCGTGCAGGCGGCGGCTTACCTGACCATTGACGTCCAGGCTGCTTGCATTGACCTTTTATCGCTCGGATCGCATAAATTCTATGGGCCCAAAGGTGTGGGCGTCTTATATGTTCGCAAAGGCACACCCATCCAGCCCATCCAAACGGGTGGGAGCCAGGAGAATGGTTTGCGCTCTGGCACACAAAATATCCCTTATATTGTGGGGCTCGCGGAAGCTCTGCGGTTAACTCAGGTGGAAGCCACCCAGCGCGCCGTCCGCCTGGTCCCTATGCGCGACCGGTTGATTGGTGAAATCCTGGAAGTTATCGATGATTCGCGACTGACCGGACACCCGGTCCAGCGATTACCCAACCATGCCAGCTTTGTATTCAATGGGGTGGATGGCAATGCCTTGATCACCCTGTTGGACGCAGCCGGGTTTGCTTGCTCGTCCGGTTCTGCTTGCAAAACGGGCAATCCGCAGCCTTCGGAAGTTTTGACGTCGATCGGCTTTGAGCCATCCTGGGCGTTAGGTTCTTTACGTGTCACCCTGGGGTGCGATACCATCCCGGCGCACGTGGACAACCTGCTCAAGGTGCTGCCGGGTATGGTGAGCCGCGGCCGCCGGATGGTCTCTCATGGTAAGCAAGTTTATCCAACTGGTGATAAACCCCAATGAGTGATAAACCCAGGGTCGTGGTCGGCATGAGCATGACCACCAGCGTGGTGACGAGCACGAACCGCCGGCCTCGGACGTCGATCATG
>DAIQPZ010000163.1:0-6073 GCA_036787065.1 Anaerolineaceae bacterium
AAACGCGGCTTGATGACATCGATCCCAAGCGGGTTGGTGAGATATTCGCAGGCCATATGATGAATGTGTAGGGTCATTTTTTTTCGCTCCCTGACATCATTATATGCATGGGTGTAAAATAAAGCCACATTGAAATTATGGAATTGTGATTTTCAATTCTGGGTAGAAAAAACCCCATCCCCGGCCCGAACCTCTGTTTTTTGGGGGATGAGGTTTGCCCCAAAACCTAAAACATGTTAATTGACCCTTCTCTCTCTAACCAAAAACGCCAGCCTGGATTGGTGGTATGGTTGACCGGCCTTTCGGGCTCGGGTAAAACCACGATTGCCATTGAGGTTGAAAAAAGGTTGTTTGTTCGGCAGATCCCGGTCTATCGACTGGATGGCGACGTCTTGCGCCAGGGGTTAAATGCCGACCTTGGCTTTTCCCCCGCCGGCCGGAAAGAAAATATCCGGCGCGCAGCCGAAGTGGCCCGGCTGTTCGAGAATGCCGGCCTGATCTTGCTCGCAAGTTTTATCTCTCCTCAGCGGTCGATGCGCGAATTCGCCAGGAGTTTGGTCCCTGAGGGCGCCTTTATAGAGGTTTACGTCCAGGCCTCCCTGGAGACTTGCATCCAGCGGGATCCCAAGGGAAACTACCAGCGCGCACTGGCGGGAAAGATTCCAAATTACACCGGGATTGACCAGGAGTACGAGGAGCCTGTAAACCCCGAATTGGTATTGAACACAGAGAAGCTCCCCATCAGCGCCTGCGCCGCGAGGGTGGTGGATGAGATTGATAATCGAATGACCGTTCTCAAACAGAGAAAGAACGAGGAGGGCTGATTCCATGAACCAGTTGGACCGTTTAGAAAACAAGAGCATCTTTTTATTGCGTGAGGCTTACAACCAGTTCAAAAGTTTGTGCATGCTGTGGTCGATCGGCAAAGACAGCACGGTCATGCTATGGCTGGCGCGTAAAGCCTTTTTGGGTCACGTGCCTTTTCCGCTCGTCCATATCGATACGACTTATAAGATCCCCGAGATGATCGCTTACCGCGATCGTCTGGCATTAGAATTTGGCATCGATATGATCGTGGGTAAAAATAACAATGCGCTGCAAAATAAGCAGACCTTTCCGGATGGCAACGCCACACGGATCCAGTGTTGCCAGTCACTGAAGACCGAAGCACTGGTCCATACCATCAACGGCGATTGGCCGCGCATGCGTTTGAACCATGACCTCAAACAATATCAGATCGATCCTCATCCGGAACCCTTCAGCGGAGTCATCGTCGGATTGCGCGCCGACGAAGAGGGCAGCCGCTCGAAAGAACGCTATTTTTCTGCCCGAGATGCTAAGAGCCGGTGGGACGTTTCTGACCAACCCCCTGAATTCTGGAACCAGCATAACACCGATTTCGCTCCCAACACCCACGTGCGCATCCATCCTCTGCTGGATTGGACTGAACTCAACATTTGGGAGTACATTGAACGTGAGGCAATCCCCATGGTTTCGTTATATTTCAATCAAGGCGACGGTAAGAGATACCGGTCTCTCGGCTGCTGGCCGTGCACAAAGCCGATTGAGTCGACGTCACGGACGGTAAGTGATGTGGTGATAGAGCTGCGCACAGGCCTGCTTTCGGCTATTGCTGAGCGCTCGGGACGCGAGCAAGACAAAGAAGATGGTGGTGGCCTGGAAGAACTGCGCAAAGGGGGTTACATGTGATGGGTTCCTTGACCGCGGACCGAGATGAATTGAGTATGGTCGTGGTTGGCCATGTCGACCATGGCAAAAGCACGATTGTCGGACGGCTTCTGGCAGACACCGGTTCATTACCCCAGGGAAAACTAGAAGCCATCCAGGAGAAGTGCCGCCGGACTTCTCGTCCTTTTGAATATGCATTCTTGTTGGACGCGCTGAAGGAAGAACAGGCGCAAGGGATTACCATCGACGTGGCGCGCTGCTTCTTTAAGACAGCCCGGCGCAATTACACCATCATCGATGCACCCGGTCACATCGAGTTTCTTAAAAATATGGTCACAGGCGCCTCCTGGGCTGAGGCGGCGTTACTGGTTATCGACGCGGAGGAAGGCGTGCGAGAAAACTCCCGCCGGCATGGTTACCTTCTCGCCATGTTGGGGATCCGCCAGATGGCCGTGCTGGTCAACAAGATGGACCTGATAGGGTACGACGAAACCGTTTTTCGCCGGGTGGTCGATGAGTACACGGGTTTTCTTGCCCGAATTGGCGTGACTTCGGTCGCCTATATCCCGGTTAGTGGACGTCTAGGGGACAACCTGACCAGCCACTCGACCCACATGCCCTGGTATACCGGTCCCAGCCTGATCGAACAGATCGAAGCCTTTGTACCGAAGATGCCATCCGATGAAAAACCTCTGCGCATCCCCGTTCAGGATGTCTACAAATTTACCCGCGGCGACGATAACCGCCGGATCATTGCCGGCAAGATTGAGACGGGAAAACTGACCGTCGGAGATGACATTGTTTTTTACCCCTCGGGTAAGCATGCGACCGTGCAAACCATCGAAGCTTTCAACGCCGGGGAGCCCATTCTGCAACGCACGGCAGGTTGGTCGACGGGTTTTACGTTGACCGAACAGATCTATGTCAAGCGGGGTGAAATGGGCGCGCTGGCAGGCCAGGCCGGCCCACAGACAGCCGTTCGCCTTAAGACGAACCTGTTTTGGTTGGGGCGAAATCCGCTTGAAATCAATAAACGCTACCAGTTCAAATTGAACACGGCGAAGGCCGAAGTGGAGGTTGAGGCCATCCTGAGCATATTGGATGCTTCTAACTTAAGCCAGAAAGACGGCGCCCAGGTGCAGCGGCACGAAGTGGCCGAATGTATCTTGAAACTCGACCGGCCCATCGCGTGTGATCTGGCAGCAGAATTCCCAGAAACGGGCCGGTTTGTGATCGTGGATTCTTATGAAATCTCCGGCGGGGGTATCATCACCGGAATTATGCCCGATCCTCAGGAAAAATTGAGTAACCGGGTGCAGCGCCGAAACATCCATTGGGAATCCGCGTCCATCAGCGAAGAAGAGCGGGCTGAACGCTACAACCAGCGCTCATGCCTGGTGGTGGTGACCGGTTCAAAAACCGACGGGCTGCGTAAAGGTGTGGCTAAGGCGCTCGAAAAACGCCTGTTTCTGGATGGTAAGTTCGTTTATTTTATTGGTATGGCCAACCTGATCTATGGGATTGACGCGGACATTAAAAATGGAGCCAGCGACCCGGATGACGTCGAGGTGGAATATTTTCGCCGCCTGGCCGAGGTAGCCAACCTGATGCTCAACGCGGGGTTAATCCTGGTTGTTTCTGCGCGTGATTTGCGCAAAGAAGACCTTCTCGTCCTGGAAACGGTCCTGGCTGAACGCTTTGGCAGGATTTACACCGTATGGGCTGGCGATACCATTACCACCAATCTCGTGCCAACCCTGCACCTCAACGCGGATGAATGCCCACACGCTGACCAGTCGATTAAAACCTTTCTTCAGGACGAGGGCGTTCTATTTCGCCTTTGAGTTAAAACAAAATGTTTTTGCAAAGTCGTGAAAAGAAAGTTTCCGATTATGAGAACTTTTTTCACGCGCGTCTGAGCAGTGACAATGGAGATTGCTTATCTGGAAACAGTTAATCTAGAGGGGGTGTTGGCGTACCGTTAGGGGGTGTTGGCGTAGCGTTGATGAAGATCACTTCCTTGAAGCCAAGGTCGTTGAGCAGGCGAATAAGATAGTTTTCCGCATTGATCCTGGCCTGGAGCAGGATGCCATCTGCGATGGCGACCTTATATATCTCTTGTTCGGCAACCTTGCGGACCTGAGTCTCGAGGTTCGGGTTACCATGGGTCAAGACGCCAGTTTGCCGGTCGAAAACGTATGATTTTTCATTATCCAGATTGGCGCTGAAAATTTCGGCGTCCGGCAGGCGAATTTTAAGGATGCCATTCTCTAGCAAAAAATCTGAAGGCATCAATTTATTTAAATCGACTCCGGCGATGACCGTTCCATGTGCTACAAAAAGCAGGCGGTCACCGAACAAGGGCGCGAGAATGTTCTGCCCTGAATCACCTGTAATCACCTTCTCTACAGAGTATTGGATCGTTTCCAGGCGGGCCAGGGAGCGCACTTCATGGATTATTGTTATGGGATCGGGTAGGATTGTCGGTGTCGGGTGAAGAAATTGAGCCACCTCGGTGCGCATATCTGAATTTACTTTTTGCAGAGGTTCAACAGCACGCAGGGTGGTATCGTGAACGAGAAGGACCAGGCCTCCAGCGATCAAGAGAACAAATAACAAACCGCCAATAACTACGAGTGATATTTTTTTCATATCTCAATAATCAACCATGGGGAAACAGCCATGATGGGTTAAATAACACTATAACACAATTACCGCCATCCGGTTCTTTAGGATTTCCCATAGAATGGAATTCAACACGGAAATTCCCACAAAACCGATACTCTCTGCTATCGATCGTTCCTTCGACGGCAACAGGGTCCTACCCGCCGCGTAAGAGCGCAGAGCCTCCACGTGTCATGCCGCTTGGGATGACCCCCTGCGCGATGCCTCCGTCATCAGGCTGGCAATCCGGCTGCCTGGTACATCGCGATCACTTTTTCCGGGGGAATCTCGGCCAGGATGTTATGGATGTTGCAGAACACGTAACCGCCATCCTTCTGCAGATACGTCGTCACTTCGGACACCTCTCGCCGTACGTCTTCTACCGACCCAAGCGGTAGGGTGGCCTGAGCATTGACCCCGCCTCCCCACAGAGCAATCCGCCCTCTGGCCTCGTCTTTCCACTCTTGATAGGTATGCCGTCCGGCAGACCACTGCACAGGGTTGAGAATATCGAACCCGCTTTCGATCACCGGGTCGATCAGATCGTAAATTGCGCCACACGAATGCAAGAACAATTTGACTTGTGGTGCGATCCGGTGGCATTCGTCGTTGATGCGTTTGTAATAAGGCAAGAATAAGTTCCGGTAGACCCTGGGCGAAGCGATCAGGTTAGCCTGGGTGCCCCAGTCATCCGCCGCCATCATGATGATGTCGACGTCATCACGGATCACAGGCAGCAGGGCGCGGATGTTCTGCAGGGCTTGTTCGGTGACGATTTCGTGCAGCTCTGTGACGTAGTCTGGTTCTGTGATACATAAAATGGGGAATATAGCTAATCCACTGTAGGCGCCGATCCCGAGTGGCGCGCCCAAAGAGCCATCATTGAAGAAGATAGCCCGGTCGGTGGCGCCGCGCACCCTGTGGCACAGGTCTCGTAAAACCGTAATTTTTTTGTCGGGCACTGACCTAGCCTTCACCTCATGGCGGAACTTATTTATATCCAGTTTGGGTAAGTCAGCGGACAGATCGAGGGGCTGACCGCCGTGCTCCTCGTCGAATACGAATGAGTCAGGCACCATCCGTGATTTGCCTTTATGCAAAATGGCGCCGTCGGGCTGCGCTTTAAAATTCTTCGGCCAACGCACCTGGGCCGGCAGCCGGCCGTTGAAATCGTAAGCGTGCCACATGCCGGGTTGCTCGAAAGCATTGGTGACCCCATCCAGGATGGTGATGATGTCGATCCCTAGGGCATCCAGCACGTCCAGGTCAGGTAAAGCCAACATCTGTCCGGTATCTTCAACGAGGGGCAGGCGGGGAGGTAACCCCAGGGCCGCCACCAGCTTGGGGTAAGCAAAAGCGCTGATACACGTCGATCTCATTCCACCCAGATCTTTTGGCAGCCGGTCGGGCGTGTGGAAATTTAAAGTTTGAAGAACACGTTCACGCGATGTAGTCACGGGTGGGGTCTCCTAAAGTTATTGGTATAGATAACAGGCCACTTCGTGGTCTTCTTCAACCTTCACCATTGCCGGGAAAGCGCGGGTACAGATATCCATGTGCTTGGGACAGCGGGGGTAAAAACGGCAGCCGACGGAGAGGGTCATGCGCATGACTTCCTCAGATGGCAGCGAAATATCAGTATCCCATTTAACCTTGGGGTCGGGGACAGGGATAGATTCGATCAACTCCTGAACGTAAGGGTGCTTGGGGTTCTCTATGA
>DAIQPZ010000164.1:0-6050 GCA_036787065.1 Anaerolineaceae bacterium
GGTCGTCGTCGATTTCTGGGCTTCATGGTGTGTGCCTTGTAAGGTCCTGAGCCCCATGTTAGAGAAATTGACCAACGAAGCCCAGGGGACGTTTCGCCTGGCAAAGATAGATGTGGATGAAAACCCGAAGTTAGCGTCACGGTTCGGTGTGCGTAATATCCCGGCGATTAAAGCCTTCAACCAGGGCATGGTCATCTCAGAATTTAATGGTGCTCTCCCCGAGCCGCGTGTGCGCGACTTTATCCGCAACCTGGCCCCCTCGCCTTCAGAGTTATCCCTCGAAAAGGGAATGACTCTGCTTAAACTCCATCAATGGGTTTCAGCCGAAAGCGCATTTCGAAAGTTGCTCGAGACGGCCCCCGCGCATCCCGGGGGGTTATTAGGTCTGGCCAAAAGCCTTTTAGGTCAGGGGGCTAGCAGCGAGGCAGCATTAATCTTGCGTAATTTCCCTGCCAGCCACGAATTTAATATAGCAGAGATGCTACGGCCTCTGACAGAAGCGCTGGTCTTATCCGAAAAAGGGGCAATCCCCAATTCGGAAGAGCCATTAGAAGCCGCTTACAAAAATAGCATTCGACTGGCTAGCAGGGGAAATATTCTGGCGGCTTTAGACGGTCTGCTGGATATTCTCCGCCAGAATAAACGCTTCCACGATGGCGGAGCCCGGTTGGTCATATTAGGACTGCTTGAGTTATTGGGTGATGACGATCCACAGACGCGCCAGTATCGCTCTGAACTAGCTTCCATTCTATTCTAGGGTCCAGGGAAGAAAAGTCCTGGTATTTCCGGGTGATACCAGGATCATAAGACGGACGGCTAACTCTACGCCGTCCGTCTTATTTAATCTTGGCGCAGAATCACTTGGTCAGCGTCAATACACCCCATGTTGTGGGATCGGTAAAATCGCGGTTAGGTACGCTGGAAACCATGCGTTCCTGGCGGGCGGTACCGGTTGAATCATCATCTGAAACGGACAAGGCAAAGCCAAATTGCATCCCGGTCGCGGGAGTGATGCCAAAGGTTGACCAGGGGATGGCTGCCTCAACCCGGTAATAGCCATCCTGGGTGACAGTGCCGATTTTAACATCGGTGCGTGAGCCGGTTTGACTGGTTGGATACCATAAATAGGCTTCGGGATCTGTCCCAACGCTGGGCGAACCGGGTGAAATTCCGAACTGGTAATCGTCCTTGGTTAAAGTTTGGACCCTCACATCCCCAGCCAGGTTGGCATCCAGCAGCAGCTCCACGCTGTCGCCTTTGTAAATATCCTTGCCAGTGGCATTTTGCACGTAGGCAGCGTCTTTAACTTTCACAGCCAGGTACAGATAATGGGTATCCCAGGCCACGCGATACGCCGCCTGCAAGTCGGATGACCCCGGGTGGGCGCTGTTGACAAAAACCACAAATTTAGCCGGATATTCGATGGCTTTCCATTCACTCCAATCACCGTTCAAAATTGGTGGGGTCGACACAAACAAGCCCACCGTATTTTGCACGGGACCGGTGGGTGTCGCGGTTGTGGACGCCGGGGTTGAAGTCGCGAGGGTTGAAACAGCGGTCGCTGAGGCAATTTTTGTGGCCGTCGTGGTCGCAGAGACGGGAGTCCCGGTCACGGTTGCCACAGCCGCGGGCAAGGTAGCTGTAGCCGAAGCGACCTGGCCCGGCTGGCTGGTAGCCGTCTGCACAGCAGGTGGTGTCGCTGTCGGCGGGATGGCCAGGGTATAATTGAATAATGCGGTCATCGTCTGGTTAGGTGTTGGGAATACAAAGGGGGTCGGCGCGCCGTGACCGGGTAAACTGCAGCCAGCGGTTACGCCCAACAGGCTGATAATTCCAGCATAAACCATAAATTTTCTAAATTTCATAATCTCCTCCTCCGAAAAGGACCTGAACCTGTCATGTGGCTTTATTATACTGACGATATTAGATCACGATCAGTTCCCATAAGGGAATAATTAAAGGAATTGCCGTGGTATATCCCCGCATTTTGGGGTGTTCGCGGGTGCTTCGCACCCGCGAACACCCCAAAATGTGGCCTATTTTCATATAGAATCCTAAATAGCCTATTAACTTAATGGTTGCAATATTTATGCGAAGTGGTATGCTTTAATCATTATATATTTTATCTAAATTGACCAATTGCTCAAACGACAAGGGAGGTTCCAAATGGTAAACCAGGCTAAATATCGCATCTTATCGCTTGATGGAGGAGGGATTCGGGGTGTACTGACTTGCACGCTGCTGGAACGGATCGAGCAAGCTAATCCAGGCTTTCTCGATTCTATCGATCTGATTGCCGGCACTTCAACTGGCGGGATTTTGGCCCTGGGTTTCGCTGCGGGAAAAACGCCAGCAGAAATGCGTGCGTTGTACGAAAATAATGGCGATAAAATATTCGCCGAAGCACCACTCGAGAATTTCTTACACATCGAGATTAATCAGTTAATCGAAGCCGATTATGCCAATCAAGCGCTAAAATCGGCTTTAATCGAACAATTTAATACCCTCACACTGGCCGGTTTGAAGAAAAAAGTTCTGGTGGCCAGTTTTGATCTGGATAATCTCGCCAGCGGAGTTGGGAAAATCCGCTCATGGAAACCAAAATTTTTCAACAACTTTCCTGGACCTGGTACTGACGAGCTAGAAGCCGTGGTCGATGTCGCATTACGCACCAGCGCCGCCCCAACCTATTATCCTATTTACCAGGGTTATATCGATGGAGGCGTGGTCGCCAACAACCCGAGCATGTGCGCACTGGCCCAGGCCATGCATGAGCTGAATGGCAAGGAGCCAGGACAGTCCATCACACTGCTTTCCGTAGGCACAGGGCGAAGTCTCGATTATTTGCCTAATCTCGACTCCAGTTGGGGCTTAGCGCAATGGGCCCCCCATCTTGTTTCCATCATGTTGGGTGGCTCCGAGGGTATAGCCGATTTTCAATGCGCCCAGGCTCTAGGACAGGCCTATTTCCGGATCGACCCAATTATGACGGTGAGCGTGGATCTGGATAATTACCATGAGATTCCTTACCTGAAACAACTCGGGGACCAGGTTGACCTCACAGACACCAACGCCTGGATTAAAGGGACCTATTTATCCTGATATGTTCCTGATCGGCCGTGAGAAGTAAGTTACCGGCTCAAAATGCTGATACTCTCAATATGGTAGGTTTGGGGGAACAAATCAAATGGGGTGACGCTTTGAAGCCGGTAACCCGCGGCAGTTAAACGGCGAAGGTCGCGCGCCAGAGTGGCCGGGTCGCAGGAAATGTAAGCCACCCAATCCGGATTACCAGCCAGAATGGCCTCTAAGGTCTTTCTGTCCAGGCCGCTGCGTGGCGGATCGACCACTACCCCATCCGCATGGCCTGGTAAGATGGGTATGATGGCTTCTGCAGCGCCCTCATATAAGTCGACATGCTCAAATTCATCCAGATTTACCCCAAAATCCTGGCATGCTGAATGGGATTGTTCAATCCCAACCAGGCGCTTCACGCGCGGCGCCAGAAACGCGCTGAAAAGCCCAACCCCACAATAGACTTCCAATAAGGTCATCTCCGGCGTCAGGGGTAAATGGGTTAACAAATAGTCAACCATAACACCCGCCATGTGAGTATTTATCTGGAAAAAAGAACCCGGGGATACCTGAAAAAGGCGACCATGTACTTCCATCAGCAGGGAGTCATCCCCTGCCAGGATGATTGGGCCTTGTGCATCCAGATAAACGGCAGAGATAGGCAGGTCAACACTGAATTCCGGCGTTTGACCCTCGCTGCCCACCAGGATCAGCATTGCGTTATCTTCTACCCCAAGGCGCAACCCTATTCGGTTCAAACCCGGCACGGGTTCCAGATCCAACAAGGGCCACAACTCATTTAATGAGGTTTCAGGTAGAAAACACTCCTGAATTGGAACCACATGCTGTGAATCGGGCGCCAGAAAACCGAGTTTCCCGGACGGCGACAGGTGGAATTGCACCGTATTGCGGTAGAACCACGCTTGCGGCGCAGGCTGGCTGGGCTGGACGGGGGGTGACTGGATACCCCCAATCCGTTCCAATTGGTCGCGTAGAATCTCATCCTTAGTGGACAACTGGCGCGCATAAGACATATGCTGGTAATGGCAGCCGCCGCAAGTGGTGAAGTGCCGGCAGCGAGGTGTGATCCGATCCGGTGATGGCTCGATGACTTGAATTAATTCAGCCATGGCGTGTCCCCGTTTTTCTTCCACTAAGTGCACACGCACCCTTTCGCCGGGTAAAGCATAAGGCACAAATACTGCCCGGCCATCTGGCAGACGCCCCATGGCCGATCCGCCATAAACCAAACCACTTAAAACCACTTCCACCAGGCGCTCTGTACTATCCAAAGTAAATCCTATCCAGTGAGATTATAGAAAATTACCCAATATGAGGTGTTTGCGCGTGCGAATCATGCGCAAACACCTCATATTGGGACCTTATTCACGTATGCCTGAATTGAGCCGGCTGTTGCTTATTTCAGGAAAAAAGATAGTATGATCAAGATGACAAAAAACGAACCTGCCAGCATCCCGATCCGCTTTAAATCGGCGATCACGTGCGTATAATCGGGCTTAAATTCAGCCTGGCCGGACACTCTGCGGCTGTAACTGGCGGATGCCGGGGTCGACGTACGGACCGGGGTGGCGGTTCCGCCCTGGGCCGGTTGATTGACACTTTGTGAAACCTGTCGTTTTTGCTTCTTGCTCATGTCTCAACTCCTAAAAAAATCGGGTAATCATTGCCTCTGATTCCGAGCAATTTTAACCCTAATTTAAAGATTTCAGGAAACTGCTCAGACATGTGATGAAAGTTGCCGAATTTGAGGTGTTTGCGAGTGATAAGTACCCGCAAACACCTCAAATTCGGGCCTTTTTCACCCGTGTCTGAGCAGTTTGGATTTCAGATCCCCTACCTTTGCAATTCCGCGCTTACCACAATCCGCTTCTTATCGACCAGATAAGGATAACATGAAATTAAAGTGACATCAGGGCGATCAGTCTGGGCCATTACTTCGACCTGGGTCGGCAGGACAATGGAGAAATTGATCACCCGGTAAATATACTGTTTTTGTTGAGTAAAAATGATGATCTGGTCGCCCACCTTGAGCTTATCCAGATCACGGAAAAGTTGGCCAAAGACATCATTGTGGGCAGAAAGAACCAGGTTACCGGTTTGCCCTGGATTAGGGGAGCCGATGTGCTGCCCAACCCCTTTTTTCAACTGTTCCCATCCGTCCCCTTGCACGATTGGCGCATCCAAACCGATCGCGGCAATCTGGATCTCCACCGCCGATTCCGGGCTGGAGGTCGGCGCCGGTATATTTGCCAGAGTCTGAACGAGCGGACGTAAATGCTCGGGGATCTCTGCATCGTTGAAACGCGTTTCGGTACCAGGGTTCGGCGGGGTATGGCCGGAAGGCAGCACAACCGCGGAGATCAATGGCGTTGGGGTTAAGGTTGGCAATGTCAAAGCCGATGCCACCTCTTTATTTAACCCTTGCAGAACATTAAACCCATTAAGAAACACCGCGATTAAGCCAATCACAGCCACTATTTCAACGAAAAGCAGCAGACGGTCAAAAATCCGTTTCCGCCGGGTCACTTTACGCGGCTCGCCCACCGTCTCACCGGCCCCAGCCCCAACCGGCTCTGCTGTGCGCAGTGTTTCCAGGTTGGCCGGAGGTGGTTCAGGATTAACCAAAATAACTCGCCCCGTACGCCGGTATTGATCCAAACGGTCTTGACGAGCGGAGCGACGTTTTTCAATTAATAACTGGCGCAACTCATCAACAGACAATTCATCCGCAAAGCGTTTACGACTCACCCACTGCGCTCCCTGTGTAAAAGGACCAACTGCCGGACATTATACCCCAATAAAGAGGATTATTCACCCGGGCCGTCAGGACAGTTTTATGGCCTAACCAACCCTGGCCCAGGCCCGTAAACTTTAACACGTAAATAATAAAGTTTACAGTAACTACTCAGCCATGAGGTGGAAGTTGCCGAATTTGATGTGTTTGCGGGTGCGGA
>DAIQPZ010000046.1:0-8120 GCA_036787065.1 Anaerolineaceae bacterium
ACACTCTCAATAGGCTCCACAAGTGTAGGCGATCCGCCTAATACCGGCTCAGGATCAACGGATTGTTCAACCAGCCCTGACTCGGGTTCGGCTGACACTGCTCGAGTAGTGTCTGACTCAGAGCTAACTTCAGGTTCGCTTTCACCTGATAATTTTTCTTCATCCACTGGCGCTGGGTAAGTTTCTTCCGCTTCGCTTGCAAGCGAAGTTTCACCGGTGGGTTCGGCTGCAGAGATAAGTTGAGAAGGTCCCGAACCGGGCTGTTCTACACCGGGTTCAACGAGACTATCTTCAGGCGCACTGCTTTGGGCAGGAGCCGGTTCAGGGTTAATTTCAACCGGTGCAGCCTCGGGGTCGTCTTTTATCTCATTAGCTGGGTCAGGCGCGGTAGCGGTAGCGGCGGGAGGGGGCGTTTTAGGCGCCAGGTGCGGGCGTAAATTGGCGTCGCAGGCATCGAGTAAATCTTGAAATTTAGTGGTCAGTCCCGTGGTCAAGCGCGCGTGCGCCAGGTCCTTTTTGAGCGCTTCGACCAGTTCGGTGGTCTCCGCACCCAGGCGGTCCCGGTCCGGCAGGCTCAGCCCCTCGACGAAAACTTTATACCGCACCGTTTTACCGGCTGCTTCCATGTAACCGAAGTAAGTGTCCTGCCGCCAGCGCTCGGTGATCTCGGCTTGTAGGCGTTGGCTGGCGGTTTGGTCGCTGGAAGGGATCTGGCTGCGACCGATTTCGGCGTAGAGGTTGCGTCCCACTATCTCACCTTGCTGGCGTGCGTCCAGGCGCAGTTGTTCGATCAAAGCGGAAATTTGGGACGCCAGGTTGGTAAAGTCGTTGTTGGTCACCGCGCGGATGGCGTAATTGCGGTCCGCACGGATGGCCTGTTCGAGGTTGCCCAATACCAGCTGGGTCTGGCCGGCCAGGGCAGCATAACGCGCCTGGCTGTAACGCGCTTCGAGAAATTGGGGCGATATATTAATCGCGCGCTGTGCCAGATCGATAGCTGATTCAGGGTCATTTTGCAGGTAAGCGACGAAAGAAGCCCATAAATGCGCCAGGCAGGCATATCGGGGCGCGCGTGGGTCAGCATACCGCGCCGCGACCACATAAGAGGCGCGCGCTTTTTCCAGGTTGGCCGGGCGCTGGTGGTATAGATATATATTTCCGATGGTCAGATGGAGCGAAAAATCCTGAAAATCTTTGGATTCGCATTCCAACAATCCGGTAAGCGCTTCACTGTAATGACCAGCCTGGAATGCTGCTTCTGCTTTGCGGCGCGTTTCTGCCAGCCCCCGGTCGCTGAGTGGACGCAGGCTGCTGCTCAGTTCTTGCAGCCCGGTTCGCTGCAGTTCCAACTTCCAGAGGATGGAGCCCATGGCCCAGTCAAAGTTTGATCGCAAGGATTCCAATGTCACCGTGAAGGGGTCAATGGCATAAGTCGCCGCAGCCAGGTTGTGGGTTAAGACAAATTGGATCTCCTGGGGTGACGCGATCATTGCCAGGGTGCTGATTGGCACGATGAACATAGAAGCCGTGATAGGTGGGGCACTATTGCGGATAAAACCGCGGCTGACTTCATCTTTAAAGCCATAACGGTTCAAATAAGCTTCCCAATTGATCGTTCGGTTATACATAGTTCCCCTCAAAACAAACACAAGGATATGAAAAATGGCTCTTCGGGAATTTCCGTGTTGAATCCCCCCAAAATGGGGACCATTCCACAGCAAATCCTGGAGAACCTGAACAATAGGATTTCAAGGCACCGCCCAGGTTAAAAACTCAACCGATACTGTGTGGACCTGATTATCTACTGAAACCAGGCGCAGCCAACCGGGCCGGTCCTGCCTGGTATGATAACAGAAAAAGAACCCGCTGCTGATGGGTCCCAGATCAACCGGATCCTGTCCGAGGGCGGCGTTCTGGCAGTCTTCCCTGGTGGGTACGTTGGCGCCAAACACACTCAATCGTGCAGTGCCTTGCGGGTTGAGCAAGGGCGCCCCCGCGGTGTTGGTATTAAACAACATGTCCGCCGGGGGCGGGACGACGAGGTTGGCATCCAGGTCCAGCGCATCACCCAATTTCAAGGTAGCCACGCCCGATGTGGCGATGACGACAGTTGGGATAGGGGTGGAGGTGGTTGGTTCCATGGTGGCGGTGTTGGGCTCATCCACGATGATACGCACCCAGAAGGCCGAATCGCCGTTGGGGCCGATCCCGAAAAGCTGGTTCTGCAAATTGTTCAGCTTCCAGTTACTCTGGTAAGTGCCGGGTTTCATCGGTGAAACCATGTCCAGTGAGATATCCACTGAATCACCCGGGTCGACGCGTTTGCTGAAATAATTGACTTTTTGGGCGCCCAGGATTTTTCCCGAGAAGAAGACCACGGCGAAGTCGCGTGTCCAGGGACAGACGCCGGCATTGATCAGGCGCCAGGTCTTGGTAAAAGATTGTCCCGGCTGCATGCGTGTGTCATCCGGGATGGTGATATCGATGGGAATGCCCGGAGAGGCGCGGTCGCAGATGGCGGTAGCCGAAGGGCTGGGCAAGTGGGTAGGCGTGCTGCTGGACAAACCCGGCGTATAGTTGCTTGCGGTGGGGACGAGGGTTTGCGCGAGGCGTGTCCGATCGGGCGTGGTTGTCATTAAATCCTGCGTGCTGCGCGTAGGGGTCATGCTGGCAATCTCGGTCAATTTTGTTGGGCTGGAGCCGGGCGTGCTTTCAGATGGCCTGACCGTTGTGAGCATAGGGGTTAGCTGTGAAATACTAAAATTACAAGCGGACAGAACGACGGCGCTTATCAGGATCACCAGACACAGGCGGAGATACAAGCCATGACCTCTTAACATGCTTTAATATTAATATTCTACCGCATTTTTATCAAATCCGTTATAAATATTTCGATGGAATGCGCGCGATTGGTGGGATAACCTTATATTTGGTTCATTGGGAATTTTCGTCGCGAATCCCCAAGTTTTGGGAAATGAGCAGGCATACGCGCGCTCATATCCCTAAACGCGGTCCATTCCACGGGAGACCCTTAAGAACCTTGATTTGAAGTTATACTTGCCAGATTGAGCAGGATACAGTACTATACATTGTATTGCCAGGGACAGGTTTTGATGGCTTGATCGGACTCAAAACAGGGGAGCTGGCAAGAAAACTCAAACATCATGCAAAGTCCAACCTATGCTACCTCAAACAAAATCACCCACCTGGCTTGACCGTCCCCTTTTAAAATTCTTGCCCGGCTTGAGCATCGAAACGTTTATCGCCCTGGTCATCCTGGCGCTGGCGATATTCAGCCGTTTATATGATGTCGGCGCGCGCGTGATGAGTCACGACGAAGTCAATCACGTCGTCCCTGCCTACGATCTGTACCAGGGACGCGGGTACCGTTATGACCCGGTGACCCACGGTCCGCTGCAGTTCCACATGATGGCGCTGTCGTTTTTTGTCCTGGGTGACAGTGACACCAGCGCGCGGATGCCAGCGGTTTTGTTTGGCACCGGCATCATCGCCTTTGTCCTTTTTGCCTACCGACGCTTCCTCGGACGGGTAGGCGCGCTGGTGGCTGGTTTCCTGCTTTTGATTTCTCCCTATCTGTTGTTTTACAGCCGCTATACACGCAATGAAATTTACATTGCCTTTTGGGCAGCCGCTCTGCTTTTTGCTATCCTGGCATATGTTGAAAGCGGTAAAACCAGGTACCTGTTCCTGTTTACCCTGATCACCGCCCTGCATTTTATCGATAAAGCCACGTCATACATCTTTGCAGCCGAAATCATGCTGTTCCTGGTGTGTTTCTTTGTGGAACGGGCGCTGCATCAGACTTGGAAGGTCCAGGGTTACTGGCGTAACTTTATTTATGCGTTAATGGTATTAATCCTTTTTACGGCGATCGCCCTGGGAATGTATGCCACTGGCAAAGTCCCAGTGGCCGTATCCACAACGGCGACACCCGCGGTAAGCCCATCCCTCATCGGTAGTTTCACCCCGATCGCTCAAATCGGGATCCCAATCGGCTTGTTAGGTGCGATGTTGGGTCTCGCCGCGGCGATTTACTTTTTAGTGAAAGGCCTGGGTTGGGAGCGTATCCGCGATGAGCGCGCCTTTGACCTGCTCATCCTACAGAGCACAATTGTTCTGCCACTCTCAGCATCCATCTTCATCAAGCTGGCCGGGATCGATCCACTCAATTATACGAATTCTGGCCTGGTCACTACGGCCTTATTCATCCTCCCGCTGTTAGCGGTGGCGATTGCCATCGGTCTGTGGTGGCGTCCGCGTGAATGGCTGCTCAGTATGGCCATTTTCTGGACGATATTTATTGTCTTTTACAGCACTTTTTTTACCAACGGCCTGGGGATTCCGATGGGGCTAGTGGCGGCTTTAGGTTATTGGATGTCGCAGCAGACTGTCTACCGCGGTAGCCAACCTTTGTATTTTTATCTCCTGGTCCAGGTTCCAACCTATGAATTTTTACCGGCACTCGGTACGATCCTCGCCATCTATATTGGCATACGTCACCGGTTGTGGTTGGCTTTTCCCGGTTTGCCGTTTACACGGTTTGATCAGGCACCGCCAGTAGGGATTGAAGAACAACAAGGTCTCGAAGAAGGTCAGCCGTTGGTACAGGGGCCTGCTCCCACCTTTGCCGTTGAAGCAGACAGCGCGGCCATGCCTAACCCACTGGCGGCCTGGCTGGATCATGTAAAAGAGGACAGGACCGAAATGGCCGCGGAGTTCCCAGCGGATGCCACCGGCTTAGCGGATGACTTTGGACAACCGCAGATGGATCAAGATTATCCGCAGGATGATCAGGGCGCCGAAGGCGAAGCGGATGAAGAAGCCCAGCCTATGCAACTGCGCCCGGTACCGACCCTGGCTCTGTTGGTTTTTTGGTCACTTTCCAGCCTGGCTGCCTTCAGCGTGGCGGGTGAGCGCATGCCCTGGCTGACTGTCCACATTGCGCTGCCGATGATCCTGGCGGCTGGATGGGGCCTGGGCTACCTGATCGAAACGGCTCATTGGGGCGATATCCGTAAAAACAACGGCCTGATTGTTACCCTGCTTACGGCTGTGTTCCTGATCAGTCTGTCCGGTGGTCTGGTGTCACTCCTCGGCGCTACTCCGCCCTTCTTGGGTAAGACCCTTGAACAACTCCAAGCCACAAGTATATTCCTCACCTCCGCCCTGGTTTTCCTGGCCAGCGGTTATGCTTTGGTGCGCCTGTTGAACAAGTGGCAGCTAGCCGATATCCGCCGGGTGGCGGCGTTTATTTTCTTTGCCTTTTTGGCAGTGCTCACCATCCGTACCTCTATCCGTGCGGCATACATCAATTACGACACGGCCCTGGAATTCCTCGTCTATGCCCACGCGGCGCGTGGTCCAAAAGATGCTCTGGCTCAGATCGAAGAGATCTCTTACCGTACCACAGGAGGTAAGGACATCGTGGTGGCTTACGATAATGATGTCAATTATCCTTACTGGTGGTACCTGCGTGATTACACTAATAAGGTTTATTTTGGCGATAAGCCCACCCGCGAGCTGCGCAACTATCCTATTGTGGCCGTGGGTGAAGCCGCCTTCAGCAAAGTCGATCCGATTTTAGGCGATGCTTACTATAAATTTGATTACACGCGCCTGTGGTGGCCTATGCAAGACTACTTTGACCTGAACTGGGACCGCGTCCGCAATGCCATAACCGATCCGCGGATGCGAAACGCTGTTTTCCAGATCTGGTTCAACCGTAATTACAAACCCTATGCTGACTTAGAAAAACGGGATAACCTAACTCTGGCCAACTGGCAGCCCGGCAACCGCATGCGCCTGTACATTCGTAAGGATATTGTGGCCCAAATGTGGAAGTATGGTGTGGCAGCGGCCGCCCAGCCCGCCCAGGCCGATCCGTATGCAAAGGGTAAGATTAACTTGAATCCCAGCCTGACGGTAGGTGTGGCTGGCAACAGTCCTGGTGCGTTTAACGCCCCGCGCCAGGTGGCGTTTGCACCGGATGGCACCATGTACGTGGCGGATTCGCGGAATAATCGGATCCAGCACCTATCGGCGGATGGCGGTAAGGTAATCAACCAGTGGGGCACCTTCGCTGACGTGACAAAGGGCAGCGCCCCCGGTGGGACCTTCTACGAGCCATGGGGGATCGCGGTAGGCCCGGATGGCGCGGTGTTTGTGGCCGACACCTGGAATAATCGCATCCAAAAATTTACTGCCGATGGAAAATTCGTAACCATGTGGGGCTATTTTGGCCAAGCTGAAAAGCCGGATGCCTTCTGGGGTCCGCGCGGGCTTGCCTTTGACAGCCAGGGACACCTTTACGTGACCGACACGGGCAACAAACGGGTGGCGGTTTTTGATGAAAATGGAATCGCCATCACCCAATTTGGCAGTGGTGGGGCTGATCCTGGCCAGTTTGATGAGCCAGTTGGCATCGCCATCGATAAGGAAGGCAAAGTCTATGTGGCCGATACCTGGAACCAGCGCGTGCAGGTGCTCGCGCCAGACTCGACCGGAAAAATCTTTACCCAGGTAACTTCCTGGAATATCGAGGGTTGGTACGGTCAATCGATTGAAAACAAACCTTACATCGCGATGGACAATCAGGGTCACGTTTTTGTGACCGATCCCGAGGCTTTCCGCGTGCTAGAATTTAAGTCGAATGGTGATTTCATGCATACCTGGGGTGATTATGGCGCCGATCAGAATGGGATCGGCCAGGCTTCAGGTGTGGCGGTGGACGCTGCTGGAAATGTGTGGTTGAGCGACTCGGTGAATAATCACCTGCTGCGTTTCACTTCACCAGCCCAATAAGCTTAAGACATGTCCATGGTCCCACACCCTATCTACTATGCCTCCGTAGAAGAAAATCTTTGGAGGCTATCGCATCGAAAAAAAAGTTGACCCGGGCCCGGCCTTGAATTTATTCTGGCCGCGCAATGGGTACCCTTTCCGACCCCCAATATTTGACATTACCCAACCTTAATTCGACCGGAAAAGTTGGATAAAGGTGAGTATTTCAGGCGCTGTCCAGGTCGATTACCTGGCTATCGACACGCCGGTTTGGGTATAGGGTAAGCAGTCCGACGTGCGGTCGCTGGCCATTTTCAAGACATTCGTAAGCCGCGCCGGGGTTGAAAAACAGGCAGCCATCGATCACCTCGTTCACCACCCGGTGGGTGTGGCCGAAGACAATCACCTGAGCTTTGGGGAACTGGCGCTTCAACGGCCGCCAGTAGCGTTCAAAAGAATAACCCCGGGTCAGGTAAACTATTTTCCCCGCGATATAACCTAACAGCCCGCCATGACCGTGGGTGAGCACGAGTGGAACACCCAACAGGTTCATCTTCTGGATTAATGGCAACCCGCGGATGGAAAAATCACGATTGCCCATCACGGCGGTGACTGGCGCTACCCGTCTCAGATCCGACAGTACCTCGGCTGTGCTGATGTCGCCGGCGTGTAAAATGATCGACACGCCGGCTTTTTCAAAGATGGCCAGCAAACGCGGGTCAACTCGTTCGCGGCGGTCGGGTACGTGGGTATCTGCGACCACCCCAATCACGAGGGGCGAGTTGTTAGGGGCATCGGACATAATGCCCCATTTTACCAGCCTTTAGCCGTTGCGGTGCAGTTGACCAGAACGTTTGGTGCCCCGTTCAGCCTGGTTGAACATCCACAAACCGGCCGGGATGAGTGCCAATCCCATCAAGAGCACTGGCCAGATGGTGGGCCAAAGTTGGACATTGGGCGCCTCTTCGAGCAGCGCCTTACGCACACCTCCAGCACGTAGGTGGCAGGGCTTTAGATGGCAATTTTCTGCAAAACCATTGAGAGCACATTGATCGGGTAATATACCCCAGAGACTGACAGCTCCAGGGGAATGAAGACGTGCGTCATCTGTTCACCTCGCTCAGGAAATAAGAGCGGCATGACCGATGCCATCACCCCGATGCCGATAAAGGATAAACTCCCCTCCAACAGCAACAGCGCCCCGCCCCGCAGGTTGGCCTTGACCAGGTCGATCTTGAACATCAGCGAAGTGGCAGCCAGGATTACCGCGGTTAAGATCATGCTGTATCCTACGGAAAAGATGGAGCCATGTGGGTGAT
>DAIQPZ010000046.1:8220-9659 GCA_036787065.1 Anaerolineaceae bacterium
ACCGCGGTTAAGATCATGCTGTATCCTACGGAAAAGATGGAGCCATGTGGGTGATGCGGTGGATAGGGGCCATCAGGGTATATTCGATGGTCACTTCCCATCGTTCCACGCCGATCAGGCTTGTGATCCAGTAAAAGATGGTTGACAGGTAGCGCCAAACCAGGGTACCGATCAATAGATACAGCACCAGGTAGCGCGAGTTAATATTGGCTGGCTGGGCGCCAATCTGGCCGACCCCCAACCCGATGAAGCTGACCGACATGCTTTCGGCGATAGAATAGACTAACCAGACGATCTCCCAAGACCAATAGCGTTTGATCAGGTTAAGGTTACATTCCGCAAAGGCATAAGATGCCCGGATTTGGTAAATAGCGGTGGTCATGTTTTAGAGTCCCAGTCACTTTTGAGAATGCCCATATAGAGCAGATCCCAGCGTTTCCCATCGCGGTGCAGTGCATGGCGCTCGCGGCCTTCTTGGCGGAAACCGGTCTTTTCGTAAGAGCGGATAGCGCGTGGGTTGTATTCAAATACACTCAGGTTCACCCTATGCAAGTTTAATTCCTCAAATGCAAAGCGCAGAAGCACTTTCATCGCGTCGGTGCCGAAACCTTTGCCCCAATCTTCACTTTGACCGATACCAATTGAGACCCAGCCATTGCGGGCGCCCCAATCGATTTCGCCCAGTTGGATAAATCCAACCGGGCGATCATCGTTTAGGGTGCGGATGATGAACAGGTAGATAGGGTCGCAGTCTTTTTCGATCCATTCGCGTATCGTTTTGGCCGGAAACAACGAGGCTTGATTATCGAGCAAGCGTTGATACTCTGAATTCTGGATCCATTGCTCGAAGAGTTCAGCATCCTTTTCGGGGTCTTCCACTGTCAGGCGGATTTTGTGACCGGTGAGAGCTTGAGTGGTCATTTTGTTACTTCCTCCAGGCTGTTTTCCCATTCCATGCGCAGGATGCCGAATAGCAGGCGGTCAAAATAGCGCCCGCCGCGATAGATGGCCTCACGCTGGCGAACTTCCAGCTTGAAGCCGTTTCTTTCATAAAAAGCGATGTTTTCGGCGTCCCCCGAAGAGACGGTGGCATGCACGTGGTGCAAGTTAAGCTCGTCGAAAGTGTAGCGTAAAGTCAGCTCGAGAGCCTCCTGGCCGAAGGTGTTCAGGTCGCTGGTTTCGCCGAAGAACAACTGCAATGGAGCAACACCGGTGGTCCAACTGATCCAGGGGATGCGCAAAAAGCCGATCAGGCGATCTCCAGCTTTTAGGTGGATTGCGAAAAAGAATGAATTATTGTTTTCGCTGGCTTTTTTCAGTGCTTCTTCATATATTTTTTTTAGTTCAAAGGTCGACAGCGGCCGGGCAGGCCGGTCACGCAGCCACTGTGCATACTCTAATCGGTAGGTCCAGGTGGATTCGACTGCGGCGTCTTTCTC
>DAIQPZ010000046.1:9759-17177 GCA_036787065.1 Anaerolineaceae bacterium
GGGATGGTGTGTTTCAGGTTGGGCGGCGTATCCAGGGCAATGACTTTGCCGCCGTTCATGATGGCAATGCGGTCACACAACAATTCCGCTTCGACCATATCGTGGGTCGTGAGGAGGATGGTGGTACCCGACTTCTGGCGCATCTCCAGCACCAACGCCTGCACATCCCGCTTGGATCGGGGGTCAAGCTCGGTGGTTGGCTCATCAAGCAGCAGCAGCCGCGGTTGGGAACTGCCAAATTTCTTATAAAAATTATGAACAATAATTGCTTCAGACATTCTTCAGCTCCTTGAATAAATAAAATAAAAAGGATCACGCGCCATTGGCTCGTGACCCTTTTGCCCAATTAACCCAAAAGACAATAAAAAAGCCACGAGGCTGGAGTGCTCCCGTGGCTTTCGGTAGACTATTTATTGCTTACCGATGAACAGGCACACTCCGACAAGGTAAATCCAATCCGGTGTCAGAAATAGCGGATTTACCTTTTAATAAAATGGTATAGAAAACGTTGTTCATCGAACTCATTTAATCACTTTCTCCTAAGAAACAGTTTATCATACCCTTTTTAGGGTTGTCAAGGGGGTGACAGGGGTTGTTTATACAAGCTGTATATAGCTTAAGTCCCTCTTTGGTAAAAGACTATGTCGTGCAAATCAGTCTCGGCCTGGCCGATCTTGCGGCGATAAATCTCAAGCTGGCTCTCAAAGGAAGAGCGCAGGTGGCTGGCCTTGTAACCCACCTGCATTTGCGACAGCCAGGCTTCCATCACCTTGGGGCTTGGCTGGCAGTATTTCCCTTCAAAGAAAATCTGTTCGGCTGGCAGCTTGGGTGGCATGACCGGACGCGGTCCGCGGGCATAACCCAACACGATCGTCATCAGGGGAAAAGTATTTTCGGGCAGTCCCAGTTTGTCTTTTAAATAGTTGGCATCGAGCAGTCCAGTCCGGCCAGTCTCGGAGAGCATAACCGACGATACGCCCAGCGCCTCAGCCGCCAGGTTCATGGCCATGGCAGCCAGTGAGGCATTCATCACCGCGATGGTATATTCCACCAAGGGGCTGTAAGGGAATACGTCCAACACCTGGCGAGTTCGGTAAGTGTCACCAATGACAATCACTGCGCGTTGGCCGTGCAAGGGGATGGACCGACCAAACAGCGCCTGCCACTGGTCTCGTTTAAAAATTGCGAAGGACCAGGTCTGCAGGTTTACCGTAGATGGCGCCAGTCGACCGGCTTCAAGAATAGCGGCAAAATGATCCTCCGGAATATCTTGATCGAAGAATCGGCGCACACTGCGCCGATTTAAGATCAACTGTAACAGGGGGTTGTCTTGGAGAGATGCGGGTAATCTAGGTTTACCTCTTAATATTTGCACCAGGCTGCCCAGAGATTTGGCCAGTCCAGCAGGTTTGGAGGTCACGGCTGGCTCTTTTCATTTTCTTTTTCAAGAACTGAGACGAAACCGCCAAACAAACGGTATTCGTCCATCCGGCAAGAGTTGACGAATTTACCGTCGTAGATCGTAATATCCGGACAACTGTCGCACATATCCGCCCGCCCATCGGGTTGGACGTCCGGAGCCTGGATGATGCCGATGCTTTGGATGTGGACCGGGTTAAACAGGCGGCCCGGGTGACGCAGGATATCTTTCCACCAGGCAGCATGGGCCCTTGCCAGAATCTTATCGAACGGAGATAACGCAAAAATAATGCGTCCGATCCTGGCTTGCGACAGGTACGCCAGGTAAGTGCCTTTCCATAAATGATGCCCGATCTGGGCCAGCTCCATCGTCTTTTTACCGATAGCGCCGTAGTAACGCTGCTTGCTGCCGACCATCGCGCCAATCAACCATTTGTAGCTGTCGTGCCGGACACTCCCGCCCAGGTACCCGGCGGCTTCATATTCAGGGTAGGTCTCCTGGATGATCTGGTACACTTCGGGCCCGGTGATAAATGTCTCGTCAAATACCTCGCTGGTGTAACTGAGTTTAGTCATGTCCACGGTCTGATCGTGGATATCGGTAGCAACGCTACCGGATCGCACAGCAGTGCGGTAGGTAATAAAGACCAATCCCTGTACTTTATCGATGTTGGCTTGCCCCCAGCGTACGATGTCCGGGATTTCGGGATAGGTAGAGGGATAAACGGTGGCGTTGAACACCAGGTACAGGCCGCCTTCGGCCGCAACCATGTCGGCGAACGTTTGGCGCAGTCCATTCAGGTCCTTTTCGGTCTTATCTTTCCAGTGAGGGCGGTTCTGGTGGCTGTCGATATGCATGGTGAAGCCGGCCAGCCCGGCTAGTTTCAGTGCGTGCAGCTTTTCCGGCGTCAGGGCGACCCCGTTGGTCAGGATGATGGGTTTGATGCCCTGGTCAGCAATAAATCTTACCAGCTCAAGGATGTATGGGTATATGAGCGGTTCGCCTCCGGCGATGGAGACGTTATCGGGGTTGCGCCAGCGCTTAAAGAAAAGCACTTCCTCTTTGACCTGCTCCAGGGTCTTATGTCCGGTCATGGTCTGCCGGTAACAGCCATCACAGTGGATGTTGCAGATATCAGTGACCTCCAACCAGGCGATCGGGTTGTCATTCATCGACCAGGGTAAGCGGTAATAATCACTTTTTTCCAGCATATGTTCCTCCAGGTACTTTTGGATTTTAGGATTTGTTTAGCGTAAATATGGGGTCTTCACCTGCCTGGTTTCACCTACCCCGGCGCCCCTGATCAAAGACCAATAAATCCCTTCCCACCATTGATTATCGTCAGTTGAAACAGGCAGATTGAACTTCCTGAATTAAACGATTATAACCCTTGAAAGACTCGATCGGTTCGATTCAAACCTGACTTTTTGGGAACAGCATTTTCCACCGCCAACGAAGTGATGTATGGGGTGACACCGAGATCCTGGCTTATGGGACCGCGGTCGTGATTGATAAAGATATGCCCACGCATTCATAGAGGGTGGCTGCCGGATCAGTTGTACGGCGTAGACTGTAATCACATGAATATCACGCTCAATGGTCCAACCCATCGCGGGGTCTCATCCAATGATGATTCGGCGTTGGGTATTCTTGCGATATAATACGAATTATGTCGAGAATCGCCATAGTCACAGATAGCAGCGCATATCTCCCCAAGGCCATTGTGGCTCAATATCCCATTTTTGTTATTCCAATGACTTTGAATTGGGATGGTAAAAATTACCGTGATGGTGTAGATATACAGGCAGATGAATTTTATTCCCGTTTAAAAACAAGCACGAGCATACCTACGACAAGCCAGGTGCCTGTTTATGATTATCAAAAGTTGTACGAACGTTTACTGGCGGATGGTTATGAGATATTAACTCTGCCCATTTCGAGTGGGATTTCGGGAACGTATCAATCCGCAATACAAGCCAGGCAGCAGTTCCCGAATGCTTCGATCGAGGTTGTGGATACCAGGCTGGTTTCCATGGCGCTGGGTTTTCAAGTTTTAGCAGCGGCGCGGGCTTCAGCCGGAGGGGCTAGCCTTCAAGAATGCCTCGCGGTTGCCTTAGCAGCCTATCAAAAAATTGGGGTCTATTTTACAGTGGACACTTTAAAATATCTACACCAGGGGGGGCGGATAGGAGGAGCCAAGCGGCTGATCGGCACAGCGATTAATATTAAACCAATTCTGGAAATCAGGGATGGAAAAATAGAATTGGTTAGCAGCGTGATTTCGCAGCGCAAAGCCATTGAGAAAATGGTGTGCCTGGTAGAGCAAGGGATTGGGGGGCGCACGCCGGTCAGAATTTCCGTTTTTCACGCCGGGGTTAAAAACCAGGCGGAAACACTGCAAGCGCGTTTAATCCAGCAATTCAACGCTGTCGAAGGTATCATGAGCGAAGTCAGCCCGGTGGTGGGATCACATACAGGTCCGGGAACGATCAGCGTGGCTTACATGGCCGGATAATCCTTGACTTTCCCCATCAAACGAGTTATTATCTAGACAGTCTAGCTAGATTTTATGACGGAGTTTGATATGACCGATAAAGTGTGGCAATTACAAGAAGCGAAAAACCGTTTTAGCGAAGTGATCAACAAGGCCTTGAAGGAAGGCCCCCAGATGGTTACCCGGCATGGCGAGGAGGTCGTTGTTATTCTTTCGAAATCAGAATACAACCGATTGACTAAATCTCAGACCAGCCTGTTAACTTTCTTCCGCCAGTCTCCTTTGGTAGGTGATGATTTAGACCTTAATCGCGACCGGAGCTTTCCCCGTGAGGTTGATCTGTGAACTACATTTTAGACACCAATGTCATCTCAGAATTGGTCGCTGCCCAACCTGATCCCCGGGTAATTCAATGGATCGATGCGCTCAATGAAGGACAGGTTTTTTTGAGCGTGATCGCAATCGGTGAGTTAAAAAAGGGGATAGAACGGTTGCCCGATTCGCAAAGGAAGGATAGACTGGATTGTTGGTTGCGGGAAGATCTGTTGGTCCGCTTCCGTGACCATATCCTATCCATAGATACGAATACCATGCTGTTGTGGGGATCAATCATTGCCCAGTTGGAAATTATCGGCCGACCTATCTCCGCCATCGACGCGCTTCTGGCGGCTTCAACGGAGCAACACCAATTCACTCTGGTAACCAGGAATGTCAGCCATTTCGAAAATACCGGTATTCATGTGCTTAATCCCTGGGTGGATTAATGAATTCCGGTTCGCGAAAAATGTGGAGGAATAATGGTCGACTGCATATTTTGCAAAATCATAGAAGGTAAAGCAAAGTCCTGGAAAGTTTATGAGGATGAAAGCGTTTATGCTTTTTTAGATATCCATCCTGTCAATGAATACCATACCCTGGTGATCCCAAAGCAGCATTACGAGAACATTTTTGACATCCCAGAAGATGAACTGATTAATGTCATGACGGTCGTGAAAAAGCTTGTACTCTTATACAGCAGCAAATTAGGAATCCATGCTGTTCAAATCATTAATAGTTCTGGATCTGAAGCGCAGCAGGACGTGTTTCACGTCCACTTCCATATCGTGCCAAGAAAAAAAGGTGACAATCAAGATGTGAAATGGACGACCCATCCTGAATGGGTAATGAAATATGATCAGTTATTAGAAAAAATTTTATAAGGTGAAGAAAATCATGCAGTACCGTCAATTGAAAAAACTGGAATCTCTATTTCTAGGTTGGGTTTCGGAGCAATGCGGTGAGTAGTTACTTTGGATCTTTTTTGTTGGCAATAAGGAGGATTTATGGAATACCATAGTTTAGGCAGAACCGGGATGCAGGTCAGCATCCAATGCCTGGGTTGTATGATGTTTGGCGGCAGGACGGCAGAGCCCGAATCGATGGATATCATCGACCGCGCGATTGACCGCGGGATCAATTTCCTGGATACCGCGAACGTCTACAGCCGCGGTCTCAGTGAAGAGATGGTTGGGAAGGCCCTGCAACGTAACGGTAAGCGCAACCGGATTGTCCTGGCGACAAAGGTGCACGGGAAAATGGATGACAACGATCCGAACGCGTCGGATAACGGCCGCCGGCACATCATCGAGCAATGTGAGGCTTCTTTACGCCGGCTGCAAACAGATTATATCGATCTCTACCAGATCCACCGGCCGAGTTCAATTATTCCGATCGACGAGACGCTTCGCGCCTTAGACGACCTGGTACATTCGGGGAAGGTGCGTTTTATCGGTACCAGTACCTATGCCGCATGGCAGGTCATAGAATCTTTGTGGGTGTCGAAAGAATTGGGGCTCAACCGCTTTGTGAGCGAGCAGCCTCCGTATCACCTATTGGACCGGCGCATAGAACGCGAATTGGTCCCGATGGCGATCACCTACGGGATTGGCCTGATCCCCTGGTCACCGTTGGCAGGCGGGTTCCTGTCTGGTAAATATCAACGCAACCAGCCCCGCTTACAGGACGCACGTTTTTCGGAGAATAATGAATGGGCGGACCGCCATTTCACCGACCGGGCTTTTGACGTTTTGGAACTGGTCGAAACGATTGCCGGCGAGAAGAGCTGTACCGTCAGCCAGTTTGCCCTGGCGTGGTGCGCTCAACAGCCCGGCATCACCAGCCCGATCATAGGCCCACGGACCATGGAGCAGCTTGAGGATAACCTGGGCTCCGTAGACGTGAAAGTGACAGATGAAGATAGAGCCCGCATCGACGCGCTCGTACCGCCTGGCCGCGAAATTGTGCCATATTACGAAGCTGATTTTGGCCCACACCGTTATCGCTGGTAAACGAAGCGTTAAATCATTTGAGAAAAACCAAATGTTATGGAGGGTTGGGTCGTATAGGCCCTACCCTCCATAACATTTATAGGAGTGCCTGGAAGACGTTGTATAGTTTTATGGCCAGGTATAGTCTGGGCTCGGTTCCTGTGCACATTTTCCGCGAGTTTCACGTATATTGATCAAGCGCAATGATTGGCGAGGTTTTTGTGTTCTGCCAGATCTGATAGCGGTTAAATAAAAAATGTCACCGTCGTGAAAAAAAGTCACCTCAAATTCGGGCCATTATCAGGAGGCTCTGAGCAGTTACTAAAAATTTATAAGGAACGGGTGAATGTCTTATGGCAACATTAGATGATTTTTTAAAACGCTTTCCGCCCGAGCTGCAGGAAAGCGCACGAAATTTGTGGGAGGCATTGGGGTCGGATGAGCAGAGCCGCTTCATCACCCTGCTTTCGGGCTTTCCCTCCGATGCCAATTTGCTCAAGCTGCTGGTGCGGCTTTCCACGGCCCAATTCCGCCAGGCGTTTGGACATAAGCGGCGTGTGGCCATCGTCGGACCGGGCAACGTGGGTAAATCGACCCTGTATAACCAGATGGTCAGCGGCCGCAGCGACCTGGCGGCGGTCAGCCCGCTGCCGGGTACCACCCGGGATAACTATGCGGCCGACGCCGGGCTTTTCACCGTGGTGGATACCCCCGGCGCAGATGCCATCGGAGAGGCTGGCGATCGAGAAAAATATCTGGCATTCACTGCCGCCGAGGAGGCCGATTTCTTGATTATTGTCTTCGATGCCATTCAGGGGATCAAGAAAACTGAGTTGGAAATCTACCATGAGCTGGCCGGGCTGAAAAAGCCATTCATTGTCGTGTTCAACAAGATCGACCTGGTGCCGCGTAAAGATCTCACGGCTGCGCTGCACCAGGCAGCCGCAAGCCTGGGGTTGAAGGATGAACAGGTTATCCCTGTAGCAGCCCTGGACGGCAAGAATTTGGCAAAGGTATTGGTGGCTATCGCAGCAATGGAGCCCGAAATCGTGGCAGCCCTGGGGCAGGCAATGCCGGAGTACCGCTGGCAGTTGGCGTGGCGCTCCATCGTGAGTTCGGCATCCGTCTCGGCGGCGATCGCACTGGCGCCTCTACCGGTGATCGATTTCATCCCCCTGGTTATGATCCAGTCTGTGAT